>NZ_CAXREX010000145.1:0-19597 GCF_964229645.1 Nioella sp. | reverse complement strand
CAAAAAAGCCCACGAATAAGATCTCGGCGAACAGGAGGGGAGGGTTTACCGCGACGAATCCAAGTCCCACAACCCAGAACGCAGGATTAACCTCCAGGTCCGTTTGCAGGATGCGCCGGGGCCGATCCACGTAGTCGCCTGCCGAAAGTTGCGACAGTTTCGGGTCTGGATTCAGCAGACCCGGCCGCAAATCCTCGGGGCTTTGCATACCCGTTCCCGACACCACCATGCGGATGGATGCCAGGAGATTTTGATACATCATTTTCGCGACGCTGACGGCAACCACGAAAAGATACATTTGAAATACGGGGTTTTCGAGTGTGTAGAGTTCCACCTGCCTTGGGCCGATCTTGTGTTCCGTGAGTAGGAGGCAAAAAAACACAGCCAAAGCGATAGTTCAAACTTTCGCGCGGGCGACTTGGCGTCAACTCACCTGGCCGAGATAGGCGCCGTAGCCCTCCGCCTCCATCTCGGCCTTGGGCACGAAGCGCAGCGAGGCCGAGTTGATGCAATAACGCAGCCCCCCCATCTCGCGCGGGCCGTCGGGGAAGACGTGGCCCAGGTGGCTGTCGCCATGGGCCGAGCGCACCTCGGTGCGGATCATGCCGTGGGTCGTGTCGCGCAGTTCGACCACATGCGCAGCCTCCAGCGGCTTGGCGAAGGAGGGCCAGCCGCAACCGGAATTGAATTTCTGGCTGGAGGCAAAGAGCGGCTCGCCCGACACGATATCCACGTAGATGCCCGGCTCGAAATGATGGTCATATTCGCCGGTAAAGGGCCGTTCCGTCCCGTTTTCCTGCGTCACCCGGAACTGTTCCGGGGTCAGGGCAGACAGGGCCTCTTGCGTCTTGCGATAGCGGGTCATGGGCGATGCTCCTTGCGTCGTCGTGTCTGCGCTAATGTGGGGGCAACAGCGGGCCCCGACCAGCCCCCTGCCCTTCACGATGCTGCGCGCGGGCTGAAACACGGGGCCTTGTCAAAGCGCGGCCCGCCTGTCACCCATTTGCCCAAGACCCGAGCAGGATCCCCGACATGACCCGCCAAGACCCGATGACCGAGCCCTCGCAGGCCGGGCGCGCCGCGCTCTGGATGATCGGCGCGATCGTGTCCTTTTCGGCCATGGCGGTGGCGGGGCGGGCGCTGTCGTCGAACCTCGACACATTCGAGATGATGACCTACCGCTCGATCATCGGCGTGGTGATCGTGACAACCGTGGCCGTGCTGCGCGGCAAGACGGGCGAGATCACCACCCGTGACCTGCCCCGCCACGCCCTGCGCAACATCGCCCATTTCGCGGGTCAGAACCTGTGGTTCTTCTCGCTCACGCTGATCCCGCTGGCGCAGGTCTTCGCGCTGGAATTCACCAGCCCGCTGTGGGTGATCGTGCTGGCCCCGTTCCTGCTGGGGGAACGCTTTACCCTGCGCAAGCTGGCGGTGGTGCTGTGCGGGTTCCTGGGCATCCTGATCGTGGCGCAGCCCGGCACGGCACCGATCTCGCTCGGGACGGTGACGGCAGCGCTGGCGGCAATCTGTTTCGCGCTGACGGGGATATTCACCAAGCAGCTCACGCGCCATAACAGCGTGACCTGCATCCTCTTCTACCTCACCACCATGCAGCTGGTGCTGGGGCTGGTCTGCTCGGGATATGACGGCGACATTGCCCTGCCCGGCATGGCCGAAATGCCCTGGATCCTGGTCATCGGCCTGGGCGGGCTGACCGCGCATTTCTGCATCACCACGGCCATGACGCTGGCCCCGGCCACGGTGGTTCTGCCCATCGATTTCGCGCGCCTGCCGGTGATCGCGATGGTGGGCATGATTCTGTATGATGAACCGCTGAGCCTGGCCGTGTTCTTCGGCGCGGCTTTGATCTTTGGCGCTAACTATCTCAACGTCGTGGCCGAGAGACGCCGCGCCTGACGTTAGGGCAACTGTAGCAATTGCGTCACAATGGCCGAAATCTTTCGTATAGCCACAGGGCCTGCGGGGCCCTGACGTCAGGGAAGTATTTGCCACCTGCAAAGGTTGTGAAAAGCTGTCGGCATGAGGAGGGGCCGCCTTGCGGCCACCAATGAGGGACAAAACATGAAAAACATCGGGCTTGCAGCCGCCGCCCTTCTGGCGAGCACGGCAATTGCCACCGCAGGTGGTCTGGACCGTTCCGGCCAGTCGACCAGCGCCATCTTCAGTGACGACGGCACCTTCAACCTGTCTTTCGGCATCGTGATGCCGAGCGTGACCGGCACCGATACCGGCGTTGGCACCGGAAGCTATGACGTGGGTGACAACTACACCCAGTTCGGCTTCAGCTACACCAACCGTGTGAACGAGAGCTTTTCCTACGCCCTGATCGTCGATCAGCCCTATGGCGCGAACACCACCTATTCGGGCAACCCGCTGAGCGACAACCTGGCCGGCACCATGGCCGACCTGAGCAGCCAGGCCGCGACCCTGGTCCTGCGCTACCAGTTTGGTGAACGTTTCAGCGTCTTCGGTGGCCTGAGCTACGAAGGTGTCGAAGCCGACGTGGCCCTGAACGGTGCCGCCTATCGCAACGCAATTTCGATATCTGCTGTTACCGCCGGGTTCAACGCACCCGGTCAGCCCGGTGAGAACAACCCGCTGTCGTCAACCGTGCTTGGCGGTGCAATGCAGGCCATCGCGGGCGGTGACGCAACGGGTGGCGCGGCCGGTGCCCTGATCGACGGCACCTACGGCGCCGGGACCACGGCCACCCTTGCCGGGAACGTCGGAACCCAGGGGACGTCTTTCGCCACTAATGGCGGCTACAACTTCTCGATGGCCGAGGATTACTCGGTTGGTTACCTGATCGGGGCGGCCTACGAGATTCCGGACATTGCGCTGCGTTTTGCCGTGACCTACCGCCCGGAAACTGACCACAGCGCCACCACCGTCGAGAACATGTTCGGCACCACCGTGGCAAGCGCCGTGAACTACGTCACGCCTGCGTCGCTGAATGTCGACTTCCAGACCGGGATTGCAGCCGATACGCTGCTGACCGCGGGCTTCCGCTGGACCGACTTCTCGGCCGTTGACGTGGTCCCGACCCTGTTGGGCTCGGACCTTGTGAACCTCGACGATGCGTATCGTTACTCGCTCGGCCTCGCCCGTCGCTTCAACGAGAACCTCGCAGGCTCCATCAGCATCGCCTATGAGCCCACGGGCAATGGTGCAACGGTTTCCCCGCTCGGGCCGACCGACGGCCAGCTTGGCCTGACCATCGGCGGTCGCTACACCGAAGGGAACATGAGCATCACCGGCGGCATCAACTACACCTGGCTCGGCGATGCTTTCGCCGGCGTGGCAGATCAGCCGGTTGCCTACTTCTCGGACAACCATGCCATCGGCCTCGGGCTGCGTGCAGAATTCACTTTCTGATCTTCGCGCCACCTGAACACACAAGGCCCCGGGACATTCCCGGGGCCTTTTCTTTGCGCAGCTTCCGGGTCGTCGTGCCCGCGCTTTCCCGGTTAGACCTCATCCATGACCCAAACCCAGATCACCCCGCGCACCTGGCTTGACCTCGGGCTTCTCAGCCTGCTCTGGGGGGCCTCCTTCCTGTCGGTTCGGGTGGCGCTGGATGAACTGGGCGTGTTCACGCTGGTGGCCCATCGCGTCCTTTGGGCGGCGCTCATCCTGTGGCTTTACGTGGGGCTGACCCGCCTGCCGCTGCCGCGCGCCCCCGGGGTCTGGGGGGCGTTCCTGATCATGGGGCTGCTCAACAACATCATTCCCTTTTCGCTGTTGACCTGGGGCCAGCAGCATATCGAGACCGGGCTGACCTCGATCTTCAACGCCTCGACCGCGGTGTTCGCGGTGCCGGTCGCGGCGCTGGTCTTCGCAGATGAACGCATGACTCCGCGCCGGGTGGCGGGGGTGTTGGTGGCCTTCACCGGCGTTGCCATTGCGATCGGGCTGGAGGCGCTGGAGAGCTTCGACATCCGGTCGCTGGCGCAGCTGGCGGTTCTGGGGGCGACGCTGTCTTATGCCTTTGCCGCGGCCTGGGCGCGGGCCAACCTGTCCACCCTGCGCCCCGAGATGGCCGCGGCGGGGATGCTGACGGGCTCGGCGCTGGTCATGGTGCCGCTGGCACTGTGGCTGGAGGGCGCGCCCACCCTGCCCGACCTGCCGCGCACCTACGGCGCCGTGGCCTACATGGCCGGTCCTGCCACGGCGATTGCCTACCTGCTCTACTACCGCATCCTGCGCGCAGCCGGCAGCGCCAATGCCATGCTGGTCACGCTGATGATCCCGCCGGTGGCGATCACGCTTGGCGCGGTGGTGCTGCACGAGCGGCTTGCGCCCACGGCCTTCGCGGGCTTTGGCCTGCTGGCGCTTGGCCTTCTGATCCTCGACGGACGCCTCCTGCGCATCGCAAGGCGCTGAAATTGCGCATGGACCCACGCGCCCCCGCGCGGTATCGAAGACCGAGTTTCGAGCGCAGGGACACGGCATGGGCCTGATTTACGAAAACGCACGCGAGCTGAAAGCAGCGCAGGACAAGCGGCTGCTCTTCTTCGGCATGTCCGGGCTAGGCAAGACCCATGTGGCCAACCTGCTGCGCGACGAGGGCAGCTGGTTCCATTACTCGATCGATTACCGCATCGGCACCGCCTATATGGGCGAGCACATCACCGACAACCTCAAGCGGCAGGCGATGCAGGTGCCGCTTCTGGCCGAGCTCTTGCGCTCGGACTCGATCTATATCGGCTCGAACATCACCTTCAACAATCTCGCGCCGCTGTCGACCTACCTTGGCAAGCCGGGCAATCCCGCGCTTGGAGGGCTGAGCTTTGCCGAATACATGCGCCGGCAGGACCTGCACCGCCGGGCCGAGATCAACGCGCTGCTCGATACGCCCCATTTCATCAAGCGCGCGCACGATCTCTATGGCTATTCCAACTTCGTCTGCGATACCGGCGGGTCGATCTGCGAGGTGGTCGAACCCGACAATCCCGCCGACGAGGTGATGAAAACGCTCAATGCCAATACGCTGATGGTCTGGATCGAAGGCAGCGAGGCCCATACCGAAGAGCTTATTCGCCGGTTCGACCGGGCGCCGAAGCCCATGTATTACCAGCCGCGGATCATGCGCCAGCTGTGGGACGACTATAAGCGCGAACGCGGGGTCGAGGCCGCAGACGTGGTGCCCGACGACTTCATCCGCTTCGCCTATGCCCGCGCGATCCGCCACCGGGTGCCGCTTTATGCCTCGATGGCGAAGAACTGGGGCGTCACCGTCAAGGCCGAGGACGTGGCCACGGTCCGCGACGCGGGCGACGTGCTGGAGCTTGTCGCCGCGGCCCTTGAGACGATGCGCTGAAGCCCCTAATTCTGCTGTTCCACCCGTAACCGGAGCCCCGATCCCATGCCGATCAAACTGCCCTCCAACCTGCCCGCCTATGAAGTGCTCTCGCGCGAGGGCGTCATGGTCATGGCAGAGGACGCGGCAGCGCGACAGGACATCCGGCCCCTGCGGATCGGGCTGCTCAACCTCATGCCCAAGAAGATCCAGACGGAAAACCAGTTTGCCCGCCTGATCGGGGCCACGCCCTTGCAGATCGAGTTCAGTCTCATCCGCATGAGCGAGCACCAGACCAAGAACACCGCCGCCGAGCATATGGAGGAATTCTACCGCCCCTTTTCGGAGGTGGAGGCAACGGGCGAGAAGTTCGACGGGCTCATCATCACCGGTGCGCCGATCGAGCACCTGGAATTCGACCAGGTGACGTATTGGGACGAACTGACCCGCATCTTCGACTGGACACAGACCAACGTGCATGCCACCTTCGGCGTCTGCTGGGGCGGGATGGCGATGATCAACCATTTCCACGGGGTCAGGAAGCACATCCTCGATCACAAGGCCTTCGGCTGTTTCAGGCACATGAACCTCGCACCGGAAGTCTCTCTTCTCAGGGGATTTTCTGACGACCTGGTGATGCCGGTCAGCCGTTGGACGGAGATGCGCCGAGACGAGATCGAGGCCGTTCCCGGCCTGCGCATCCTGATCCATTCCGACGAGGTTGGACCCGCGTTGGTCGAGGACCCGGCGCATCGGGCGCTCTATGTCTTCAACCATTTCGAATATGACTCGGGCACGCTCAAGCAGGAATACGACCGCGACATCGCCGAAGGCACGCCCATCAACGTGCCCACGAATTATTACCCCGATGACGACCCCTCGAAGCCGCCGCAGAACCGCTGGCGCAGCCATGCGCATCTGCTCTACGGCAACTGGATCTCGGAAATCTACGAAACCACCCCCTTCGACCTGGACAAGATCGGGCTGGAAAGCACCGACCTGAGGGGCTGAGCCATGGCCGCGGGGCTGACCGCACTGGCATTGGCGGGGGCTGCCGCCGGGCTGACGCATTGGCGCGCGGGCGTGCAGGAGGCCCGTGCCGAAGAACGCTATCCACCGCTTGGGCAATTGCTGGATGTGGACGGTGTTCAGGTCCACGCCCATGTGGAAGGCCACGGGCCGGACCTGGTGTTGATCCACGGATCTTCGGGCAATCTGCGCGACTTCACGTTTCGGCTTTTGCCATTATTGTCAGATCATTACAGGGTGATCCTCATGGATCGTCCCGGGCTTGGCTACAGCGACCCGATCAGTGCGGACGGGGCGACGCTGCGCCAGCAGGCGGAGGTCTTGGCGGGCGCAGCGCGCCAGCTTGGGGCCGAGCGGCCCATCGTGATGGGCCAGAGCCTGGGCGGCGCGGTGGCGCTGGCCTGGGCCGTGCAGCACCCCGACCAGATCGCGGCGCTTGTCACCGTCTCGGGCGTTTCGCACCCCTGGACCACGGGGCTTGGCGCCTATTACACGGTGCTTTCCAGCTGGCCCGGGCGGCACCTGCTGATCCCGGCCCTGACGGCCTTCCTGCCCGACCGCGTGATCGAGGACCAGATCGCCGCGATTTTCGCCCCCGAACCGGTACCCGAGGGCTACGGCGCCCATTTCGGCCCCCGCCTGACGCTGCGCCGGGGCGCGATGCGGGCCAATGCCCTGCAAAGGCGGCATCTTCTGGGCTGGATCACGGAGCTCGCCCCGCACTACGCCAGCCTCAACCTTCCCGTTGAAATCCTGCACGCGACGGGCGACCGCACGGTTGGATGTGCCATCCATTCCGAGCCTCTTTCCCGCGCGATCCCCGGCGCAAGGCTGACCACGCTCGACAGCGCCAGCCACATGCCGCATCACACCCATCCCGGCGATGTCGTGGCCGCCATCGACCGCGCCGCCGCCCGCGCCGGATTGCGCTGAGCGCCCCCGAGGCCCATATTGGGCCAGAGCAGCAAGACCTTAAGAGCCAGACCATGACCGACCTGCCCTTCGACGGTGCGATCAGCGCCTTCTACGACACCGACGCCCCTGCCCCCGTCCGCAGCGCCATCCAGGACGCGAAGAAGGACAGCGTGCTGGATCCGTCCTTTCCCTACCAGGAGAGGATGGACAAGAAGGACTACGAAGATCAGCTGGAGGCGCTACAGATCGAACTGGTGAAATGCCAGGCCTGGGTCAAGGAAAGCGGCAAACGGGTGGCGGTGGTCTTCGAAGGACGCGATGCAGCCGGCAAGGGCGGCGCCATCAAGCGGGTGCGCGAAAACCTCAACCCGCGGATCGCCTCGGTCGTGGCGCTGTCGAAACCGACCGAGCGCGAGGCCGCGCAATGGTATTTCCAGCGCTACATCCAGCATCTTCCCGCAGGGGGCGAAATGAAGCTCTTTGACCGCAGCTGGTACAATCGCGGCGTGGTGGAACATGTCTTCGGCTTCTGCACGCCCACGCAGCGCCAGAACTTCTTCGGCCAGTTGCCCGAATTCGAGGACATGCTGGTGCGCGATGGCATTCACCTGGTGAAGATCTGGCTCAATGTCGGCCGGGCCGAGCAGCTGCGCCGTTTCCTCGACCGGGAACGCGACCCGCTGAAACAGTGGAAACTCAGCTGGATCGATGTCGAGGGGCTGAAGAAATGGGATGCCTACAGCGCCGCCATCAGCGAGACGCTGGAGCGCGGCCATTCCGACCGGGCCCCCTGGACGGTGATCCGCTCCGACGACAAGCGCCGGGCGCGCCTGGCGGTCATCCGCAAGATCCTGTCGGGGCTCGACTACGACCGCAAGGACAAGACCATCGTGGGCGAACCCGACCCGGCCATCTGCGGCGGCCCCGAGATGTGGACGGACAATCCGGCACATGGGTAAACGCGGCTACCATCACGGCAACCTGCGCCAGGCCCTCGTGGATGCGGCGCTTGAGCTGATCGAGGAAAAGGGACCGACGGGGTTTACCCTGTCGGAAGCGGCCAAGCAGGCGGGGGTGACACCCGCTGCCGTCTACCGCCATTTCGAGGGGCGCGAGGCGCTGATCGCGGAAGGCGCACGCCAGGGCCACGAGATCTTTGCCGATGTGATGGAATATGCCTTCGAGTCCGGCGGGCCTTCGGCGCTGGCTGCGTTCGAGGCCACGGGCCGCGCCTACCTGGCCTTCGCCCGCAAGTATCCCGGCCATTACATGGCCATGTTCGAAAGCGGCATCCCGATGAACGCGACCCCGGGCCTGGCCAGCGCCGCCGCCCGGTCGCGGGCGATCCTGGAAAAGGCGGCAGAGGCGCTGTCGCAGCACATTCCCCCGGAAAAGCGCCCGCCCGCCAGCATGTTTTCCGCCCATATCTGGGCCATGAGCCATGGCGTGGTCGAGCTTTTCGCCCGTGGCAAACCGGGCGGCAACGCGCCCTTCCCGCCCGAGGAACTGCTGGAGGCCGGGATCGGCATCTACCTGCGCGGACTTGGCCTGATCGACCCCGATGCCTGACACCGCCCGCCTTGACCCTGTCTTCGCGGATCCCGCCCGCCGCCGTCTGATGGACCTGCTGCGGGCCTATGGCATCCTGCAGGTGGTGCTGTTCCACGTCCTGCACGGGCTCTCGCGCTTTGCCCCGCCCGAGGACCTGCCCGCCATCATGGAACGCCTGCCGCGCGCGCTGAACTTCGCCTGGCAGCCTGACGGGCCGGATGTGATCTTCGTGGTCTCGGCGCTGTTGCTGGGTGTCTCGCTGATCGAGGAACGCCTGGCCACCGGCCGCATTTCCCGGCGCGATTACCTGGTCAAGCGGGTCAGCCGTATCGTGCCGCTCTACTGGCTGGCGGTGGCGCTTTTCGCGCTTGGCCAGGGCGACGGCCTGCGCGAGGTGCTGCTGTCGGCATTTTTCCTGGGCTACACGCTTGGCGATTCCAGCGTCGTGCCCGTGGGCTGGTCGATGGAGGTGATCCTGCTGGCCTACCTGGCATTGCCGCTGGCGGTCGAAGGGCTGTTCCGGCTGCGCCGACCGGGGCTGTGGCTTGTCCTGGCCTTCGCCGCCTCGGGCCTTGTCCGATATGGCTACCTCGCGGTCAGCGGCGACAGCGTGGCGCGGCTTCTGCCCGATCTCATCGCCACGCAGGAACCCACCCGCGCGGCCTTCGAGCTCTACTTCCGGCCCTGGTTCCGCCTGTCGCCCTTCATCGCAGGTCTGGCGGTGGCGTGGTGGCTGGTCATGCGCCCGGGCTGGATCACGCGGTTGGAACAAAGCCGGGGCGCGCGCATCACCCTCGCCCTCGCGGCCCTGCCCATCCTGTGGCTGGCCTGGGGCCTGCCCATCCACGATGAACGCTCCTGGGTCTATGCCTGGGGAAGCGAGCGGTTCTGGGCGCTTTACTGGTGTTTCACCATTCCCCTGACATCAATCGGCGTCGGGCTGCTGGCGCTGTCGGGCCTGACCGCGCCGGGCGGATCGCTCGGCGCGCGGGTGCCGGGCCCCTGGGGGGCGGTCTCGCGCACCATCTTCCCGATCTACCTCTTCCACATGTTCTTCCTGCTCATCGCCGCCGTGGTCGTGTTCCGCTCGACCGAGTCCGAGGCGCTCGGGCAGGCGAACCTGTGGCTGGTCCTGGGCACGTTCGGGCTGACGGCAGCCCTGAGCCTTGGCTTTGGCCTGCTGCTCAACCGGTTCTTCGAGGCCCCGATCCAGGCAAAATTGCGGGCGCGCTTCGCCAACTGACCAGCCTGCGCCAAGCGAAAAGGGCCGCCCCAACCGGGACGGCCCTTCGCAAAATCGTATCGCCGTGAAATCAGCGCTTGGCTAAACTAGAGCCTCTACTTCATATGTTTTTACAGTAGTTTACAGCCATAAAAAGCTTGCTGTTAAACAAACGCAAAACTTTCAGCTAGCTTAGCTTGTTAGCTGTTATGCTGACCGAGCTTTGGTAGCGAAAGCAACAGCCTTATCCAATTCACCACTCTCAGCAGCAGCTTTGAACGCATCCAGCACAGCCTGTACGTCCCCAAGTTGCTCGACAAAAACCGCGTTGCTTTTTCCGTTAATGTTGAGAACGCGAGTTCCGTACCTGCATTGCACGTACCACCCACCGTCTTGCGCAAAGAACCAAGGCCGAACTCGCTTTTGGGCCTCAACCTGCACACGCTCGGACTAGGCGGCTTGCGCGGCGAAGCGGGCATGACGGAAGTTGAGCTTGAAGCAGAAGAACGCGATGGTGTGCCGCAAGACAAGCGTGGTCGTCCAAAACAGTCAGCGCCTGCCCCAGCCTCAGTTGTCGAAAGCAAGCTCAACACAGCCAAAGCTGCATCGGCCAAAGCTGTCATCCCCCGATTTCCAACCGCCGTTAGGGGCTGAATTATAGCTTCGCTGGGTAGACCGTGCGCAACTAGATCACGCTAGAACCTTAGTTTGAGCAGCAAAACAGTCTTTGATCGCCGCAATTACAGTTGCGCGAATATCCGCGGAAACACTAGCTGCTTCGGTCAGCTTTAGTCCGCGCACACGTCGCCCGGTTCTGGGATTAATTACGGTCACGTCAACCGCAAGATCTTCTGCAATCATTTTGTCAGCAACAGTCACTGCCACTTGATGATCTAATCCAAGCAAACACCTTAAGTGATAGTCCAACCCATGGTCATTGTCATTCTTGACCAAGGACTGCGTGTCATCTTTGCTTATTAAAAGCGGCATCTCATGGCTATGATTTGCATTGGGAGCGAGATCGGTGGAGCAAACAGGGCAATCCTTTAACCCAACAATAACCGGAACTAGAGCGAACGCCTCCAAAGGCACTCTGATACCATTAGCGACATATTCTTCTCCTTCGAGCGCCAGCCAACTAGACGAAATATTTCTAAGGAGTAATCTGACGGCATCTGGAAGTGTCTTCTGCACTTGCGGCAATGAGTGCGGCCACTTTCGCGCACCTTGTGATGATATTGTACGCACACTACGCTTATAGAATTCTTTTGGCACACGGGCGCTTTCAATCGCATTAATAATACTCTCACCCAGCGCCTTTGCCACGAGGGGGCAAACGGCGTTCCCAATTTGATTATACTGGGACAGATTCTTCTCCCAACTCATTGCAGTACGTTTCCCCCGAAAAATAAATGAATCAGGGAAACTCATAAGTCTCGCAGCTTCTCTTGCTGTTAGGTTGCGATGTCGATCGGGATGCAAGAATAGCGACTGAAAGCTAGCTGGAATAGCTAAAGACGGCTTTGCCGGATCAAGGCGATAGTTATTATACTTGAATGGCTTATCAACAGCTTGACCAGTCCGATATCCTATCTGTCCGTACTCCAGGGAAACATCTTTTAGCGACTTTCCCGGTTCTATTTGCTTGAAACGTTCAATAAGCCTGTCCGTGTGCTTCATCGCAATATGATTGAACACGGACGTAGATTTAACCCTCATTGCGGCTTGGTATTCGTTTTGCGGTTCACTGAGATACTCAGTGGCATCATCGCAGCCTTCACCTGCATCAATAATCGGCAAATCATTGAAGGCGTCGCCTACGGTCACGTGCTTCGGGATATTTCCGAACAGATTAGGCGATGCATCCTTGGAAGCAACATGGGTTGGCTGCGGAAAATTAAACTTGACCCCCGGCGCCGTACAGACAATGAACGCCCTTTTTCGGAGCTGTGGTACCCCAAAATCCGCAGCATTAAGAACTCTAGCCTCTACCCCATATGACAGAGTGCTCAGTTCAGCTCGAACAACATCCAACACTGTCCCCATTTTTGTTTTTTTTGTTAGGATGTTTGGAACATTTTCTATGACGGCAATTTTCGGCCTGACAATTGCGACCCAGTGAAGAAACCAAAATACTAATTCGTTTCTTGGATCTGACACGCCAAATTGGGTCGATCCAGCAACAGAGAAGCCTTGACATGGAGGCCCGCCAACTATCACGTCGACCCCACGAAACTCTTCAATAGCCGCGTCTGGCAAAGTACGAATGTCGGCTTCAATAACTTTGCTCTCAGGAAAGTTAGCTCGGAGTGTCTCTGCGGCCCAGTTATCGACTTCTAGCTTCATGCTAGACTTGAGACCCGCAGCCCGAAGGCCCTCGGAAAACCCACCGCATCCAGCAAAAAGATCAATACAATCAGCCATTAGAAGTATCCCTTTTCGAGAACTGCGCCCTCAGTAATACCTACTTCTGGGGGGAAAGACTCATTAAGTTTGAAAATCAGTCTTCGGAAGGAGTCCAAGTTTAAGGGATTATTGTCGAGGTGTTGCTCATACTGAACGGCCGCGTCTTTTCGGCCTTGCGCGGATGAAAACGTGGCCCGCTGACCGGAGCCCAGGCGTTTCGCTTTGCGCAAAATAATAACCTCGTCAATGGATGTGACACGGGTATCTATGGGCGGCATGTCCAGCCACTCACACAGCAAAACATATACTGCATCGCCAACTGATGCCTTTAGCTCTCTTGCAGTGGCCGCGGCCTCCTGAAACATCGTCTTGTCTAGGTTCGTTTTGATTTCGGATACAAAATACGCAACGTTTAGCTCCGTAGTCACGCTATGCTCAAAGCCATTCCTTGTGGACGCTTTGAGATAGAGCTTCCTTCCTACTGTGAAGTCTTGATCTTTTTTCTTCACGTAGATGAGACCAGCGTCGATTGCGGCATACGGGGGGCCAATAAAAAGGCCCGAATAGCAAGCTTGTGGCCCAACTTGGCAGCCATCCAAGTTAACGATACCGGGAATTAGCCTTTCATCGACAAGGTATGGAAGAAATTCCTCCATAATTGTGTTGATAATTTTGAGTTGCCCGGAAGACCGATATAGAAAATCTTGTTCGGAACAGAATATTAGATCAAACTCTATAAATTTCTTATACTCATTTGTCGCCGAAACGAGTTTTTCCAAAAGGACATCACCTTCGCCCTCTGCGCTCTTAAGGACTTCAAGCCAATTGTTGTAACGCTCCAAAGCGGCATCCACACGAGGCTTGTCAACGTCCGGTAGCTTTGGATTTCGGCTCAACGCCTTTAATGCTTTTCCATGAGGATCAGGCTTGGTCATTTTCGCAACTGCTCGCGTGTTACTGGGGATTGGAGTACGATATCTTGGGACTGTGACATACTCAAGCAACGACATGCAGTGAAACCGCCGGGCCGCACCAGTTTGACGCAAGCTGCGTGGCGTACAGCAGCCCCTCATGCAATCTCAACGTCTACTATCCGCGCCCACCCTCTCAGCGCTGTAGCCCCGCCGCTAGACGCTGTACGGCACCACTACATCAAAGTTTGATGTTAGTGCGGGCGGCGAGCTGCTGCCCCACGCATCGAATCCAGCTTGCGTTTCGCCCGTTCTACTTCGGTCTTGCCCGTAGCCGCTATTTCACGCAGCGCACTCTGCTCCATGTCCATGCTCTTTTTGGCAGGAGTGACGGCATGATTCCCGTAGCGCTGTCGTTCTTCCTCACTGGCCCGCTTCCAGTACGTCATGCGCCAAGTCCAGTAGCCCTGCACAAACGCCTGCGTCATTTCATCAAGCTTCATGTCGGCAAAGTACGGAAGCCAGTAGCGCTTTGAATGTTTTTCGTACCAGCTAATGCGCTGGTTCTTGCCCTTACGGCCTTTTGCAAAAGCCGCCGCCTCTAAGCGTTGCCGCTTGTCAGCCCACCACATCACATAGAGGTCGTGAAAAGTGAGCTGTTTGACAGGTTCTTTTTTCTTCGCCCGCAGCCGCAAGTCGTCGTACTTGTCCAGTGCGTAACGCTTGGCTTCCTCCAAGTCCGTTTCGCCCGTGCTCTCCTGCACGTACGTCACCTTATTTCCGTAAACGTCACGCATACCCCGCACGTGTATGCGCATGTGGTAGATGGGCTTTTTGGCATTGGGACGGTGGAACAGGATAATGTTGCCGTCTTTCAGCTCGACCTTGTTCAAATAGCTCTTACTCATCGCCAGCAGCTTGTTCGAATTTCTGTAAACTATGTGTAAGATCACCAGTGTAGCATGCCTATATGAAGCTTCATGTCAAACTTTTGTAAGTCATGCCCACAAAGAAAAAGCGCAGTCGAAACTGCGCTTTTCCAATAACTTAGCTGTTCTAGCGTCAGCGTTTTCGTTAACGCTTGGAGAACTGGAAGGAGCGGCGGGCCTTGCGGCGGCCGAACTTCTTGCGTTCCACCACGCGGCTGTCGCGGGTCAGGAAGCCAGCGGCTTTCAGCGCGCCGCGCAGGGTCGGCTCGTAGCGCTGAAGCGCGACCGAGATACCGTGCTTGACCGCACCGGCCTGACCGGACAGACCGCCACCTTTCACGGTGGCCATCACGTCGAACTGGTCTTCGACGCCGGCTACGGTGAAGGGCTGACGCAGGATCATCTGCAGCACCGGACGGGCGAAGTAGGCGTTCATTTCCTTACCGTTCACGGTGACCTTGCCGGAACCCGGCTTGATCCACACGCGGGCAACGGCGTCTTTACGCTTGCCGGTGGCATAGGAACGGCCAAGCGCGTCGCGCTGCGGTTCACGGGGGGTGTCGATCTCGATCGCGGGGGCGGCGGAACCGCCGGCCACGGCCTGAAGCTCTTCGAGCGAGGTAATGGTTTCAGCCATGTCTCTTAGCTCCGCGTGTTCTTGGAGTTCATGGATTTCACATCCAGCACGGTCGGGGACTGTGCTTCATGCGGATGCTCGGCACCGGCGTAGACGCGCAGATTGGTCATCTGCTTGCGGCTGAGCGGGCCACCGGGAAGCATGCGCTTGACGGCCTGCGTGACGACGCGCTCGGGATACTTGCCTTCCAGGATCTGGCCGGTGGTGCGGGACTTGATGCCGCCCGGGTAACCGGTGTGCCAGTAGTTCGGCTTGTTGCGCTTGTTGCCAGTCACCTGCACCTTGTCGGCGTTGGTGACGATGACATTGTCGCCCATGTCCATGTGCGGGGTGAACGACGCCTTGTGCTTGCCGCGCAGGCGCATGGCGATGATCGAGGCGAGACGGCCCAGAACAACGCCTTCGGCGTCGATCAGGATCCAGTTCTTCTCGATATCCGCCGGGGTAGCGGTGAAGGTTTTCATCTGTCTTTTCCTTGCGGGGCCGGGGCCGGTCTGGCACCCGGATCATCTCTCAAGAACGAACGAGGGGCGAAAGCCCCCCGTCGGATGGGCGTGTTCTAACGATTTCGGGGGCAAGGTCAATAGAATGTTTGACCACTCAGTTTTGAAATATAAAGCAAAATCAATAACTTGAAAATGTGGTATTATTTTACCCCAGCTTATCAGACGCTGATCTGCTCCGGCGGGTCGCTCAGCAGCGCGCGCAGCCGCTCCATCGCGGATTCGAACACCTCCAGCGACAGGTTGCCGTTGATCGCGATGCGCACCGCATGGGGCGCGCGCCCGTCGCGCAGGGAAAACTCGTCGGCCGAGCGGATCTGAACCCCGTCGCGTTCGGCCGCCCGGCAAAAGCCCGCTGCGCGCCAGCCCGCCGGCAGGGTCAGCCACAGGAACGGCACTTCCGGATCCCACCGCAGATCATAGCCCCCCAGCACGTTGACCGCCACGCGCACGTAGTCGGCCATGCGCGCCTGCACCCTGGCCACGACCTCGTGAATGCGCGGATGGGTCAGCAACAGCCGTGTGGTTTCCGCCAGTGGCTGCGACAGGCCGAAATATCCGTATTCAGCGGCCTTGCGCAACTCGGCCGTTCGGCCAAGCGGGGCCAGCGCAAAACCAACCCGCAGCGCCGGGGTCAGGCTTTTCGAGATCGAGGAGACATGCCAGCAGCGGTCGGGCGCAAGGGCCCTCAGGCTCGGCTCGCGCGCGGCCCCCATCCGGTAGCAGTCATCCTCCAGCACCTGCATGTCGTGGCGCTCGGCCACCGCCAGCAGCGCCTTGCGCCGCGCCAGCGGCATGTGCCCGCCGGTTGGATTCTGCACTTCGGGCGTCAGGCAGACCATCTGCGCCCCGTGAATGCGGGCCAACCGATCGAGATCTTCGGGATCCATCCCCTGCTCGTCCATGCGCACCGCCACCACCTCGGCGCGCATCAGCTCTGCCGCGCGGCGAAAGCCCGCGTAGGACAGTTCCTCGACCAGAAGGACGGGACGCGAGCCCGTGAGCGCCGCTTGCAGGATCACGCAAATCCCGTTCTGGCCTCCATGGGTCAGCACCACGTCCTCTTCCCCGAAAGGCCCGAGCGGCAGGTCCGACAGCCAGTCGCGCACCGCCTCTCGCACCGGCTGGTAATAGTCGCGGGTGGGGTAGTTCAGGAAAAGGGCCGGTTCGGCCTCGGCGGCGTGTTTCATGGCCTCGCGGATCAGCGCCACCTGCCCCATATCGGCCAGGCGCGGCGCAAAGAGGCTGACATGACCGGGGTCGGTCGCCTCCAGCCGCCTGAGGGACCGCGACCAGATATCTTCCTGCATCTGCGACTTGGGGGCCGCGACGAAGGTGCCCCGGCCCACATGGCTTTCCAGCACCCCCTCGTCTGTCAGGATCGTGTAGGCGCGCGCCACGGTGCCCGGCGTGATCGACAGTTGCCAGGCCAGGTCCCGCACCGGGGGCAGCTTCTGCCCCACGGGCAAGGTCCCGTCGGCGGTCGCCTCGCGGATTGAATCGACCACGGCACGATACTTGGGGCCATCGCGGCCCTCCAGCGTGGGCTGCCAGATTGTATTCATTACAATGTTTCTCTCGACCGTATGTATCAATTTTTGTATCCCTTTCTCATGGCAAATTGGCCATATTGTGTCAATACAATTTAGTGAAAGGACTCTCTCATGACACAGGCTCACACACAGACCGCCCTCGGCTATCTCACCGGACGTCAGCTGCCCCCGGCCGCCGCCGCTGCGCTGCGTGTCGTGGTGCTTGTGGTGAAGTGGGAAGAGCGCCGCCGCACCCGCCGGGGCCTCAAACGGCTCGACGCGCATCTGCTGAACGATATCGGGCTGAGCCGCCGGGATGTCGAACGCGAATTGGCGCGCCCGGTCTGGGAAGACTGAGATCAGGCTTCGCGACAGGGCGGGCCGCCCTCTTCCCGGCCCGCATCATGCGCGAAGGGGCGGACTTCAGGTCCGCCCCTTTTTCACGTCCAGCGCCAGTGGTCAGTAAGGTGCCAGATCGACCCAGACCGGGTAATGATCGGACGGGTAACGCCCCGCCTGCCCCGCGCGATAAACCTGCGCCTCGCTCTCTGCGCGCAGCCCCTCGCCATGCAGAATATGGTCGATCGCCCCGTAAAGATGCAACCCGCCGTTGAAATGGTAACTGGCCCCCGATGAGGGAACCAGCACCAGGCCCTCCTCCTGAAACAGCCGCAGGGCGCGCGCATCGGCAAACTCGTTGAAATCGCCCAGGACGAGGACTGCATCCCCCCGCGCGCGCGCCGTCTCCACGATGTCAATCGCCCCATAGGCCCCGCTTTGACGGCGCAGATGGTCTGAGAAGTGCAGATGCAGGTTGATCGCGGTCAGGCGCTGCCCGGTGCGCCTGTCCTGAAGCCGGGCCCAGGTAATGCGGTCGGGATAGCCCGCCACCGCCCCCGCCAGACCCGGCGCATCCCCAAGCGAAGCACAGCCCTCGTCCAGAAAGCCAAACCGGGCGCGGCGATAGAAGATGGGCTGCCCGGTTTCCCGCCCCCCGTGCCCGCTCGCCGCCGCAACCCCGTAGGCGGCAAGATGCGCGGTCAGCCAGTCGCGCTGCACCGTGGGGCTGCCCTGGGGTTCCCCCGTCCAGCTTTCCACTTCCTGGAAGGCGATGAGATCGGCGTCGATCTCGGCCAGGGCCGCACGCAGAAGCGGCCAGCGCGCTTGCCACGCGTCCATCCCCAACGGGCCATCGACCGCCCGTTCCGTCAGGTCGAGATATCGAATGTTGAAGGTGGCGACCCGTAGGGCATTGTCAGAAGCTGGTGGCAAACGCGGATCACGCGGCGCTGACGCGGGGCCAGCGCAGCCCGATAGGGCCAGCCCACAGGCCGACGCCATCAGCCCGGCCAGGACCGAGCGCCTCGTGTCATATCCATCTGACATGGCCGTCGCGCGCCCCCACGATGCGCTCTGGTCACTATTGCTCCTGTCAAATCATGGCAGAGCCACGCGGCGCCGCCTAGGGGTCACGGCACGTCTATTGACGCATCAGCCCCACGCGCGCCTCGTCGGCGATGGCCCAGGCCACCAGCGCGTCGCGGATCGCCTCCTGCACGGTTTCCCGCCACTCCGGGTCCATCAGGTTGGCCAGGTCATCCATGTCCGAGATGAAGCCAAGCTCGACCAGGACAGAGGGAATATCCGCCGCTTTCAGAACGGAAAACCCCGCTTCCAGGCGCGGATGGGGATGCAGTTCAACCCCGGCCCCGTCCATCGCCTCGACGATGTGATCGGCCAGCGAGTCGGACCGGGGGGCCGTTTCCAGCCGCGCCAGGTCGATCAGGATATCGGCCACCTCGTCATCGCTGCCTGCGAGGTCCACGCCTGCCAGCAGGTCGGCGCGGTCATGGGATTCGGCCAGCGCCTCGGAGGCCGCGTCCGAGGCCGTTTCAGACAGAGTGTATACAGTCGCCCCGCGCGCATCGCCCGCCGCCAGCGCATCGGCATGAAGCGAGATGAAGGCCGCCGCCCCTGCCCCGCGCGCGATTGTCACGCGTTCGGGCAGTGACACGAACCAGTCGCCCTCGCGTGTCAGCACCACGTCGAAAAGCCCCGAACGCAGCAGCACTTCGCGCAGTTCGATGGCAAAGACCAACATCAGGTCGGCCTCGTCCTGCCCGCGCCGCTGCGCGCCGGGATCGACGCCGCCATGCCCGGGATCGAGCGCGATCATCAAGAGCGCCTCGTCCCGGCCTGGATCGGGCGCATCCACCACCGGAACGGGCGGCAGGCGCACGCCGGGCGGCACATGCGCCGCGGATTCGGCAAACTCGGCTTGTGACACGGGCGCAAGGGAGAGGCTGACCAGGGCGGTGCCGTCCACTTCGTCGGTGCGCATCTCGGCGCGCGCGATGCCAAGGGGGGCCGAAAGCGACAGCACCATGCGCGACCAGCCGGCATCGCCACGCCCGGTGGCCACGTCCGTGACAGAGGACGCTTCATCGAAGCCGTCGGGCAGGCCTGTCCAGGTCACTTCTCGGAAATCGACCACCAACCGGGCGGGCGCATCCAGCACGAAGGCGCGGTAGGGCACCGCCTGGCTCAGCGACAACGAAAGCTCGACCCCGCCGCCAGGACCATCGCGCAGGAAAGATCCCTCGCCCATCACCCGGGCAAGTGCGCGCAGATCCTGCGCG
>NZ_CAXREX010000144.1:0-5271 GCF_964229645.1 Nioella sp. | reverse complement strand
GGCACGGTTCCCGACGATCCCGTTTTGGAGGCCGGGCTCGTCCGAGCGGCGGATCGTGGCATTCCGGTGGTTGCGGTCAGCGAAACCCTGGCAGGCGGCACGGCGCTTGGCCATTACGCAGCGGGGGCGGTTCTGCTCGATCACGGGGTGATCGACGGGCGCGACATGACGCTGGAGGCCGCCTATGCCAAGCTGTCCCTCGCGCTGGCGTCTGTCACGGGCCGGGCCGCGTTGGCGGAGTTCGTTGAAACTCCGCTCTGTGGCGAGTTCGGCGCGCCCTTCCCGGTGACCTGAACGAAAAACGCCCGCTCGGTGGAACCGAACGGGCGTTGAATTCTGCGGGTCGCGTCGCTTAGCGGCGGATACCGAGGCGCTGGATCAGGTCCGTGTAACGGGCCTCTTCCTTGCCTTTGAGGTAGTCCAGCAGCTTACGGCGCTGTGCAACCAGCTTGAGCAGACCACGGCGGGAATGGTTGTCCTTCTTGTGGGTCTTGAAGTGCTCGGTCAGCGTGTTGATACGGCTGGTCAGGATGGCAACCTGGACTTCCGGCGAACCGGTGTCGCCGTCCTTGGTTGCGAATTCCGAAATGACGCGGGCCTTTTCTTCGGCAGTGATCGACATCGGGGTCTCCTTCATGGGTTAAGGGTGATGGCACAAGCCGGGATGTCGTCCAGCAAGGCCCGTGGAGAGTCGCCCCATTCGGGACGATCCGCGGCGTTTACAAGAGAATCCCCCCCGATGGAAGGCCCAATTTCACCCCGGATTATGGCAAATCTGCCGGGAATGGGGCGCCAGAGCGTTAACCAAGAATCACCTGTTTCATTGAGGTTTTCCTAAAATCCCGTGAAAATACCACGCGGATTTCAGGTGTTTATTCACCCTTCGGAAACAGCGCCACATTTATTCCACAGGAATACCTTGAGCGTGTCGGCAAATGACCCAACCGGCGGCGCAGGGTGCTGTCCAAAGGTATGAAGCGACCCAACCCCCGGGGTCGTTCGATGAGGCAAAAAGGGACGACAATGTTCGCAGCGGGTGGAGTATTGATGCTTATGCTCGTCGGGTTCGCGCTCGAAGGGCTGCTTTCCGGTGGCGGAGAGGATGACGGCGCGTCCGATTCCTCTGCGAACGATACCGGTGACACTGGTGCATCCTCCAACTACGACGCCTCCGTTTACACCTCGGATCTGCATGATCTTCTGTTTGGCGATGCCGGAATGGGCAATCCGCAGGGCGGTGACGGGGCAAACGCGGGCGGAAACCTGCTCGACGACATCCTGGGCGACCCGGATGCCCCGCAGGACCCTGATGCCGACCCCGATGATACGATCTTCGGGGATGCCGATGACGATACGCTCATGGGCGGCGACGGCGATGACCAGATCTTCGGCGACGCAGGCGATGACGCGATTGACGGTGGCACCGGGAACGACAGCATTGATGGCGAAGAAGGGGCAGATACCGTCTTCGGCGGCGAAGGGGACGATACCCTCGTTCTGGGCGAGGGCGACCTCGCGATCGGTGGCGACGGGGCCGATCTGTTCGAAGCGCCCGCAGACATTCCTGCGGATGTTCCGATCCTGGCCGATTTCATGCCCGGCGTGGACACGATCCTCGTGCGTTATGACGGTGACACCGCGCCCGAGATCACGATCGAAACCGACGAGGATGCCGGAAATACCTCCGTCTTCTCCGATGGGAACCAGATTCTCTTCCTGCAAGGCACGACCGGCGTCACCATGGACGACGTTCAGCTGGAACAGGACCAGGCCGGTCCGACCGATGGCGATGACACGCTGACCGGAACCGGCGGCAATGACACGCTCGACGGTGCGGGCGGCAACGATACCGTCGATGGTCTTGATGGCGACGACCTGCTGAATGGCGGCACGGGCGACGACATCCTGCGCGGGCGCACGGGCATGGATCAACTCTTCGGCCAGCAAGGCGCTGATGCCCTGAGCGGCGGCGCTGGCGATGACAGCATCTCCGGCGGTGCCGATAACGACCTTGCCTTCGGGAACGAAGGAAGCGACACCATCTTCGGTGACGAAGGCAATGACGAGCTTTACGGCGACGAGGGGGACGACCTGATCAATGGCGGCCTTGGTCATGACCTGCTGCATGGTGGCGACGGGGCCGACGAGATGTATGGCGCAGAGGGCAATGACCTGCTCTATGGCGCCGAGGGCGATGACGCGATCGAGGGCGGCGATGGCAATGACTACCTGCTTGGCGGCTTCGGCGCCGATGACCTGATCGGCGGGGCTGGCACCGATACGCTCGACGGCACCTTTACCGCCGGTGACAGCGAATTCGGCCCCTATGACGAAGACACCGGCGACACCCTGTCGGGTGGCGATGGCAACGATCACCTGTTCATCGGGGCCAATGACGTGGCCTTCGGCGGGGCAGATGCCGATATCTTCGAAACCGGCACCTTCATCGAAACCGATGCCGATGCGGGCATCGTCACCGACTTCAACCCGGTCGAGGACGTGATCCAGGTCAGCGTCGATTTGCAGGCAACGCCAAACCCGAACATCACCGTGGTCGATTTCGATGACGGAACGGGCGCGAATATCGTCGTGGACGGCACCGTCGTCCTGCGTGTCAGTGGCGCACAGGGGCTGGACCCGAACTCGATCATCATCCGCGACATGCGCCTGGACGACCTTGCCGAAACGGCCTGATCCGGTGCACGGACCCGTCTGGATTTAACCTGCCAGGAAATGCGGCCTGACCGCCTCCAGAACGGCCTCGGGCATCTCTTCCATTGCGAAATGCCCGGTTCCGTGGATTTCCTGCCCCGTCACCTCCTGCGTGCACCACGCCTGCCATAGCGCCTTGGGATCCCCCGTCTTGGCCGGAAACCCCGCGCTGGCCCAGACGAAATGCAGGGGTGCCGCGATCTTGTTGCCCGCCAGCCTGTCCGCCTCGTCAAGGGCCCGGTCGATGGTCGCCCCGGACCGGTAATCGGAACACATGGCGTGCACGCGCGTGGGGTCCTGGGCCTGCGTCCGGTAGCTGTCCAGCGCCGCTCCTTCGAAGGGCGCAAGGCTTCGGCAATGGGTCCAACTGGACAGGGTCCAGTCGTAATAGGCCACCGGGTCGGCGGCGATCATGCGCTCGGGCAGTGGGGCAGGTTGGGCAAGGAAGGTCCAGTGATAGGCCTTCAGCGCCAGTTCCGCGTTCCACGCAGCCCAGAAATCCGCGGTCGGCACGACCTCGATGATGCCAAGCCGGTCGATCCGCTCCGGGTGATCCAGCGCCATGCGGTAGGTCACCCGGGCGCCCCTGTCGTGCCCCAGCACATGCGCCCTTTCGAGCCCCATGAAATCCATCAGGCCGACGATGTCGCGCGCCATCTCTCGCTTGGAATAGGTGTGATGGTCGGGGTCGTCGGCAGGGGCATCGCTGTCGCCATATCCGCGCAGGTCGGGAATGATGACGTGGAAATCGCGCGCCAGCGCGGGCGCGATCTTGGCCCAGCACATGTGGTTCTGCGGATAGCCATGCAGGCAGATCAGCGGCGGCCCTTCGCCGCCCTGGTGCACCGACAGCCGGATACCATTGGTATCAATGAAACTCTGGGTAAACCCTTCGATGTCCGACATGGGCGATCCTCCTGCCGGGCAGAGTGATCTGCCCGCTGGCCCGCGTCAACGCCCGGTCCAGACCTGCGGCTCGGTGGCATAGCCAATATAAAGCGGATGGCGCGGATGCCCCGCCTTCGACAGGCCAAGGCAATGCAGGTCAGCCCCCGCTCCGCGCAGCAGCGCCTCGACGTCGGGGCCCCGGTTCAGATGCTCGCCATGCACGCCCCATCCGGCGATGACCGTATCGGCCCATGGCAGCGCCTCCAGCAGCAGGCGGTCGTTTTCCGGCCCGACCGGGGCCTTGGCCCGGCGCAGCAGCCGCGGGTCGGTTTCCCGCCAGGCGAAGATATTCATCACCCGGAACCCGCCAAAGCCCAGAACCCGCGCCCGCCGCTCGCACCGCTCGACGGTCGGGTCGTTCTGAACCTCCGTCGCCTTGGACGGGTTCAGCATGATGAACAGCACACGCGGACCGGTTTCATCCCAGACCCGGCTCAGCGCATAGCGATACCGCTCGCAATCGGAGTAGACCGCGACGCTGGCCGCATCGCCCTTTTGATGCGTGCGGGTGATCACAGGTTGAAGACGCGGCTTGGATGCACTTCGCCGCCGCGATAGATGCCGACGGCCACCGGCTTGCCCTGGTAGGACACCCAGACCTCCTCGCCCCATTCGGCGGTGCCCAGAACCTGACCGGGGTTTCCGTTCTTCAGACGGGCAAAGCCAAGGTCATTGGCACGGAGTTCGGGCAGGTCCGCCAGCCCCAGGTCGAGCGACAGCAGATGGGCGTCGAGTGCAGGGTCCTTCGCCAGCTCCTCGATCAGCGCGAAGCTCACCGCCTCGTCCACGTCGAACGGTCCTGACCAGACGCGTCGCAGCTTCTTCACATGCCCAAGACAGCCAAGCGCCGCGCCAAGGTCGCGCGCGATGGCCCGCACGTAACCGCCCTTGCCGCAAACCATTTCCAGCTCTGCATGATCGGCATCGGGCCGCGACAGCAAGGTCAGGCTTTCAACGTAAAGCGGCCGCGCGGCGATCTCGAAGTCCTCGTCGTCGCGCGCCAGCTTGTAGGCACGCTCCCCGTCGATCTTCACGGCGGAAAACTTGGGCGGCACCTGCATGATGTCGCCTTCGAAGCCCTTCAGCGCGGCGGCAATCTCTTCGTCCGAAGGCCGCAGATCGCTGCTGGCGATGACTTCGCCCTCGGCATCGTCGGTATTGGTCGCAGCCCCGAAGGTAACGGTAAAGACATAGGCCTTCATCGCGTCGGTAACAAAAGGCACGGTCTTGGTCGCCTCGCCAAGCGCCACCGCCAGCACCCCGGTCGCGTCCGGGTCCAGCGTGCCCGCATGACCGGCCTTCTTGGCGTCCAGCGCCCAACGCACCTTGTTGACTACGGCGGTAGAGGTCAGCCCCGCGGGCTTGTCCACCACCAGCCATCCGTGAATGTCGCGTCCCTTGCGCCTGCGCCCCATGCGCCTGTCTCCTGATCCGTCCGAGAAGGGGCTGCTGCTAGCGCCCCGCAGCGTCCTCGTCAACAACCGTGCCAACGATCGGCCCTAGCGGAAAGCCGAAATCATTGCGCCCGACCGAGGGCGCATAAAGGCGCGACACGCGCCCATCGAGATAGAGCGCGTTCGGCGTCTGCAACCGATCGCGGAACAGCCGGCC
>NZ_CAXREX010000143.1:0-2999 GCF_964229645.1 Nioella sp. | reverse complement strand
CCGAGCGTGGCGCCCACCCCCTCTGCCTGCGCCGCCGCAGAGACGAAAGTCACGGCAGAACGTTCCACCGAGCGCCCATAGGCCCCGAACATGGGGCGCGAATAGACCGGTTGGGGCGTGGGGATCGAGGCGTTGGGATCGCCCATTTGCGCCATGGCGATGGTTCCTCCCAGAAGAACCATATCGGGCTTCACGCCGAAGAAGGCGGGCGACCACAGCACAAGGTCGGCGCGCTTGCCTTCCTCGATACTGCCCACATGGGCGCTGATCCCGTGGGCGATCGCCGGGTTGATCGTGTATTTCGCCACGTAGCGGCGGACGCGGAAATTGTCGTTCTGGCCAACTTCGTCTGCCAGCCCCCCGCGCTGCTTCTTCATCTTGTCGGCGGTCTGCCAGGTGCGGATCACCACCTCGCCCACCCGGCCCATGGCCTGGCTGTCCGACGCGATGATCGAAAACGCCCCCATGTCATGCAGGATATCCTCTGCCGCGATGGTCTCGCGCCGGATGCGGGATTCGGCGAAGGCCACATCCTCGGGGATCGACTTGTCGAGGTGGTGGCAGACCATGAGCATGTCGAGATGCTCTTCCAGCGTGTTGACGGTGAAGGGGCGCGTCGGGTTGGTCGAGGAGGGCAGCACGTGCTCCTCGCCGCAGATCCTGATGATGTCGGGCGCATGCCCGCCACCCGCGCCTTCGGTGTGGAAGGCGTGGATCGTGCGGCCCTTCATGGCCTTCACGGTGTTTTCCACGAAACCCGACTCGTTCAGCGTGTCGGTATGGATCATCACCTGCACGTCCATGGCATCCGCGACCGACAGGCAGCAGTCGATGGCGCCGGGCGTGGTGCCCCAGTCCTCGTGCAGCTTGAGGCAGGACGCCCCGGCCAGCACCTGTTCCTCGAGCGCGGCGGGAAGCGACGCATTTCCCTTGCCCGCGAAGGCGAGGTTCATCGGGAAGGCATCGGCGGCCTGCAGCATCCGCCCGATATGCCACGGCCCCGGTGTGCAGGTGGTGGCCAGAGTGCCATGCGCGGGGCCGGTGCCGCCGCCGATCATCGTGGTCAGGCCCGAATGCAGCGCATCCTCGATCTGCTGAGGACAGATGAAGTGGATATGGCTGTCGATGCCCCCTGCCGTCAGGATGCGCCCCTCGCCCGCGATGGCCTCGGTCCCCGGCCCCACGACGATATTGACGCCCGGCTGCGTGTCGGGGTTGCCCGCTTTGCCGATCTTGTGGATACGCCCGTCCTTCAGGCCAACATCGGCCTTGTAGATCCCGGTCCAGTCCACGATCAGCGCGTTTGTGATGACGGTGTCGACCGCCCCCTCGGCCCGTGTCGCCTGCCCCTGCCCCATCCCGTCGCGGATGACCTTGCCGCCGCCGAACTTGACTTCTTCGCCATAGGGGCCGGTCAGATCGCGCTCCACCTCGATGATGAGGTCGGTGTCAGCCAGCCGCAGCCTGTCACCCACGGTGGGGCCGAACATGGCAGCATGATCGCGTCGGGATAGGGTGGCGGGCATATTGGCCTCCTGTCAGGTCGGTCGCGGGGTGGTCTTCATGCGCAGAAGGCCTCGTCCACGGGCACTTGCAGCATATTGGCCAGCGCGTTCGTGCTGCTGGCCATGGCCACGACCGACATCAATTCGTTGTACATCTCTTGCGTCATCCCCTTGGCGCGGGCCGAGGCCGCGTGGGAATGACAGCAATATTCGCAGGCATTGGCCGCCGAGACGGCGATATAGACCATCTCCTTGACCAGCGGGTCCAATGCGCCGGGCCCCATGACGGGCTTCAAACCCTCCCACGTCGCCTTGAGCTGCGCGGGGTTGTGGGCCAGCGCGCGCCAGAAGTTGTTGACGTAATCCGTGCCGCGCGTCGCACGGATATCGGCAAAGACCGCCGCCGCCTCGGGCGTCAGCTGATCGTCGGAAAGAAGGGGTAAAGTGGCCATCAGAGGTCTCCCATCACCTGTTGGTTGAAGCCGAAGACGCGGCGTGCGCCCCCGATGGGGATGAGATTGACCTCGCGCCGCTGTCCCGGCTCGAAGCGTATGGCGGTGCCTGCTGCAATGTCGAGCCTTCGCCCGTGCGCGGCCGCCCTGTCGAATTGGAGCGCGCTGTTGGCCTCGGCGAAATGGTAGTGGCTGCCCACCTGCACCGGCCGGTCGCCGGTGTTGGCCACCATCAGCGTGATTGCCTCGCGCCCTTCGTTCAGGACAAGGTCACCCTCTGCTGGAAACAGCTCTCCGGGGATCATCGGTGGATCCGGCCCACAAGGAACCCACCCACTGCACCAAGGCCAAGCAACAGGGCGATGGCCAGCCAGCCATTGCTTTCGTGCGGGTGAAGGTGACCGCCCTCATGCGCTTGGGCGGCAGTTGCGAGGGCGATGCCCAGAACTGGCAGAACGTATTTCATCGCAGGCTCCTTTCAGCGGATCGGGTTGTGCACGGTGACAAGCTTGGTGCCATCGGGAAACGTCGCCTCGACCTGCACCTCGTGGATCATCTCGGGGATCCCTTCCATGCATTGATCACGGGTGATGACATGGGCCCCGGCCTCCATCAGATCGGCAACACTGCGCCCGTCGCGGGCCCCCTCGACAACGGCATCGGTGATCAGCGCTATAGCTTCGGGGTGGTTGAGCCTCACGCCGCGCGCCAGCCGTTTGCGGGCAATCTCGGCGGCCATGGCGATCAACAGCTTGTCCTTTTCACGGGGGGTCAGGTTCATGTTACAACATCCATGTTCGGGGCAATGCGCCCCCGTAAAGGTCGGTCAGAAGCGGCAGCAGAGACGCCCGAAGGTCAAAGCCGTCCGCTGCCAGAAGCCGCACGAAGATCAGGTCGGGTCGGATCAGGCTGGCCCCGCCGGTTTCGGGCAGACGTGCTCTGATCCGCTCCAGGCACGCCTCGGCCCCCGGCGTCGCGAAGACGAGGCTCGCCATGGCAGTCGCGCCTGCGCCGATGGCATGACCCTGCATCTGTTCGGCGA
>NZ_CAXREX010000142.1:0-4708 GCF_964229645.1 Nioella sp. | reverse complement strand
GTGGAGCTCACGGCGGGGCGCATGCAGATATCCTCGGTTGATGGAAACGATGTAGTCGTTTTCAATGAGGGTGTTCGAGTGCTATATGCACCAAGGGATTAGCGGAGTTTTCATGCGCGCCTTTATTTCGACCGCCCTTTTCTTTTGCCTCATGGCCCTACCCGCAACTGCTCAGATGCAGATCGGGTTCGGGGGTGTCGCCCATGACTCTGCCCAGGCGATCGAGATCACCTCGGACAGCCTCCGTGTGGATCGAACCACCGGCAATGCCGTCTTCGCGGGCAATGTGATCGTGATCCAGGGAGACTTGCGCCTGGCCGCTGGCGAAGTGTCGGTGATCTACGGGGCAGACGGCGAGCAGCAGCAGATCAGCCAGGTCATCGCGTCCGGCGGTGTTCTTCTGACCCGCGGAGAGGATGCGGCCGAAGGCGAAGAAGCTGAGTATTCAGTCGAGGATTCGCGCGTTTACCTGACCGGAAATGTCCTTGTGACCCAGGGACGGACCACGGTTGCAGGCGATCGGCTAAGCATCGACCTGTCTACCGGAAACGGCACGATGGACGGTCGCGTCAGAACCATCCTGCAACCTGCGGACCAGTGACCCCATGACCGACCGGCCCGACCTTGTGATCGAAGACGGTCAGCATGGCCTGAGGATTACCAACCTCAGAAAAAGTTATCGCAGACGTCCGGTGATCCGGGATGTATCCATGTCGCTAGACCGGGGTGAAGTCGTTGCATTGCTTGGGCCTAACGGCTCGGGCAAGACCACCTGTTTTTACGCCATCGCCGGGCTTGTCGCGCCGGAAGGCGGGAAGGTCATCCTCGACGGGCAAGATATCACCTACCTGCCGATGTATCGCCGCGCCAAGGCGGGCATCGGCTACCTGCCTCAGGAAATGTCGATCTTCCGCGGCCTGACTGTCGAAGAGAATATCAACGCGATTCTCGAAATCACCGAAAAGGACCGCCACAAGCGGCACGAGCGGCTGGAAGAATTGCTGTCGGAATTTTCCATTACCCACCTGCGCGCTGCCCCTGCCTTGTCGCTGTCGGGCGGGGAACGGCGCCGGGCCGAAATTGCCCGCTGCCTGGCGTCCAATCCACGTTATCTTCTGCTGGACGAGCCCTTCGCCGGGGTCGATCCCATTGCCGTAGCCGAGATCCGGGCGCTGGTGTCGGACCTCAAGACGCGTGGGCTTGGCGTGCTCATCACCGATCACAATGTGCGCGAAACACTCGAGATCGTGGACCGCGCTTATATCCTGCACGATGGCACCGTTTTGATGAGCGGCACCGCCGACGAAGTCGTGCGCGACGAGAATGTGCGCCGGGTTTACCTGGGCCACAGCTTCCGCATCAGTTGATCCCCGCGCAATTGGCGCAGTGCGTCGGTTGTCGTTGACAGACCCCCCCGATTCAGCGCCAAATGGAGGGGATGAACGACAGGGTTTCCGCTTCCGCTTCGCCAATCTCCGGCTTCACCGGACGGATCGGCGCTAGCAGAATCCGGGGGCCCTTTTTCGTTCGTCACAGCACTGACTGACGGCCGTTTCGGGACATTTCCCGGTGACGGCCGTTCGCATTTATGGAGGTCCCATGCGCTACCAGATCAGCGGAAAACAAATCGATATCGGCGACGCCCTGCAAACCCATGTGAAGGATTCGCTCGGCGCTGTCGTAGAAAAATACGCTGAACGTCCGACCGACGCGCAAATCGTGTTTTCGCGCAGTGGCCACGAACATGTCTGTGAAGCAACCATTCACCTGTCGACCGGCCTGACCGCGTCGGCTAAGGCGGCAGACCACGAAATCTACGCCTCTTTCGACCAATGCTGCGAGAAAATGGAGAAGCAGCTGCGCCGCTACAAGCGGCGCCTGAAAGATCACCATTCCAAGCGCTCGGAGCCCGTTGAACATTTCGTCGGTTCCTCGTATATCCTCGCGGGCTCGGAACACGGGGAAGGGGATGAACCGGATTCGCTGCAACCGATGATCATTGCCGAGATGGAGACGAAGATTCCCTCTCTCTCGGTCGGTGAGGCGGTGATGCAGATGGAAATCGCCGGATCTTCCGTACTGGTGTTCCGCAACGAGGGACATGACGGGTTGAATGTGGTCTACCGCCGCGACGATGGAAACGTCGGCTGGATCGATCCCCGCTAAACGGAATGAAAATGGGGCCGGGCTTCGGCGCGGCCCCGAATTGGGACACGGCAATATGAATCTTGCGTCGCTCCTGCACCCGCAGGCCGTTCGTATCATTTCAGATGTAAGCAGCAAGAAACGTCTGATTCAGGCGGTGGCCGATCTTGCGTCGCCGCTGACCGGTCTGCCGATGACAGACATCTCGTCTGCGCTGCTGGAACGGGAAAACCTGGGGCCAACTGGCTTCGGCAAGGGCGTGGCCCTGCCCCATGCGCGCCTGCCGGGCTTGGCCGGCGTTCAGGGTGCCTTCCTGAAACTGGAGCGTCCGGTTGACTTCGACGCTGTTGATCGTCAGCCCGTGGACCTGGTTTTCGCGCTTTTTGCGCCCGAGGACGCAGGAACCGAGCACCTGAAAGCCCTGGCCTTGGTGTCGCGAACCCTTCGTGATCCCATCCTGTGCGAAAAACTGCGCGCCAATTCCGATGTCAGCACGATCCACGCTGTTCTGACCGAAGCGCGCACGATCGAGGCGGCCTAAGGCTCCCACGGCGCGAAGCCGAAATTCAGAAAGTCCTTGCGGTAGATGTCCGAAATCAGGGCCTCGATCTCCGCGTCGTGAATCTCGGCCAGGGGGAAGGGTTCATCCGGCAGAGGCATGTCGAACTCTGCCGCTTCTCGTCCTTGCGCATGCGCCAGCCTGGGCAGTTCTGAAATCAGATCGTCCTCGCGCAGGATGACATCCGGCAGCAGGAAGCCGGCCATTCCCTGCAATATCGCGGTCTGGCTGGCCCAGACCGGCTCGACCTTCAGGCTTGTCTGCCCCGCAAGGTTGCCTTTCAGGAAATTCAGGAAGGCGACGAAGCCCTCCTTGTGCTGATCCGCATAGTATCCAGCGATTACCCCATCCTTAAGGATCGGCAGGTTATAGCGGTTTTTCAAGACCCGGCGGATATTGGCAAAGGCGGGCCGGTCAGCGGGCAGGATGCAGCTATTGAACACATGGTAGGCCCGTTCCAATGGATGCCTTAGCACGGTGAAACTGCGATGCCTCGGATGCCGCCGCATCCATTGCCGGACGTCCTTTTGCTTGAGTCCGGTCAGCAGGGCGTCGGCACCGATCCCTTCCAGCCCCGCCATCCAGACCTTGATGGGCTCGACTGCCGCGCCCCGGATCGGCATGAAGAGCAGGCCCGTTTCAGGTAGCGCCACGAAACCCGGAACGCCCGCCTGGCGCGCAGGTTCGAAATTCGGTGTTCGAGACAGGTCGAACCGGTCAAGCCGGGCCAGGCTTCGCACCATCTGGTCATAGTTCTCGACCTTCTGGCTGAGGTCGCTTGGGTTCTGTTTCTTGAGCTTGGAGTTCGTCGCTTCCAGTTCATGCGCCGAACCGAGGAACCGTGCCAGGCCATTCACAACCTCGATGTCGTTAATGTCCTCGTAACGAATATAGAAGGCGGTCTGCCCGGTCGTCTGAAGGCCCCTTTGCAAGGTCAGCTGAAATCCCTGCAAGTCCTCCAGCATCTTTTCGAATTCCCACATGCGGAATTCGATCTTCGCGCTTTTCTGATGCTTCATGTCCGTCAGCCGCCACTGACCGGTTTCCGACGCGATGCGGCGGCTGACATAACTTTCCACCGGGTTGCGGGTCAGAATGATCTTGGCAATTCGCGGGTCGGGCAAGATGCGGTCCAGAACGCGCGGATCATGGTCGTGAAAGAAGCGGAAGCCGGGCAGGCTGTCGCCGGCATTTTCGATGATGGCATCAAGCAGGTCGAGAGGCGCCCTTTCGCGGCGGTCCATGTCGATCCCGTGCATTTCGAAGGTATTGTGATGCCCAAGGAAGGTCGGGTTGTAGACCTCCCCCTTGCAGTCGAGATCGGGCAAATCGTTCAGTGTCGCTTCCAGGTAATTCGACCCCGTGCGCATTTCGGCGAAGATCACAAAGGCATCGAAACGGTCTGACATGGGTTACCTGACAAGATAAGGACGGGCCTCGCCCGGGCGGGGTTGCATTCCGGGCTGGTTGACCGGGAAATCACCGGTGATATGCGGATTCATGCCCTGGTTCTTGAGGTTTTGCAGGAACTGGCCAAAACCCGACAGATCCACCATGCGTGGCGCTTCGGTGATGCGCGCGCCCAAGGACGGCCCACCAATGGCATCGAGGATGGATTGCAGGTTTTCCATCGGTTCTTCGATGAATTCCGCCAGGGTCCAGATTCGCACCTCGGCCCGCGTCTGCACCCGGCGCAGGATATTCACGAAGTCGAGCTCTCGCTTCTGCAACGCCGCAGCGGTCTTGCGAATGGTCAGAAAATCCTTGTTCGACGTGAATAGAGGAACTGCCCAGGCCCCGGTAATGACCGAAATCTGCGCATTCCCGTCAGACGCAAGGAAGGACCCAATCCGTTGCTCATCGCGCGGGCTGAACTGAAACACCTGACGTTCGCCCCGCGTGTTCCAGATCAGGCTGGTCAGGAAGCGTTCAGGGTTATAGTCGCGCAAGAGGGGAGCCGCCGATAAGCAGCCCGCATAGACATCCGCGTCGCCGGCAAAGCGA
>NZ_CAXREX010000141.1:0-5548 GCF_964229645.1 Nioella sp. | reverse complement strand
TCGGCGTGGATGCCGTGGCTGCGGCCGATGCGGACGGTGTCCTTGTGCTCGTAGGCGCGGCGCTTGAGCGCTGCCAGCAGCGCCTCCACGTCCTTGATCAGGATGTCGGCGGCACGCACCAGCTGCACGTTCAGCGTGGTATCCAGCACGTCCGAGGACGTCATGCCCTGGTGGACGAAGCGCGCCTCCTCGTTGCCGATGATCTCGGCCAGGTGGGTGAGGAAGGCGATCACGTCATGCTTGGTGACGGCCTCGATCTCGTCGATGCGGGCGACGTCGAATTCCACGTCCCTGGCCTTCCAGACGGCCTCGGCGTTTTCGCGGGGGATGACCCCAAGGTCGGCCTGGGCGTCGCAGGCATGGGCCTCGATCTCGTACCAGATGCGGAACTTGGTCTCGGGGCTCCAGATGGCGACCATTTCGGGGCGGGAATAGCGGGGGATCATGCGCCTCTGCCTTGTCTTGTCAGGTGGAATTGGCGCTCTCTTACGGCTATAGGGGCGCGACCACAAGCAATGGGGTGTCGCAGGGATGGGATTGGACCTCTTTGCCTTCGAAGGCAGCTGGCGGCTGAGCCGCCGGATCGAGGACAACCGGGCCGGGCTGACCGGCCGGCTGGAGGGCGAAGCGCGTTTCGCACCGGGGCAGGGCGGGCTCGTCCTGACCGAAACCGGCCTGCTGCGCTACGGCGAGGGCGCCCCCTTGCAGGCCGAGCGGCGCTACCTGTGGCGGGCCGAGGCGGACGGCATCGCCGTCTTCTTCGAGGACGGGCGGCCGTTTCACTGGTTTTCAGACGCCCAGAGCGCGGCCAGCCACGACTGCCCGCCCGATCTCTATGCCGTCAGCTACGGTTTCGGCGACTGGCCCGAAAGCTGGAGCGCGCGGTGGCAGGTCAGCGGGCCACGCAAGGATTACCGGATGGAAAGCCTCTACTCGCCGCGCTGATCCGCGCCCGGCTGGCCTTTCATGAGCCGGTCGGCCTTCTTGCGCACCAGGACGCTGCGCAGGTCATGCATGGCCATCAGCAGCCGGTCGGTGACGTCGTCGAGATCCGCGTCGCTGGCGCGCGATTGTGCCCATTGCGCGGTGAGGTTGAGGTGATCCACGGTGCGGTGGATGTCATCGAGGTCACGGCGCGCCAGAAGCGCCTCGCGGTCGGCCATCCAACGGGCAATCGCCTGGTTTTCCGACGGGGTCAGGACGTGGCTGCCATGGGGCTTGACCTTTCCGTTCTTGATGTTGATCACCGCGATTTCGGTCATCTCGATGCGGCGCTGGCGGTTCTCGGTATCCACCCGGTAGACCGCCGCCCCGTTTTCCCGCACCCGGAAGTAGTATTCTGGCAATTCCGACATGACTGCGCGCGTGCCCCGACCGCTGCTTGCTACGCGGCCAACTTAGAAAGGGGCCGGGGGGCTGTCAAAGGGAACGCGGTCACAGTTTGCGGGCGACGATATGGGGCCGCTTGCCGGGCTTGTGGAAATCCACCGTCTCGACGATCTCGAAACCTGCCGCCTTGATCCGGGCGATCAGGGGCGCGGCCTTCAGGAAGCGCACGTAGGGGGCCTTGCCGATCAGCTGCATCACCCCGATCACCGGGCGCAGGGGCGAGAGCGGGCTGATGCAGACGGTCTTGGAGATAAAGAGCCCGCCGGGCGCCAGGCGGTCGTGGATCTCGGCCAGCCCCGCGTCGAGATCGTCGAGCAGGTGCAGGATGGAAAAGGCCAGCACCACGTCGAAGGGGCCGTCGGGCAGTTCCCCCCGGTCTGCGGCGGCCTTGACGAAGCTCAGGTTGGATTGCGAGGCGTTCCAGGCCTTCTCGCGCCCGATCTCCAGCATGGCCCCGGAGATATCGGTCGCGACATAGTTGGCCACCGAGGGCGCCAGGGCCAGCGCCGTGGTGCCGGTGCCGCAGCCGATTTCAAGCACCCGGTCTCCTGCGGACAGGGTCCTGCGCACATGGGCCAGCGTGGCTTCGTAGGCGGGGACATCGCTGACCGGGTTCGCGGCGTATTTGGTGGCGATACGGTCCCAGAAACGGGCGGGGTTGGCGGTGGTCATCGTTACGGTCCTTGTTCCGGTGGCGCAGGGCGAGGCGCTGTGCCCGGCCAGTCCTGTCAAAATCACTATGGGGCATGTACCGGGGGGAGCTATCGAAAGAAATTGCAGAAATCCGCAGTCGGTTTATACGGATATGCATGAATTGGGCCGCGATCTCTTTCGACTGGAACCAGGTGCGCGCCTTCCTTGCCACGGTGGAGGAGGGCACGCTGTCGGGGGCTGCACGGGCGCTGCGGCTGACGCAGCCCACGCTCGGGCGGCAGGTGGCGGCGCTGGAGGAAAGCCTCAACATCACGTTGTTCGAGCGGGTCGGCAAAAGCCTGATCCTGACCCAGGCGGGCATGGACCTGCTGGAACATGTGCGCGCCATGGGCGAAGCCGCGAACCGGATTTCCCTGTCGGCGGCGGGTCACGTGCAGGAGGTGCAGGGCGAGGTGCGCATCTCGGTCGCCGATAGCTATGCCGCCTATATCCTGCCCGACATCCTCAAGCGCCTGCGCCGCGAAGCACCGGGCCTGACGATTGACATCGTTGCGGAAAACCGGGTCTCCGACCTGCGCAGGCGGGAGGCCGACATCGCCATCCGCCACATGCGCCCCGAGGACCCGGAGCTGATCGGCAAGCGCCTGCGCGACGGGACCGGCAGTTTCTATGCCTCGACGGACTGGCTCGATCGCAACGGCAGACCCAAAACTCTGGCCGAGCTGGAAAAGATCGAGATGATCGGCATCGACCAGCCCGAACGGATGGTGGCAGAGCTCAACAAGCGCGGCATCCCGGTCAGCCACATGAACTTCCCGATCCGCACGCTGAATTCCGTGGTGGCCTGGGAAATGGTGCGCCGTGGACTGGGGGTTGGCGTCGGTTCCGACCTGGTGGCCGCAGGCACGCCAGAGGTGGAGAAGCTGCAGATCGAGGAGCTTGCGCCGATCACCTTCCCCAACTGGCTGGTGACACATCGAGAGCTGCGCAACAGCCGCCGCATTCGCGTGGTGTTCGATCTTCTGGCGGAAGAGCTGGGATGAGAGGAACGCCACCCGCCGGGTGGCGATCCTCCCCTGCAGGCCGGTGCTACCGGTTGCCCCGTCCCGAGAAGAGGCTCGCCTCTTCGGCGGCCTTGCGGATCGCGCGGGACTTGTTCACCGTTTCCTGGAATTCGGCCTCGGGGTCGCTGTCATAGACCACGCCGCCGCCGGCTTGGATGTAGAGCTTTTCGTCCTTCACCACGGCGGTGCGCAGCGCGATACACATGTCCATGTCGCCGCCCGCGCTGAAATAGCCGACGCCGCCGCCCTCAACGCCGCGCTTTTCGGGCTCAAGCTCGTCGATGATTTCCATCGCGCGGACCTTGGGCGCGCCGGACACCGTCCCGGCAGGCAGGCCCGCCAACAGCGCCGACAGCGCGTCATGGTCATCAGACAGCTCGCCCACCACGTTCGACACGATATGCATGACGTGGGAATAGCGTTCGATCACGAATTCCTCGGTCGGGCGCACGGTGCCGATCTTGGACACGCGGCCGGTGTCATTGCGGCCCAGATCAAGCAGCATCAGGTGCTCGGCCAGTTCCTTCTGGTCCGACAGAAGGTCAAGCTCCAGCGCCTTGTCGTCTTCGGGTGTCGCGCCCCTTGGCCGGGTGCCCGCGATGGGCCGGATCGTGACCTCGCCGCCGAAGACGCGCACCAGGATCTCCGGGCTTGCGCCCACGACCTGGAAGCCGCCGAAATTGAAGAAGAACATGAAGGGCGAGGGGTTCGTCCGCCTCAGCGCGCGGTAGAGCGCGAAGGGCGGTTCGGGGAACGCCTGCGTCCAGCGTTGCGAGGGCACCACCTGGAAGATGTCGCCCGCGCGGATATACTCCTTGGCCTTCTCGACGGCGGCCAGGTAGTCGGGTTTGGCGAAGTTCGAGACGGGCTCTGCCACGGCATGTGCCTCGCCCATTTCGCGCGCTGCCGTGGTGGGCGCGCGTTCGAGGTCGCGCACCGCGTCCATCACCCGTTCGGCGGCCTGCGCATAGGCCGCGCGGGCCGACAGGCCGGACTCGACCCAGGCGGGCGAGACCACCGTCACTTCGCCCTTCACCCCGTCGATCACGGCGACGACCGAGGGGCGCATCAGCACCGCGTCGGGCAGGCCAAGTGGATCGGGGTTCACGTTGGGCAGGTGCTCGACCAGCCGGATCATGTCATAGCCGAGATAGCCAAAGAGCCCCGCCGCCGCGCCGGGCAGGTCGTCGGGGATGTCGATGGCGCTTTCGGCCAGCAGCGACCGGATCGCCCTGAGCGGCGGTTCGGCGCAAGGTTCGAAGGCCTCGCGGTCATAGCGCGCGGCGCGGTTCAGGCGGCTGTCCTCGCCCCGGCATTCCCAGATCAGGTCGGGCTTTATCCCGATGATCGAGTAACGCCCACGCACCTCGCCCCCGGTCACGGATTCGAGGATGAAGCTGTCGCGGCCGGCATCGGCCAGCTTCATCATCACCGAAACGGGCGTGTCGAGGTCGGCCGCCAGCCGGGCATAGACCAGCTGGTTGCGGCCATCATTCCAGCCCTGCTCGAAAGCCTCGAAAGAGGGGATCAGTGCCATGCTGCCTCAGGGGAACTGTGCGTGGATCGCGTTGATGACACCGGGATCGAGCGAGATGCCGATCTCGGCCTCCAGTGCCTGACCGAAGGCCTCGAACACATCGCCGGCAACCGCGTTGGCGATCTGCGCCCCGAAAAGCCCCTGCAACGCGGCCACTTCGGGCGCGCCGCGCGTGCCGGGGTTGATGCTGTCGAGCCGGGCAATCCAGGCCGCGCGGGCGCCGGGAATGACCACCATGTCGCCGGGTTGGGCCAGCTGGAACACCTGCGCCACCAGCGTCGGCGGGGCATCGGGGATGAAATCCTGGCGCCGGATCAGGCTTTCGCTGGTCAGGCTCAGCCCCTGGTCTTCCAGGCCGCCGGTCAGCGCCAGGTTGGCCAGGATCGCATTGGCCCGTTCTTCGAGGCGGATGCGCAGTTGCGTGGCGCGCCAGGCCTCGGCCACCTCGTCGGTGATCTCCTCGAGCGGCGGGACCGCAGGCGGCACAACCTCGTCGAGGCGGAGCGCGAACTGCCCCCCATCCGAGAGTTGCAGCAGTTCGGGAAAATCGCCATCCTGAGCGGCCAGGGCCGCGTCGGTGAAGGCGTCATAGGCGGCAATGCCGGAATCGACACCGTCGAACCAGTCGATGGTGCCGAACTGCATGTCGGTTTCCTCGGCCAGCTCCTCCAGCGTGGCGCCCCCGGCCAGGCGGTCGTCCAGATCGTCGATCATCGCGTCGATCGCGCGCCGTGCGGCTTCTTCGGACAGTTCCACCCGCAGATCCTGCGCGGCGTCCTCGAAGGGCACTTCGGTCGCGTCCAGAACCGCGTTGATGCGGAACAGAGCCGGGCCGAAGCGGCTGTCGAGCGGGCCGATGATCTCGCTTTCGGTATCGGCGAAGATCGCGGCGGCGGCGGCATCG
>NZ_CAXREX010000140.1:0-4573 GCF_964229645.1 Nioella sp. | reverse complement strand
ATCTACACGCTCGTCTACACTCTTTCCCTCCACGACGCTCTTCCGATCTGGGTGGCCAACGTCGAGCCGTTGCCGGGCAACGACAGCCCCAGCGCCTCGGTCAGGCAGTTCATCGAGTTGGCGGTGAACATGCCCGAGCAGGAGCCGCAGGTCGGGCAGGCGTTCTCCTCGATATGCTGCACCTGCGCGTCGGTCAGCGTATCGGAGGCGGCCGCGACCATGGCGTCGACGAGGTCGATCTTCTTCATGTCGAGGTCTTCGAGGTCGATCTTGCCGGCCTCCATCGGGCCGCCCGAGACGAAGACCACGGGGATGTTGAGCCGCATCGCGGCGTTCAGCATGCCGGGGGTGATCTTGTCGCAGTTCGAGATGCAGACCATGGCGTCGGCGCAATGGGCGTTGACCATGTATTCCACGCTGTCGGCAATGACTTCGCGCGAGGGACGGGAATACAGCATCCCGTCGTGGCCCATGGCGATGCCGTCATCCACGGCGATGGTGTTGAATTCCTTCGCGACACCGCCGGCCTTCTCGACCTCTTCCGCGACCATCTGGCCCAGGTCCTTCAGGTGGACGTGGCCGGGCACGAACTGGGTAAAGGAATTGACGATGGCGATGATCGGCTTGCCAAAGTCGCCGTCCTTCATGCCGGTGGCGCGCCAGAGGCCGCGGGCACCTGCCATGTTGCGGCCATGGGTGCTGGTTCTCGAACGATAGCGGGGCATAGGCGGCTCCAATTTTTGCGGATGCAGCGGGTGCTGCACAGGCTACGATTTCAACACATTGCAAGTACTGCGAAGCCGCGCCGATTGAAAGGCCGGACTGATCTTTGTCAGGGGATCAGGACAGGCACGCCACGCCGGGCAAACCCTGGCTGATTGACCCCTCAATACCGGACAATATAGATTATGTTGCCAAACCCGCGCATCGCGCGTCGCCATCCTAAAACAGCAGATCCGGCAGGAACAGCGCGATGGCCGGGAAGACCGTCAGCACAGCGATGGCGAGAAGATGGATGATCCAGTAAGGCACCGTGGCGCGGGCAACGCGGCCCAGGCTGACCTCGTTGTTGGTCAGGCTGGCCAGAACCGACAGGTTCAAGCCCACGGGCGGCGTGACCTGGCCAATCTCGATCACGATGGTGATCATCACGCCGATCCAGATCGGGTCATACCCAAGGCCGACCAGCAGGGGAAAGACCACCGGAAGGGTCATGATCATCAACGACAGCCCGTCGAAGAAACACCCCAGGATCAGGTAGATAAGCACCACCAGAAACAGGATCGTATAGCGGTTGAGCCCGCTGTCGGCGACCACGTTCAGGATCTGCTGGGCCACGCCAAGAATGCTGACCGACTGCGCCAGGATCGTGGCGCCCATGACGACGAAACCGATTGCGGCAAACAGCAAGGTCGCGTGGAACACCGCCTCGCGCAGGGATGTCAGGGTCAGATCACCCCAGATGAACGAAATCACGATGGCCAGCACGACCCCTAGGGCGGCGGCCTCGGTCGGGGTGGCCAGGCCTCCGATGATCGAACCGATCACCGCGAGGATCAGCAGCAGCAGCGGCCAGACCTGCCCCATGCCGCGCAGGATCGCCAGAAACGGCATATGCACGTCCTCGCGCGGGGCGACATGCGGATGGCGCAGGGTCTTGATGACGATATAGACCATGAAAGCGGCACCGATCATCAGGCCCGGAAGAATACCCGCGATGAACAGCCGCCCGATCGAGGTCTCGGTCAGGGCACCAAAGATCAGGAAGGACAGGCTGGGCGGAATAAGCAACCCAAGGGTGCCGCCACCCGCCAGGCTGCCGACGATGACGTCGCGGTCATAGCCTCGGCGGGTCATCTCGGGATAGGCCACGGATCCCACGGCCGCGGCGGTGGACAGGCTGGACCCGCTGACCGCGCCGAAGATGGTGCAAACGGCAATATTGGTGTGCAAAAGCCCGCCGGGGACCTTGCTGAAGACCGGCGCAAAGGCCGCATAGGCCCGGTTGCTGACCCCGCTGCGCAACAGGATCTCGCCCAGCAGGATGAACAGCGGCACCGCACTGAGCGTGAAGGAATTGAAGACGTTCCAGATCGCATCCACGGCCAGCCCGGTGGCTCCGTTGGAAAAGACCTGAAGCAGCACAAGCCCGGTCAGGCCAAGTGCCGCGCCAAGGGCAACCCCGGTCGAGGCCGAGGCGACAAGGATACCAATCAAAGAGGACCAGAACATCGCTTAGCCGTCCGTGTCAGAAGTGTCAGAGAGGGGCGCGATCGTCGCTTCCTCATCAGGGGTGGCATAGCGTTCGCGTTCGATCAGCCCCGTCAGGCGGCTGGCAAAGATCACCCAGGTCAGGCCGACGGACACAGGCAGGGCCGTCATCCAGGGATAGAGCAGAAGCCGCGCCGTTTCGGTCTTGAGATTGCGTTTCCAGGCGAATTCCAGCCAGGGCAGCGCCTTGACGAAGATCCAGCCGAAAAACAGAAGTCCGACCAGCATGGCGGCGATATGGACCAACCGGCCAAACCGGGGCTCAAGCGCGTTTGACACGATCGAGACGCGCACATGCTGCGCCCGAAGCGTGACCAGCGGCAGACCAAGAAACAGCATCGCCGTCAGCAAAAGCCCGACGATGTCTTCGGTGATGTGCAGCGGCGTGCCGGCGATCCGGCGCATCACCACGCTGGTGGTCACCAGCCCGACGATCGCCACCATGCACAACGATGCACAAAGCGCGAGCGCAAGGGCCAGACGATCCAGCCCCTGCGCATATGTGTGTCGAAGACGGCTCACCAGCGGTTAGCGGCCAAGGGCCGTCAGCATCCGGGCGCGATAATCCAGCGCGGCACCGCCCGCTTCCTCGGCCAGCATGGCCCAGGTTTCGGACACGGCGGCCACGAATTGTTCGCGGTCGGCGTCGGGGAAATCCTCGCCCCAGGTCAGACCCTGGGCGACCAGTTTCTCGCGCGCGGCCATCTCGTTTTCGACGTCGGCGTCATACTGGTTGGTGCGCTCCCACAGGGCGTCTGCCGCTGCGGTGATCGCGTCCTTGATTTCCGGATCGGTGTCATCCCACAGCTTGTCCTGAACGCCGATCGTGTAGGGCGCAGAGGCCATCGGATAAAGGAATGACGCGTATTTCGTCACCTCCTGAAGCGAAATCGTATGGGCATACAGGGCGGGATACAGCGCGCAGTCCACGACACCGGTGCGCAGCGCAACATAGACGTCTTCCTGCGGCACGATCTGCGCGGCAACGCCAAGCTTGGTGAAGGTCTCGACCTGTTCGCGGGCCCAGACACGCAGCTTCACGTCGCGCAGCTGTTCAAGCGTGTTCACCGGCTCATCCCGGCAGAAGACCGAAACGGAGAGCGTGGGGATCGCCACGAAGCCGACGGTGGTGATGTCCCAGTCGTTGTAGGCCTCGGTGTAGATCTCTTGTGCCACAGGCAGCACGGCCTTCAGCTCGTCCACGGTGCTGATCGCACCCTGCACGAACACCGACCCCAGTTCGGGCGCATCGCGGCCCAGATAGTTCGACCACATCAGGCTCATCTCGACGGCACCGGTCGGGACCACCCGCAGCAGGTCGGTGTTGGGCAGACCCAAAGAGCCGCCGTGATACATTTGAAGCGTGAAATCCTTGTCCGCGAGGGCGGCGTTCACATCCTCGGCGAATTGATCCAGCTGCGCGGACTCGGGACGGGTCTCGGGCAGGAAGTTATTGAAACGCCATTCCTCGGCCAGGGCAGGACCGGAGACCAATGCTCCGGCCACAAGGGCGTAGGCGGTTTTGTTGAGCAGTGTTTTCAAGGTCTTGTCTCCTGTTCAGCCAGACGCTTTGGTGCGTGTGGTGGCTGTATGTTAACCTTTATTTGGATTTGGCGCTGCACGGTCAAGGCGACACCCGGTGCGGCGCTGCACTCAGCGGCTTTGCAAAAACAGACCCGATGGCGCGCGATGCCGGTCCTTTCGGGAAAGGCCGTGATGTCCGATACGCCGGCATGCAGCGCCGGTCACACCCCATTCAGCAGGCGAGTAGTTCATGCGTCAAACGGTTCATGGACACCGGCCCTTCTGGCGTGATCTCGACCTGATCTTCGATGATCATGCCGCCGACACCGGTGACGTAGATCGGTGTCTCGAAGGCCAGGACCATACCGCTTTCGATCGTGGTCTGCGCCGAAGCCGAGATGAAGGGCCATTCTTCGGACCCCGGTCCGGTGCCCAGACTGTGGCCGAAGTGGCCGCGGCAATATCCCGTCAGCCCCCTGCCCCGGATCGCCGATTGCGTGGCGCGATGCACCTCGGCCAGGGGGGTACCGGGATGCAAAAGGCCAAAGCCCGCCCGGAACCCGGCCATCAGCGCATCATGCAGTTCGGATTGAAGGCGACGTGGCGCGCCGACCACGAAGGTCCGCCCGCTGTCCGAGGTATAGCCCCGCATCAGACAGCCCACATCGACCTTCACCAGATCGCCCGTCGCGGCCACGGCGTCGCCCCCCCAAGGGTCCGCCCCAACCGAGATATATTCCCAATGGCCGGTCATCGGCTTGCCGGCACCCGCCGTGGC
>NZ_CAXREX010000139.1:0-32432 GCF_964229645.1 Nioella sp. | reverse complement strand
CCGTCCAGATCGGCGTATTCCCCGGCCCGCACGATGGCCGGCGAGGCGAAGGGGATGGCGTGGGCAATATCCTCGGCCTCGGCGCGCGCGCGCGCGTGGTTCACGTCGACCAGCACGATCTCGGACGCTTCGCCGCGCATGATCAGCGCAAACGCCGCCGCTGACCCGACCATGCCCGCGCCAATGATGCCAACCTTCATGGGATGCCTCCCCCTGTCTGCCCGCCCCATGCTAGCGCGGAGACCGGGGGGAAAGCTACAGGCGCCTAGCCCAGTTTCCGGCTGAGCCGGTCGAGCATGCCAAGGCATTCCTGCATCTGCGACAGCTCGATAAATTCGTCGGGCTTGTGCGCCTGCTCGATGGAGCCCGGCCCGCAGACGACGACCGACATGCCAAGGGCCTGAAACAGCCCCGCCTCGGTGCCGAAGGGAACCAGCCCGGCACCGTTTGCGCCGGTCAGCTCCATGACGATATCGCGCGCCTCGTTCTCGGTCGCGGGTTCCAGCCCGTCCACCTCGCCAATCACCTCGGTGGTGATCCCCGCTTCGGGGTGCACGGCACGCATGGCGGGCAGCAGGATGTCCTCGCAGTAATGGCGCAGGTCCTCTTTCACGAAATCGCCGTCCGATTTCTGCACCGGCCGCATTTCCCAATCGACCCGCGCGCGCCCCGGAATGACGTTATGGGCCACGCCGCCCACCAAGGCGCCGGTGTTGATCGTGGTCCAGGGCGGTTCGAACCGGCTGTCTTCGGGGGCGCGGGCCTTGAGCTGTTCCTTCAGGTCAAGCAGGCGCGAGACATAACGCACCGCGTATTCCACCGCGTTGACCCCGTGATCGGGGGAGGACCCATGCCCCTCCAGCCCGGTGAAATGGGTAGAATACTCGAAACAGCCCTTGTGCCCTTCGATGATCCGCATCGAGGTGGGTTCGCCCACGATCGCGACGCTTGGCAGATTCCTGCGCCCCTCCAGCAGCGTCACAAGCGCCTGCGCCCCAAGGCAGCCGGTTTCCTCGTCATGGGTGAAGGCGAAATAGACGGGCCGTCGCGTGGCGCGTTCGGCCCAGACCGGGGCCATGGCAACCGCCGCCGCGATGAACCCCTTCATGTCACAGGTGCCGCGCCCATAAAGCCTGCCATCCGCCTCGTGCAGATCGAACGGATCGGTAGACCAGGCCTGATCGGTCACCGGCACCACGTCGCTATGCCCCGACAACAGGATGCCCCCCGGCACATCCGGCCCGATCCGCGCCCAGAGATTGGCCTTGCGGCCACTCTCATCGGTCATGATCTCGACCGTTGCGCCTGCCGAAACCAGCCGCTCACCAAGGAACGAGATCATGTCGGCATTGCTGTCGGTCGAGACGGTTGGAAAACCCACCAGCTCGGCCAGTAACCGGGTCGTCTCGGGCAGGGTGCTCATGGCTTGACGAAGAGCTTGCGGTCCACGTTGCACAGCGTTTCTGCCGGGCCATCCTCGCGGATCAGGATGGTTTCGGTGGTCTCCAGCCCCCAACTGTCCATCCACAAAGCGGGCATGAAGTGAAACGTCATCCCCGGTTGCAGTACGGTCTCATCCTCACCCCGGATGGACGCGGTGCGTTCGCCCCAATCGGGCGGGTAAGACAGGCCGATCGGGTAGCCCATGCGCCCCTTGCGTTCCAGCCCGTGCTTGTGCAGCACCTCCATGAAGGCGTTGAAGACATCGCGGGTCTGGTTGCCCGCGCGGGCGGCATCGAGCCCCGCCTCAATCCCTTCCATCTGCGCGGCCTCGGCGCGGCGCATCTCGTCCGATGGCGTGCCGAGGAAGACGGTGCGGCAAAGCGGCGCGTGATAGCGGCGATAACAACCCGACAGTTCGAAGAAGGTCGCTTCACCCGCGCGCATTTCGTCCCCGTTCCACGTCAGGTGAGCGGCAGTGGCATCAAGGCCCGAGGGCGTCAGCGGGACGATGGCGGGGTAGTCGCCCCAGATATCATCCACACCCGTAATCCCGGCATGGAAGATATCGGCCACGAGATCATTCTTGCGCACCCCCGGTGCCGCGCGCTCCAGCGCGGTGGTCACCACCTTCTCGGAAATCCTTGCCGCCTTGCGGATGAAGCCGATTTCTTCCTCCGATTTCACCAGCCGCTGCCAGTTCACCAGCGCGGTCGCGTCGACCAGCGTCGCATTGGGCAGTTCCTCGGTCAGGACTGCATGCGCCTTGGCAGAGTAATAGTAGTTCTCCATCTCGACCCCGATCCGGGCCGAGGCCAGCCCCATCCGGGCGAAATGCTCGGCCAGGTCCTGCATCGGGTGATAGACGGTCGACTGGATGTAGTGGTCGGAATAACCGTGGATGTTTTCCGCCGCCATCCAACAGGTCCGCTGCCCGCCAAGCGCGTCCATGGACCGGCCCCACCAGACAGGCTCACCCTCCATCCGCAGGATCACGCCCTGGTGCACGTAGAAGGACCAGCCGTCATATCCCGTCAGCCAGGCCTGGTTCGACGGGTCGGTGACGAATACGGCATCGAGCCCTGCCTCGGCCATCGCGGCCCGCGTCTTGGCGATCCGCCGGTCATATTCCGCTTGGCTGAACGGTGCGCATCCCGCTGGCATGTCATCTCTCCCTGTCTGGTGACCCGATCACGCTAGGCGAAATGCTAAACGCCGCAAGAGCTTTTCCGACACGGCGCTTGCCGAACGCGGCAGGATCGGTCAGGACCGGGGGCAGACCCCCCAAGGCAAGGCCATGACCAAGCTTATCCTGTTCAACAAGCCCTATGACGTGCTTTCGCAATTCACCGACAAGGGGACAGTGGGCAGCCCCCGCCCCACCCTGTCGGACTTCATCGACGTGCCGGGCGTCTATGCCGCCGGGCGGCTCGACCGCGACAGCGAGGGGTTGCTGGTGCTGACCGATGACGGGCGCTTGCAGGCCCGGATCACCAGCCCGCGCGCCCAGACCCCCAAAACCTACTGGGCGCAGGTCGAAGGGGATCCGAGCGACGCGCAACTTGATGCCCTGCGCGCAGGAGTTACGCTCAAGGATGGCCCCACGCGCCCTGCGAAAGTGCAGCGGATCGCGGAACCGCCCGGGCTCTGGCCGCGCAATCCGCCCGTGCGCTACCGCAAATCGGTGCCTGATGCCTGGCTGGAACTTACCATCACCGAAGGCCGCAACCGCCAGGTGCGCCGCATGACCGCTGCCGTGGGTCTGCCCACCCTGCGGCTCATCCGGGCCCGCGTCGGCAAGTGGACGCTCAATGGCCTTGCCCCCGGCGACTGGCGCGATGCCTCGGCGGAGCTCTCCGCCCCTTCCCCCCGGCGCAAACCGCGCTAAACCCGAAGGCTATGAGCCTGATGCCAGACCCCTTGAAACGCCCCCGCCTGCGTCACCTGCCCTGGCTGATCCTGGGCTGGAGCGCCGTGGCCCTGGGCTTCGCGGGCGTTGTCCTGCCGATCCTGCCCACGACACCTTTCCTCATCCTCGCGGCTTTCGCGTTCTCGAAAAGCTCGCCGCGCCTGCGACAGTGGCTGGTCGAGCACGAGATCTTCGGCGGCCCGATCCGTGACTGGGAAGACAAAGGCGCCATCCGCCCCCGCTACAAGATCATGGCCTGCACCGCCATGGCCCTGGTCCTGGGCGTCAGCCTGCTCTCGGGCCTTGGCGGGATGGTGATCCTCATCCAGCTCGTTGCCATGGGCGGAGCCGCCACGTTCATCCTGTCACGGCCGAACGGCGACTGAATTCAAGGCGCCTTCTTCTTGGCTCAACCCAACCAATGTCCCGCGGCAGCTGCGGGCCGAGGAGGTCCCCGCGCAAGCGGGGGGTGACGAGGGCCGCTCCCGGGTCGGCGCCGAAGGCGACGATCCCCTTAGCGGCTCAGCGTGCGCGCGACTGCATCTTTCCATCCGGAATAGCGGCGCTCCCTTGTCTCGGCATCCATCTCCGGCAGGAAGGCGCGTTCCAGTGCCCAGGTCTCGGCGAAACCTTCCCGGTCAGGATAGAGCCCCGCCTTCATGCCTGCCAGCCAGGCCGCCCCGAGCGCAGTGGTTTCCAGCACCTCTGGCCGGTGCACCGGGGCCCCGAGGATGTCGGCCAGGAACTGCATGGTCCAGTCGGACGCGCTCATGCCGCCATCGACGCGCAGGATGTTGTCATCGCCCGCCCCCTGCCAGTCGGCTCGCATCGCCTCCCACAGGTCACGGGTCTGGAACCCGACGCTTTCCAGCGCCGCGCGGGCAAATTCCGCCGGGCCGGAATTGCGCGTCAGCCCGTGCACTGCCCCGCGGCATTCCGCATCCCAGTAAGGCGCACCAAGCCCGGTGAAAGCGGGCACGAGGTAAAGCTCCTGACCCGGATCCGCCGCTTCGGCGAGGCCTTGCGTCTCGGGCGCCGAGCCGATGATCCGAAGCCCATCCCGCAGCCATTGCACGACGGCGCCCGCGATGAAGATGGAGCCTTCCAGCGCATAGGTGGGCTTGCCATCGAACTGGTAGGCGATGGTGCCCAGCATCCTGTTTTGCGATTGCACGAGTGTATCGCCGGTATTGAGCAGCGCGAAACAGCCGGTGCCATAGGTCGATTTCATCATGCCGGGGGCAAAGCAGGCCTGCCCGATCGTGGCGGCCTGCTGATCACCCGCCACGCCCAGAATGGGCAGGGACTTGCCGAAGAGCCCGGGCTCGGTCTGCCCGAACGCGTCTGCGCAATCCCTGACCTCGGGCAGCAGGCTGAGCGGAATGTTCAGAAGCCCGCAGATCTCGGCGTCCCACGCCCCCTCGCGGATGTTATAAAGCAAGGTCCGCGCGGCATTGGTGGCATCGGTCACATGCGCCGCGCCGCCGGTCAGCCGCCAGATCAGGAAGCTGTCCACCGTGCCGAAGGCCAGTTCGCCACGCTCCGCCCGATCCCGCGCGCCCTCCACGTTGTCCAGAAGCCAGGCCAGCTTGGTGCCGGAAAAATAGGGGTCGAGCAGCAGCCCGGTCTTGTCCTGCACCATCGCTTCATGGCCTGCCTCCCGCAGGGAGGCACAGCGATCCGCGGTGCGCCGGTCCTGCCAGACGATCGCCCGGTGCAGCGGTTGACCTGTCGCCCGATCCCACAAAAGCGTGGTCTCGCGCTGGTTGGTGATACCGATCGCGGTGACGTCGAGGGCCGTCAGCCCGGCCTTGTCCAGTGCCTCGCGGCAGGTGTCGACCACGGTTGTCCAGATATCCTCCGGCTCGTGCTCGACCCAACCGGAGGCCGGGAAATGCTGCGTGAATTCCTGCTGGGCGACGGCCACGATCTTCATCTGCCCATCGAACACGATGGCGCGGCTCGACGTGGTGCCCTGGTCGATGGCCAGAATATGGGTCATCGGATCCTCCCTCTTTGTCGCGATCCTAGCGGGCGCTCCCTGCCCTGCAAGTCATTCACTCGATCTGTGCCGGTTTCGCCGCGCCTTCGGCGCGTCGATCCGCGGGGGGATCCTCCCCCCGCACCCCCCTGGGATATTTATGGAACAATGAAATCGGGGCCTCATTCGGCGGCGGCCGGGGCCGCGACGGGCCCGGTCATGAACTGGTCGATGGCCGCGATCTGATCGTCCGTCAGCCGCAGACCAAGCCGTGTCCGGCGCCAGACGACATCCTCGGCGCGGCGGGCATATTCGCGGTTCATGAGCCATGTTACTTCCGCCTCGGTCAGCGTCGCCCCGAAGTCGCGGCCGAGCTCGGCGGCACAGGTCGCGGTTCCAAGGATCAGGCGTGCTTCGGTCCCGTAATGACGCACAAGCCGCCTGGCCCAGGCCGGGGTCAGGAAAGGATAATCGGCCAGAAGCCCGTCGATCAGGGTCTGCACACCAGACACCGGGAAATCCCCCCCCGGCATCGGCACGCCTGCCGTCCATGTCCCTTGAGAAAGCGAAAGGTGCTGACCGATCTTGTCCAGCGCGCTTTCGGTAAGCTTGCGATAGGTGGTGATCTTGCCCCCGAAGACGTTCAGCACCGGCGGGCCATTCGCATCCACTTTCAGCACGTAATCCCGCGTGGCCGATTGCGCGGCGCTGGCCCCGTCATCGTAGAGCGGACGGACGCCGGAATAGGTCCAGACCACGTCATCCCGAGTGACCGGTTGCTTGAAATACCTGGATGCGAAGGCGCAGAGATAGTCCTGCTCTTCCCCCGTGCAGACGGGTTTTACCGACGGGTCCGGGTGGTCGAGATCCGTGGTGCCGATCAGGGTGAAATCCTCTTCATAGGGAATCGCGAAAATAATCCGCCCATCCTCGCCCTGGAAGAAATAACACTTGTCGTGATCGTAAAGCCTGCGCGTCACGATGTGACTGCCGCGCACCAGGCGCACATTTTCACGCGAGTTGACCCGGATCTTGGTCTGGATCACGTCACCCACCCACGGGCCGGCGGCATTGACCAGCATCTTCGCGCGAACGGTGCGCTGGCCGGCGTCATCTTCCAGAACAATGGCCCAGGCATCGCCGTCACGTGCCGCCGAGAGCACCTTGGTGCGCACCATGATCGTTGCGCCGCGCGCCTCGGCATCGCGGGCATTGAGCACAACCAGCCGCGAATCCTGCACCCAGCAATCGGAATATTCGTAAGCCTTGGAGAAGCGATCCTGCAGCGGGGCGCCTTCGGGCGCGTTACGCAGGTCCACGGTCCTCGTGCCCGGCAGGATCTTCCGCCCGCCAAGATTGTCATACATGAACAGACCAAGCCGGATGAGCCAGGCCGGGCGCCGCCCGCGCATCCAGGGCATGACCAGCCCCAGAAGCCGGGATGTGGGCGTCGTGCTCTCGAACCGCATGTCCTTGTGGTAGGGCAGCACGAAGCGCATGGGCCAGCTGATATGGGGCATGGCCGACATCAGCACCTCGCGTTCCTTCAGTGCCTCTCGCACAAGGCGGATCTCGAAATACTCGAGGTAACGCAGTCCGCCGTGAAAGAGCTTGGTGGCCGCCGAAGAGGTGGCTGAGGCCAGATCGTTCATCTCGGCCAGCCCGACCCGCAGCCCACGGCCCGAAGCATCTCGGGCGATGCCGCAGCCGTTGATACCGCCACCGATGATGAAAAGATCATATTCCCCGGACATGAGAGACTCGCCTTTCGAACAATGCGCGACTTCTGTCACTTCATGTTCGTTTTGTCAATTTTCCTGTTCGCTTTTCTTCGCTTCCCCGCGCCACTTTCCCCGCTATAAGGATAGGCAGGAAGGAGCCACCATGCCGATCACCCCCCGCCAGTCCGAGATACTCGACCGCGCCCGGACCGAGGGCCGCGTCATGGTGGAAAACCTGGCCGACGCCTTCGGGGTGACCGTCCAGACCATCCGCCGCGACCTGTCGGACCTGTGCGATGCGCGCCTGCTCGACCGCATTCACGGGGGGGCCGTGCTGCCTTCGGGCGTCACCAATATCGGCTACGAGGACCGCCGCCGCCTGAACGCCGAGGCAAAGGACGCCATCGCGCGCGCCTGCGCGGCCGAGATCCCCAATGGCGCGTCGCTCTTTCTCAACATCGGCACCACGACCGAGGCCGTGGCCCGCGCGCTTCAGGGCCATAGCGGGCTGATGGTGGTCACCAACAACATGAACGCCGCGCAGATCCTGGCCGGGAACCCGTCCTGCGAGGTCGTGCTGACGGGTGGCGCGTTGCGGCGGTCCGATGGCGGACTGGTCGGCGACCTCGCCGTGCAGACGATCCGTGCCTTCAAGGTGGATGTTGCCGTGATCGGGGCCTCGGCACTGGACGAAGAGGGCGACCTGCTCGACTTCGACATCCAGGAGGTGCGCGTGTCCCACGCGATCCTGCAACAGGCGCGGCAGGCAATCCTCGTGGCCGATCAGGGCAAGCTGACCCGCGCGGCCCCGGTGCGCATCGGCGCGCTGGCCGATCTGGACCTATGGGTGACGGATAGCGAACCGCCGGCGGGGCTGCGCGCGCTCTGCGCAGACGCAGGCACCGAGATCAGGGTTGCGCCGCCTGCGCGATAAGCGTCTCGACCTGCGGCCCAAGCGCCTCGACGATCAACGCCACACCTTCGGCATTCGGATGAATGCCATCGCCCTGCATCAGCGCCCTCATGTCCGGGGCCGCGACCACGGGCGCGAGGAAGCTTTCCGCGTAGATCGTGCCGAACTCTGCCGCCAGGTCCGGGTAGATCGCATCAAAGGCGGCCTGGTAGACGGGCCCGTAATTCAGCGGGGCCTGCATGCCGACCAGCAGCACTGCGACCCCGGCCCCTTCCGCCGCCTGAAGGATCCCCGAAAGGTTCGCCCGCGCCGCATCGGGCGGCAGGCCCCGCAACAGGTCGTTGCCGCCTAGCGTCACGATCAGCCCATCCACGTCGTCGGTCAGGGTCCAGCCGATCCGCGCAAGGCCCCCCGCCGTCGTATCCCCTGACACGCCCGCATTGATCAGCCGCACCGTGTGGCCGCGCGCCAGCAGCCAGGCTTCCAACTGCGGTACGAAGCCCTGATCGGACGGCAGCCCGTAGCCTTGGGTCAGGCTATCACCCAATGCGGCGATCACCACCTCGTCAGCAAGCGCGGGCGAGCCGGAAAGCCCGAGGACCAGAACCAACGCCTTGCCCAAGCCGCCCCTGCCCCCATATCCAAAGGACATTCCCCGCCGGAGCCATTTCATGACCGACCCGATCCTGTCGCTGACCGATGCCACCCTGACACTCGACGGCAACGCAGGCCCGGTGGGCATCCTGCACGGGGTCACGCTATCCGTGGGCCAGGGCGAAACCGTGGGGCTGGTGGGGCAATCGGGGTCGGGCAAGTCGTCTCTCCTCATGCTCATGGGCGGGCTGGAACGGGCCACGGGCGGGCGCGTCGAGGCTCTTGGCCAGGACCTGACACCGATGACCGAGGACAGCCTTGCACGCTTTCGCAGGGATAATATGGGCGTGGTCTTTCAAAGCTTCCACCTCATTCCCACGATGACGGCACTGGAAAACGTGGCAACGCCGCTGGAGCTGGCAGGACGAAAGGATGCCTTCGACCGGGCCGCAGAGGAACTGGCCGCCGTGGGGCTGGCCGACCGGATGCAGCACTATCCCGGTCAGCTTTCGGGCGGCGAACAACAGCGCGTGGCCCTGGCCCGCGCCGCCGCGCCACGCCCGCGTATCCTGCTGGCCGATGAACCCACGGGCAACCTGGACGAGGCCAATGGGCGCGCGATCATGGACCTGCTCTTCGAGTTGCGCGACCGGCATGGTGCGACCCTTGTCATGGTCACCCACGCGCCGGAACTGGCCGCGCGTTGCGACCGGGTGATCCGGCTGCGCGACGGTCGGCTGGAGGCAGCATGACCATCGCCTTGCGCATTGCCTGGCGCGATCTGAGGGGCGGGCTGCACGGCTTCCGCATCTTCCTGGCCTGCCTGGCCCTCGGCGTGGCCGCGATCGCCGCCGTGGGCTCTGTCCGGCAAGCCGTCCAGATCGGGCTGGAAGAGGAAGGCGCGGTCATCCTGGGCGGCGACGCCGAGATGACCTTTGTCTATCGCATGGCCACCGAGGACGAGGCCGCCTGGATGGCGGCCCGCGCGCGGGCCGTGTCCGAAACCGTCGATTTCCGATCCATGGCCGTGGCCGATGTGGGGGGCGAAACGGTGCGCGGCCTGACTCAGCTGCGCGGCGTTGACGGCCGCTATCCGCTTTACGGAGAGGTCGGGCTTGATCCGGCAATGAACATCGAGGACGCGCTGGCCACGACCGACCTGCCCGGCGCCGTCATGCATCCGACGCTGATCGCCCAGATGGGCCTTGAGATCGGGGATACCGTCACCTTCGGCCTGCAAGCCTTCGAACTGCGCGCGGCACTTGTGTCCGAACCTGACATGGCCGGGGGCAATTTCGGACCCGGCCCGCGCACCTTGGTCCGCCTGGACGCGTTGGAGGGGTCCGGCCTGCTGGCCCCCGGCACGCTCTTCGACAGCCAGTATCGTCTTGCCCTGCCCGAAGGCACCGACCTCGCCGCGCTGGAGAACGAAGCGCGGGGGCTGTTCGCGGACAGCGGCATGCGCTGGAAGGAGGCCCGCAACGCCGCCCCTGCGCTTGGCCGTTTCGTTGAAAGGATTGGGGCTTTCCTGGTGCTTGTTGGCCTGGCAGGCCTTGCCGTGGGGGGCGTGGGCATTTCCGCCGCTGTCCGCAGCTACCTCGCTGGCAAGACAGAGACTATTGCCACGCTGAAGACCCTCGGGGCCGAGCGGCACACCCTCTTCACCATCTACCTCGCCCAGATCGGCGTCATGACCCTGCTTGGCCTTCTCATTGGCCTTGCTCTCGGGGCAGTGCTGCCCTTCGCGGTTGCCCCCTTCATCACCGCCAGTCTGCCCGTGCCCGCCGAGGTCAGCCTGCATCCCGGCCCCCTGGCCGAGGCCGCGCTCTACGGGGCGCTGGCTGCGCTCATCTTCACGCTCTGGCCGCTGGCCCGCGTCGAGCAGGTCCGCGCCGCCGCGCTGTACCGCGAGGCCGCGGGGCTGGCGCGACGCTGGCCGCGCTGGCCCTTCCTGATGGTCATCGCGGGCCTGGCCGCTCTGCTGATCGCGCTGTCGGCCTGGCTGTCGGGCCTTCCCCGTCTGGCGCTCTGGTCTGCCGGCGCGATCCTTGCCGCGCTCCTGATCCTGTCGCTGGCCGCTGGTCTGCTGCGCCTCGCCGCCCGCCGCTTGGCCCGCCATTCTCGCGGTCGCCCTGCCTTGCGTCTGGCCCTCGGGGCGATCGGCGCGCCGGGATCCGAGGCGGCCAGCACCATCCTGTCGCTCGGACTTGGCCTGTCGATCCTTGCCGCCGTGGGGCAGATCGACACCAACCTGCGCGCGGCGATCAGTCGGGACCTGCCCGAGGTGGCGCCTGCCTTCTTCTTCGTTGACATCCAGCCCGACCAGATCTCGCCCTTCCGCGCCGCGATGGAGGCCGAACCCGACGTCACCCGCGTGGAAAGCGCCCCGATGCTGCGTGGCGTGATCACCCGGATCAACGACCGCCCGGCCGCCGAGGTCGCGGGCAACCACTGGGTGATCCGGGGCGACCGGGGTCTGACCTACCAGGCCGAGGCCCCGCCCGCGCGCGAGATCACCCAAGGCACGTGGTGGCCCGCCGATCACACCGGCCCGCCGCAGATGGCCTTCGCGGCCGAAGAGGCGCTGGAAATGGGCATCGGCCTTGGCGACAGCATGACCGTCAATGTCCTTGGCCGCGACATCACCGCCTCCATCGTCGCCCTGCGCGAGGTCGACTTTTCCAATGCCGGGATCGGCTTCGTGATGACGCTCTCGCCTGACGCCCTTGCCGGTGCCCCGCATACCCATATCGCCACCGTCTACGCGGACCGGCAAGCCGAGGCCCGCATCCTGCAGGAGGTCGCCACCATCGGCCCCAACATCACCGCGATCAGCGTGCGCGACGCGATCGACCAGGTGACCCGGGCTCTGTCGGGCATTGCGGCGGCAACCTCCTGGGGGGCGGCGGCAACGCTGCTGACCGGGTTCATGGTGCTGATCGGCGCGGCGGCCGCCGGGGAGCGGGCCCGCGCCTACGAGGCGGCGGTGCTGAAAACACTGGGGGCCAGCCGCGCCCGCATCCTGGCCAGTTTCGCCCTGCGCTCGGCCCTTCTGGGGGCGGCGGCAGGCGCGGTGGCCGTGGCAGCAGGGGGGCTTGCCGGATGGGCCATGACCCGCTTCGTGATGGAAACCGACTTCGCCTTTCACCTGCCCTCGGCCCTGGCGATCACCCTTGGCGGCGCCCTAGCCACCCTGCTGGCAGGGCTTGCCTTCGCCCTGCGCCCATTGGCCGTGCGGCCTGCCCGGGTCTTGCGCGATGAGGGCTGAACTGGCGAACTGTCGCCGCAGCAGGTGCATAGGCCCTTGTTTTTGCGGCCCGCCCGGCGCAAGTGCATACCCATGATCCGCAACCTTCGCAGCATCCTGTCCCGCAACGCCCCTGCCCAGGCCGACCGCCCGGCGCAGGACCGGGGCCTGCCGCGCCCTGAGGCAATGACCTACGTGGTGGGCGACCTGCACGGACGCGCGGACCTGCTGGAACGCGCGCTCGACCGGATCGACGAGCACGTGGGCGCGACCGGCGCGCGCAATCCTCAGGTGGTGTTCGTCGGCGATTATATCGACCATGGCCCCGATAGCGCCGCCGCCCTGACCCGGGTGTGGGAACTGGCCAAGGAATTGCCGCAGAACGTGACCTGCCTGATGGGCAATCACGAACGGATGCTTCTCGACTTCCTGGCCGATCCGGCCACCCGGGGCCCTCGCTGGCTGCGCAGCGGCGCAAGGCCAACGCTCGACAGCTTCGGCCTGCACACCAGCCAGCTGGCCCCCGGCTGCCCGCCGGACCTGTTCAAGCAGGAAGCAGCCGCCTTGCGGGCACAGATGGCGCCCGAGCTTCTGGCCTGGCTGACCGAGCTTCCGCTTAGCTGGAATTCCGGCAACCTGTGGGTGGTGCATGCCGCTGCCGACCCGCAACACGCGATGGACAACCAGTCGCCCCGCGTCCTGTTGTGGGGGCATCCCGAGTTCGACTCGCGTCCGCGCTTTGACGGCAACTGGATCGTTCACGGGCACACGCCCGGCGAGGTTCCGGTTGAAACCGATGGCCGGATCTGTGTCGACACCGGGGCCTGGGAAACCGGGCTCCTGTGCACCGCTGCGATTTCGCCAGAGGGCCGCGTGGACTTCCTCTACGCCTGACGACCGGCAGGGCACGCCTCTCCACTTAACCATCCCGGCAGGCTGTTAACCTTTCATTAATTCGCACCGTGGACAGGCCGCGCTCCGTCACCCATGCTATGGGTGTATGGGTTACGAGTGGTTGGGGGTGCGCCGGTGCGTAACGTTGGCGATATGGAATTCTTGCAAGGTGAGGATATCGAGGCGCTGGCTCGGGATGTGCTGATCCGGGCCGGGACAGAACCCGCTGCGGCGATCAGTTCCGCGCAGATGATCCGGCGGGCCGAGGAACGAGGATTGCGCCGGGTCGCGCTTGGCATCCTGCCGCACATGATCGAACATCTGCGAACGGGGCGGGTCTCGACCGACGCCGTTCCGACCCTGTCGCAACGCGCGCCTTCGGTCTTTCACTGCGATGCCGATGGTGGCTTTTCCTGTCCTGCCATCGACTTCGCCCTGCCCGCCGTCATGGACCACGCGATCGCGCAGGGCCTGGCCAGCCTTACCGTCTGCAAGGCCTACCCGGTCGCTACCCTGGCACCGTTATCCGACGCCCTGTCCGACCGGGGGCTGACCGTCATCGCGCGGGTCGGCGGCATCGTCAGCGAACCCAACCCCGGCGGCAGGCTTGCCCTGACGCTTGGCGATGTGGGCTATGGCCTGCCCTCGACCGGAACCGAAAGCCTGCCGCGCCCGATCCTCATGCACGCCCCCGATCTCGACCAGCAGCCCTACGAAGGGCCGTTCGGCGGGCCGTTTCTCCTGACCCATCACCTCGTGATCCTGAGGACAGAACTGTGGCCGGCGGACCGGTCCGCGACCGGGCGCGTCGAGAAATCCGGTATCGCGGTTCCAACACGCCTGTTAGAAAAGATCATCACCGCCTGAGACCGCGCACGCCGCGCGGAGGGCGATTGGCAGATGACGGGATCATGGGCGGCGTTCTCAAAGGGGTTTCCATTCGCGGTCTCGAAGTGTTCGAGGCGCTGGCGCAGACCGGGTCGGTCGGCGAAGCGGCCCGGCGCCTTGGGATGAGCGCCCCGGCGGTGTCGCAGCAGCTCAAGAACCTCAACCAGGCCGTTGGCATGCCATTGGTGGACCAGGGCCGCAGGCCGATGATCCTGACCCCGGCGGGCCGCCAGTTCCTGCGCCACGTGGAAGCCGCGCTTGGGGCGCTGCGGACGGGGCAGCGGGACCTGACCACGCTGGATTTGTCCGAAGTCTCGTCACTTCGGATGGGCATCATCGAGGATTTCGAAAACGAGGTGACTCCGATCCTGACCACGCGGCTGGCCGAAACCATGCAGAACTGCGTCTTCCGCCTGCATACCGGCCCGTCCCACAGGCTGCTTACGCGCATCGCCCGCAACGAACTCGACATCGCGATCTGCGCCGAAGCGCGCGAGATGCCTGCAGGCGCCATCATCCATCCGCTGCTGGAGGACCCATATATCCTGGCCGTGCCCAAGGGGACCGACATTTCCGCAGGATTGGAGTCCCTGACCCACCTGCGCCTTCTGCGGCGGGACCAGGATCAGATCATGGGCCAGCAGATCGAGCGCGCCCTGTCGCGCCAGGGCCTGTCCCTTCCCAATCGGTTCGAGCTGGACTCCAACCAGTCGATCAGCGCCCTGGTGGCCAGCGGCAGCGCCTGGACGATCACCACGCCCCTGTCGCTTCTGCGGGCCGGTCGGTTTCTCGACGGGATCGACGCGCATCCGCTGCCCTTCGAGGGGTTTTCGCGCCGCATCGTGCTTTGCGCGGCCGAGGATTGGTCCGGCGACGTGCCCGACCAGATCGCGACCATCGCCCGCGATCTCATCACCCAGCACTTCACCGATCCGGGCCTGGTCCAGATGCCCTGGCTTCAAGACCTCTATCGCAGCCTGCCGGATTGACCCTGCCTGCCTGGCCCGATTCCCTCGCTAGATCGACCACGCGCACCCCCTTTTGCGCCCGCAAGCACCCTTTCGCTGCGACAATTTGGTAGCGATAGTCAAGAAAACGACTGTCCGAAAGAAGTCGTCTCATCTCTCACCGATCATCTTAACCACTGTTTCAAAAGGATTAACCTATGATTGTGTAAATTTATTTACAGCTTACGTAGCGTCGCAAGAAAATCAGTTACAGAACACGGCGGCAGACAAAGCTAACAGTTCTCGTGTTCACGAAATTTTGTAAGGTTCCTCGCAAGGGATGCGCAACAAACGCACCCCTGCCATCTCGGGGGCCTGTCCTACCGCCAGCGGCGATAACCGGCCCGGGATGACGAAAAACGGTTGGGGGAGGCTAACCAAACATTGTCAGCCCTTCGGGGCCCAGGGGTCAGGACAGGGTCGCCAGAAACGACTTCAACTTACCCGCAAACGCAGGACACGTGGAAAACCCCGGTTTTCCGCCCCGGTTCGCCGTGTCTTCTGCCTGGGACGAGAACCGGCACTCTTTAAGGGAGACAACATTGCCCAACGACACCAACATGATGCCCGATCTTCTGCCCGGCGCGCATATTGACGCCGCCAAGTACGAAGAAATGTATGCCGCCTCGATCAATGATCCCGAAGGGTTCTGGGGCGAGCATGGCAAGCGCATCGACTGGATCAAGCCGTACACGAAGGTCAAGGACACCTCCTATGCCCATGACGACGTGCACATTCGCTGGTACGAGGACGGCACCACCAACGTGTCGGCCAACTGCATCGACCGGCACCTGGCCACGCGCGGCGACCAGACCGCGATCATCTTCGAGCCGGACGAGCCGACCGACGAAGCCCAGCACATCACCTACAACCAGCTCAGCCAGGAAGTCGGCAAGTTCGCCAACGTCCTGAAAGGGCTTGGCATCGGCAAGGGCGACCGCGTCGTTCTCTATCTGCCGATGATCCCCGAAGCCGCCTATGCCATGCTGGCTTGTGCGCGCATCGGCGCCATCCATTCCATCGTTTTCGCCGGGTTCTCTCCCGACGCTCTCGCCGCGCGGATCAACGGCTGTGATGCCAAGCTGGTCATCACCTCCGACGGCGCTCCGCGCGGCGGGCGTGTCACCGAGCTGAAGGACAACGTCAACAAGGCGCTGCTGCATTGCGGTGACGACGTTCAGTGCCTGGTGGTCAAGCGCACCGGCCAGCAGGTTGCATGGCGCGAAGGCCGCGATCACTGGTATGGCGACCTCGCCGCCGAAGTCAGCACCTACTGCATGCCGACCGAGATGGGGGCCGAAGATCCGCTCTTCATCCTCTACACCTCGGGCTCGACCGGTCAGCCCAAGGGCGTGGTGCACACCACCGGTGGTTACCTCGTCTACGCCTCGATGACCCACCAGTATGTCTTCGACTACCAGGACGGTGATGTCTTCTGGTGTACCGCTGACGTGGGTTGGGTCACCGGGCACAGCTACATCGTCTACGGTCCGCTCGCCAACGGCGCGACCACGCTGATGTTCGAAGGCGTGCCGACCTACCCGGATGCGGGCCGTTTCTGGGCCGTGTGCGAAAAGCACAAGGTCAACCAGTTCTACACCGCCCCGACCGCTATCCGCGCGCTGATGGGCAAGGGGCCTGACTTCGTCAACAAGCACGACCTCAGCAGCCTCAAGCTGCTCGGCTCGGTCGGCGAACCGATCAACCCCGAAGCCTGGAACTGGTACAACACCCATGTCGGCAAGGGCCGCTGCCCGATCGTCGACACCTGGTGGCAGACCGAAACCGGCGGTCACATGATGACCCCGCTGCCCGGCGCGCACGAGCTCAAGCCCGGCGCGGCGCAAAAGCCCTTCTTCGGCGTCAAGCCCCTGGTGCTGGAGCCGACCACCGGCGAAGTCGTCGAGGGCAATGGTGTCGAGGGCGTTCTCGTCATCGCCGACAGCTGGCCGGGCCAGATGCGCACCGTCTTCGGTGACCACGATCGTTTCGTGAAGACCTACTTCTCGGACTACAAGGGCTACTATTTCTCGGGCGACGGCTGCCGCCGCGACGAGGATGGCGATTACTGGATCACCGGCCGCGTCGATGACGTGATCAACGTGTCCGGTCACCGCATGGGCACCGCCGAGGTGGAAAGCGCCCTGGTGGCACATGAAACCGTGTCCGAAGCGGCCGTGGTCGGGTATCCGCACCCGGTCAAGGGCCAGGGCATCTACTGCTACGTGACGCTGATGAACGACGAAACCCCGTCCGACGAGCTGAAGAAGACGCTCTCTGACTGGGTCCGCCAGGAAATCGGCCCGATCGCCAAGCCCGATGTCATCCAGTGGGCCCCCGGCCTGCCCAAGACCCGGTCCGGCAAGATCATGCGCCGCATCCTGCGCAAGATCGCCGAGAACGACTTCGGCAGCCTCGGCGACACCTCGACCCTGGCCGATCCCTCGGTCGTGGACGACCTGATCGCCAACCGGGCCAACCAGTAAGGCGGCATGATGACGACTGACACCATGACACGCCCCGTCAACCTGATCCTTCTCGGCCCTCCGGGCGCCGGGAAGGGCACCCAGGCCCGCATGCTGGAAGAGACATTCGGCCTTGTGCAGCTGTCCACCGGGGACCTGCTGCGCGAGGCTGTTGCCGCTGGCACCGAAGCCGGCCTTGCCGCCAAGGCGGTGATGGAGAAGGGCGAACTCGTTTCCGACGAGATCGTGATCGCCATCCTGTCCGACCGGCTGGACCAGCCCGACGTGACCAAGGGCACCATTCTCGACGGCTTCCCCCGCACCGAGGCACAGGCCGCGGCACTCGATGACCTTCTGTCCGCCCGCGGCCAGAAGATCGACGCTGCGATCAGCCTCGAAGTGGATGACGAAGCCATGGTTGCCCGCGTTTCCGGCCGCTACACCTGCGCGGCCTGCGGCGAAGGCTACCACGACGAGTTCAAGCAGCCCGCCACCGCGGGAACCTGCGACAAATGCCAGGGCACCGACTTCAAGCGGCGCGCTGACGACAATGCCGACACGGTGCGCACGCGCCTGACGGCATACCATGCCCAAACCGCTCCGCTGATCAGCTACTACGACGCTCGTGGTGCGCTGACGCGGGTCCCCGCAATGGGGGATATCGGCCAGATCGCCGCCAGCCTTGGCGAGATCGTGGCAGGTGTCACGGAAGGGTAACACGAAATTCGTCGGCGCCTGCTGGAGGGGCGCCGGCGATTAAGACCCGGACCCGTCGGGAGGATAGGTTCGGGAGACCCAAACGAAGGGAGAAACCACATGGCAAACTCGCCATCCAATCAGGAATACTGGTCGGCGAACATCCGTCTGGTCACCATCTGTCTGGTGATCTGGGCGCTTGCGTCGTTCGGCTTCGGTATTCTTCTTCGCCCGCTGGTCAGCGGCATCGCCGTCGGCGGTACTGACCTCGGCTTCTGGTTTGCACAGCAAGGCTCGATTCTGGTCTTCCTGGCGCTGATCTTCTTCTACGCCTGGCGGATGAACTCGCTTGATAAGCAGTTCGGCGTCGACGAGGAATAAGGGACGGATCGAACAATGGATCAGACTACTCTGAATATTATCGTCGTGGGGCTGTCGTTCGCGCTCTACTTCGGTATCGCGATCTGGGCCCGCGCCGGTTCCACATCTGAATTCTACGCCGCAGGCCGTGGCGTTAACCCCGTCGTCAACGGTATGGCGACTGCAGCTGACTGGATGTCGGCGGCCTCGTTCATCTCGATGGCCGGTCTCATCGCCTTCGTCGGCTACAACAACTCGCTCTTCCTGATGGGTTGGACTGGCGGCTACGTGCTGATGGCCATGCTGCTCGCCCCCTATCTGCGCAAGTTCGGCAAGTACACCGTGCCGGAATTCGTGGGCGACCGTTACTACAGCCAGACCGCCCGCATCGTGGCGGTTGTCTGCCTCATCGTCATCTCGACCACCTACGTGATCGGCCAGATGTCGGGCGCAGGCGTGGCTTTCGCCCGCTTCCTGGAAGTGGAGCGTGACACCGGTCTGTTCATCGCGTCGGGCGTTGTGTTCGTCTACGCCGTTCTCGGCGGCATGAAGGGCATCACCTACACCCAGGTGGCACAGTACTGCGTTCTGATCGTCGCCTACACCATCCCGGCGATCTTCATCTCGCTGCAGCTGACCGGCAACCCGATCCCGGGTCTGGGCCTGTTCTCGTCCATGGCCGCTGATCAGGCCGGCGCGGGCACCCCGCTGCTGGCACAGCTGGACGGCCTCCTGGTCGACCTCGGCTTCAACGAGTACACCGCCACCACCAACCCCTGGCTGATGGCTCTGTACACGCTGTCGCTGATGATCGGTACCGCGGGTCTGCCCCACGTGATCATCCGCTTCTTCACCGTGCCGCGCGTGGCTGACGCCCGCTGGTCCGCTGGTTGGGCGCTGGTGTTCATCGCGCTGCTGTACCTCACCGCTCCGGCCGTGGGTGCAATGGCTCGCCTGAACATCATCAACACCATGTGGCCGAACGGCGTGGAAGGCGAAGCCGTGGCTGCCGACGAACTTCCCGACTGGTTCCGCACCTGGGAAGTCACCGGCCTGCTCGGTGTTGACGACCTGAACGGCGACGGCCGGATCCAGTACTACAACTCTGGTTCCGCAGCTGGTCAGGCATTCGGCGAAGAGCGTGGCCTGGCAGGCAACGAGCTCGTCACCTTCAACCGTGACATCCTCGTTCTGGCCAACCCGGAAATCGCACAGCTGCCCGGTTGGGTGATCGCACTGATCGCTGCCGGTGGTCTGGCTGCAGCACTGTCCACCGCGGCAGGTCTGCTCCTGGCGATCTCCTCGGCGATCTCGCACGACCTCATCAAGTCGACGATCAACCCGAACATCTCGGAAGGCGGGGAACTGCTCGCTGCCCGTATCTCGATGGCCGGTGCGATCGTGGTCGCAACCTACCTGGGTCTGAACCCGCCGGGCTTCGCCGCCCAGGTGGTGGCACTGGCCTTCGGTCTGGCTGCTGCGTCGCTCTTCCCGACGCTGATGATGGGTATCTTCTCGAAGCGCATCAACTCCAAGGGTGCCGTGGCAGGGATGCTGGCCGGTCTGATCTCGACCTGTCTGTACCTCTTCCTGTACCTGGGTTGGTTCTTCATCCCGGGCACCGCGATGCTCGACTCGAGCCAGTACCTGTTCGGCATCCCGCCGACCCACTTCGGCCCGATCGGTGCATTGTTCAACTTCGCCGTGGCCTACCTGGTCTCCAACGCCACCGACGAGGTGCCGCAGGAAATCCAGGACCTGGTGGAATCGGTCCGCATCCCGCGTGGTGCAGGCGCCGCACTGGACAAGTAAGGCTCAGCCGCTCTCTCAGGGCCTGCGACACCGCGGGCCCTGTTCAAGACAAGGGCGCATCCCGAAAGCTTGGGGTGCGCCATTTCATTCCGGGGGAACCCGACCATGCCCAAGACGAACCGAGAATTTCTCGCCCATACCCATCCCTACGACAGCCTGCCTGCCGAGGCGCTGGACCGCCTGGCAACAGAGGTGGATCGCAGGTCGATCAAGGCGGGCGACCAGATTTACAGCTTCGGGGACGAGCTTGAGGCGCTTTACCTGATCATTCGCGGCCGCGTGGACATCACCGACGATTCCGGTGCCGTTCTGTCCATCCTCGGCCCCCGCAACAGCTTCGGCGAACGCGGCCTGATGCGCGACGGCACCGCTGTCACCTCGGCCCGCGCCGAGGAAGACACCGACCTGATCGCCATTCCCGCCGGTATCTTCCGGGCGCTCGTGGCGGACCACCCCCGCGTCGCCAAGTTCTTCGACCGCACCCGGCCCGCCCGCGCCAAGAAGCAGGACCTCGCCACCATGTCGCTGGCCGACATGATGACGCCGAACCCCCACACGGTGACGCCGGACACCTCGATCATCGCGGCCGCGCAGGCCATGCGGGACAACAAGGTCTCGTCGCTGATGGTCACCGCCTCGGATGCCGTGGCCGGGATCGTGACCACCCGCGACCTGACCAACAAGGCGCTGGCCGAAGGCCTGGCCCATGACACGCCGGTCAGCCAGGTGATGACCGCGAACCCGGTGGCCCTGCCACCGTCGGCCCTGGTGTCGGACGTGCTGCACACGATGGTGGAACGCAAGATTACCCATATGCCGGTTGTCGATGCGGGCAAGCTGGTGGGCATCCTGACCCAGACCGACCTGACCCGCTTCCAGGCGCTTTCCTCGGCGACCATCATCCAGGACATTGCCGATGCCACCAGTTGCAAGCAGCTGGCAGACATCGTGGGCCGAATCCCGCAGCTTCTGGTGCAACTGGTGGGCGGGCATAACGCGCACCAGGTGGTCACGCGGCTGATTACCGATGTGGGCGACGCCACCACGCGGCGCCTGCTGGCGATGGCCGAAGACAAGCTCGGCCCGCCGCCCGTGCCCTATCTGTGGCTCGCCTGCGGCAGCCAGGGTCGCCAGGAACAGACCGGCGTGTCCGACCAGGACAACTGCCTGATCATCGACGACTCGATGACGCCCGAGGATGACGCCTACTTCAAGGCGCTGGCCAAGTTCGTGTCGGACGGGCTGGATGCCTGCGGGTATTTTTACTGCCCCGGCGACATGATGGCGACCGCCGACCGCTGGCGCCAGCCGCTTTCCAAGTGGCGCGGCTACTTCGACAAATGGATCGCCAAGCCCGACCCCGAGGCACAGATGCTGGCCAGCGTCATGTTCGACCTGCGCCCCATCGGCGGGGAATTCGGGCTGTTCTCCGATCTCCAGGAAAAGACGCTGAAGAAGGCCGCCGCGAATTCCATCTTCGTGGCGCATATGGTGTCGAACTCGCTCAAGCATACGCCGCCGCTCGGGCTGTTCCGGGGCTTTGCCACCGTGCGTTCGGGCGAACACAAGAACACCATCGACCTCAAGCATAACGGCGTCGTGCCCATCGTCGACCTGGGCCGCATCTACGCGCTGCGCGGCGAACTGACCGTGGCCAATACCCGCGCCCGGCTGGAAGCCGCGATCGAGGCGGGCAAGGTCTCGACCACGGGCGGGCGCGATCTGATTGACGCCTACGACATGATCGCCGACACACGGCTGGAACATCAGGCCGCGCAGATCCGGCGCGGCGAGAAACCCGACAACTTCATGGCCCCCACGGACCTGTCCGATTTCGAGCGCAGCCACCTGCGCGACGCCTTCGTGGTGGTCAAGACAATGCAATCCGCCGCCGGTCAAAGCGGTGGTTACCTGAGCTGAGGAGACGCCCCCACCCATGTTCTGGACCCTTCTGACCGCCTTCATCGCGGGTTTCGCCGGTGCCGGGATCGGCCTTCTACTGCGCCATATCAGCGGCAAGCGCCTGCCCAAGGGCATCATCCCCGTTGCGGCGGGTCTGGCCATGATCGTCTCGACCGTGGGGCTGGAATACGGCTGGTATCAGAACGTGCTCGACACCATGCCCGCCGACACCCAAGTGATCTCGGAACGCCGCCAGCAGGCCTGGTATCAACCCTGGACCTATGTCAGCCCCTGGGTGCGCGGCTTCATCGCCCACTCGCCGTCGGAAACCGTGCCGACCGCCGAAGGCTCCGACATCCTGGCCGTGCAGATCCGCGTGCAGGAACGCTGGCAGCCGGAAATCGTGATGCCCATTCTGGTCGATTGCGCGGGCAACCGCCGGGCCGAAATCCTGCCCGACACCGACTTTGCCGAGGACGGCACACCCACCAATGCAAGCTGGATCGACACCGAAGCTGCCGATCCGATCCTGCAATCCGTCTGCGGCGGGGAGACCGCGGACTGACCGTAACGGGAAGGGCCCGCCCGGACGCGACGCGCGACCGCGCCGGGCTGGCCCCACCCAAGATCACAAGGGGCAGAGAGGAGGCCCCGACCACCCATGTTCACCAATCTCTCTCTGCGTCTGCGCATCTTCCTGTTCTTCGCCTTCCTGGCAGGCTCCACCTCGCTTCTTGCCATCGGGGGCCTGACGCTCGGCTACGTCCGGCTCGGCGAGGATCACGCCCTGTCGGCCTTCGTCATCGCCGGGGTGATCGCGGTCCTGGCAATCGTGGCGCTCACCACTTGGATCTGGGTTCTTTTCGATGAAAACGTGGCCCGCCCGGTGGAACGGCTGGCCGCTGACATGCGCGCGCGCGCCCATGCCGACGTGGACGAGGATATCGACCACGCCCCGGCGAAATACCTTGGCGATCTGGGCACTGCCGCTGCCGCCGTCACCCACAACCTGACCGAAACCCGCAACGCCATGGCCATGGCCGTGGGCCGCGAAACCGCGCGGCTCAGCCTGGAAAAATCACGCCTTGAAACCCTGCTGGCCGAGGTTCCCGACGGGGTGCTCTTCTGCACGCCCGATCATTCCGTGGTGCTCTACAACGCCCGGGCGGTGGAAATCCTGGGCCACACCGAGGCGCTCGGGCTCAATCGTCCGGTGCGCCACCTGCTGATGCCGGGGCCGATCCTGCAAGCCTATTCCCGGCTTCTGGAGGCAGGCCAAACCGAGGGGGCCGACATCCTCTGCGCCACCCGTCGCGGGGCCCGCCTGCTGGAGGCGCGCATCCGCCTGCTCTACCTGGAGGGCCAGGAAACCAAGGGGCCGGGCTACGTGCTCAGCCTGCGCGACGTGTCGAAGGACCTCAAGGTCCATGCCGAGCGCGCGACCCTGCTCAACCGCCTGATCGCGGCGGCAGAGGATGCCCTGCCCGCCCTGCCCGAGCCCCGCAAGGCCGCGCTTGCCGAAACCGTCGCCGATGTCGCTGCGCGCAAATCCGCAACCGACACCGCCTGGTGGCCGATGGAGGTGCTGCCCCTGGGCGATCTCGGGGCCGCCCTGCGCGCCCGGCTGGCCCGCAAGGACGTGGCCCTGTCCGTCGACCTGCCCGACCGGCGGGTGCGCGCCGACGGCTACGCGGTGACGCGGCTGATGGAACGGCTCTGCCTCGGCTGGTCGGGGCACGGGGCCAAGGGCTTTGTCCTGCGGGTGACGCAAATGGGCGACGAGGCCCTGACGCTCAGCCTGGAATCCGCCGCGCCCATGCCGGGTCGCGCGGATCTCGACGCCTGGCTCGCCGTGCCGCTCTCGCCGGGTTTCGCAAGCTTCACGGGCGGCGACGTGGAAACCACCCACGGCACCCGGGTCACGCTTGGCGACGGGGCCGAGGGCCGCGCCGCGCTGCAATTCTCCCTGCCGCTGGCCTTCCCGCGCCAGACCCTGCCCGCCCGCGCGATGCAGTATGATTTCGACCTGCTGCATGCCGAGCTTCCTGCCGCCCTGTCCGATGCGCCGCTCTCGAAGCTCAACTTCGTGATCTTCGACACCGAGACGACCGGCCTCAATCCCCAGGTCGACGAGATCTGCCAGATCGCCGCCGTGCGCGTCGTCAATGGCCGGGTCCGACCGCAGGAACGCTTCGACATGCTTGTGGATCCGGGCCGCAAGATCCCCGCCGCCTCCACCGCCGTGCACCACATCACCAACGAGATGGTCGAAGGCGCCCCCTCGGTGCAAGAGGCCCTGGCCCGCTTTCACCGCTTTGCCGATAACAACGTGCTGGTGGCCCATAACGCCCCCTTCGACATGGCCTTCCTGCAACGCCGCGAAGCCGAGATCGGCCTGCGCTTCGACCAGCCGATCCTCGACACGGTGCTGTTTTCGGCCATCCTCTTCGGCCAGTCGGCGGAACACACGCTCGATGCGCTTTGCGACCGTCTCGCCATCACCATCCCCGAGGAAGACCGCCACACCGCTATCGGCGACGCCATCGGCACCGCGGCGGCCTTCGCAAAGATGATTCCGATGATGGAGGCGGCAGAGCTGCCCAGTTTGGGGGCAACCATCAAGGCATTCGACCGCCACGCAAGGCTGATCGGCCACCTCAATTGACAGCAGCGGGCGCGGGCCCGTCCCATCTTCCAGACGATCTCCGGAGACTGACGCATGGCCCGAGTGCCCCTTTACAAGAAAGCCGAAACCGAACTTCTGCGCCGCATCCGGTCCGGCAGCTGGCCCGTGGGCACCCGGATCGGCAACGAGTTCGAGCTGGCCGAGGAATTCGGCGTCAGCCAGGGCACCATGCGCCGCGCCCTCATGAGCGTCGAGGCCATGGGCCTTCTCCACCGCAAACCGGGCCGGGGCACCGTGGTGGCCGACCCCGGGGCGGCGCAGACGGCCCCGACCGGGTCCGCCATAGGGTTCCTCACGCAACCGGACGGCGCGCCGCTTGACCTCGAAGTATTCCGCGCAAGGCTGCTCTCGCGCATGCCCGAGGCGGGCGAGGCGGATATCTTCACGGGCCGGCTTCACGCGCTCTCGCGGACGTTAAAGTCCGCGGGCGAGCGCTTCGCCCTGGAAGACATCACCCTGCCCCGGTCCGTGCGGCCCGAGATGGACGAGGATCAACCGATCGAGTTCCCGGATCTGCTGGCAGCCCTCGGCCTTGCAGCCGACCGCATCGAGGACCGGCTCCATGCCGAGATGACCAGCATGGGCGATTCGGTCGCGCTCTCCTGCGACCGCCACACCGCGCTCCTGTGCCTGACCCGCACGGCCCTGGCCGCCGACGGCCGTGCGCTCGCCCGACAGGTTCTGCGCATCGCAGGCCCCGTCCGCTTCTCCACCGCCCCTGGCACCTGACGCGGCTTCTTCTTGGATCAAGTCCTCCCGCCGGAGGCGCCCTGCCTTCGACGCCGTCCCAACCGATAAGGAAATGCGCCGCCCTGGGTCCCGACCCCGTGGCAACTGCGGCCCGAGGAGTGCCCCCGCGAATGCGGGGGTCGACGAGGGCCGCGCCCGGATCGACGCGCAGGGCGCGGCGAAACCCGGGTTGGTATGCACGGGGGGTGTACAGGGGGTGTACGGGGGGTGCACACCCGGCACCCCCCCCTTTTTTGGGGATCGCGGGGCGGCGCTCCGCGCCGCGATCCTGCTGTCAGATTCCGTCGATGCAGACGTATTTGGTGTCGAGGTAATCGTCGAGACCCTGGCTGCCGCCTTCCTTGCCCATGCCGCTTTCCTTGACCCCGCCGAAGGGGGCTTCCACGGTGGTAATGAGGCCCGAGTTGATCCCGATCATGCCGTATTGCAGGCCTTCGTTCAGGCGGAACGCCCGCGACAGGTCCGCGGTATAGGCATAGCAGGCCAGGCCGTATTCGGTGTCATTGGCCATCGCGATCGCTTCTTCTTCGGTCTCGAACCGGAAGACCGGCGCAAGCGGGCCAAAGATCTCTTCCCGCGCGAACATCATATCCTGCGTCGCCTCGCGGATCACCGTGGGCGCAAAGAAGCTGCCGCCATTGCCGTGGCGCGCGCCGCCAGTGGCGATAACGCCTCCTTTGGCGGTTGCGTCAGCGATGAATTCTTCCACCTTTTCAACGGCATCCGTGTCGATCATCGGTCCCTGCTCGACACCGGGCTCCAGGCCGTTGCCGACCTTCAGCGCCTCGGTCGCGGCGACCAGTTTTTCGACGAAGGCATCGTAGACTCCCGACTGCACATAGATCCGGTTCGCACAGACGCAGGTCTGGCCCGCATTGCGGAACTTCGACACCATTGCGCCCTGCACGGCCTTGTCGATATCGGCATCGTCGAACACGAGGAAGGGCGCATTGCCGCCCAGTTCCATCGAGACCTTCTTGACCGTGTCGGCGCTCTGCCGGATCAGCTCCTTGCCCACCTCGGTCGAGCCGGTGAACGTCACCTTGCGCACCACCGGGCTTTCCATCATCGCGCCGGCGATCTTGCGCGCCGAACCCGTCATAACGTTCACCACGCCCTTGGGGAAACCAACCTCTTCGGCCAGCGCCGCCCAGGCCAGGGCCGAATAGGGCGTCGCGGTTGCGGGCTTTGCAACCACGGTGCAACCCACGGCCAGCGCCGGGCCAAGCTTGCGGGCCAGCATCGACGAGGGGAAGTTCCAGGGAGTAATCATGCCCACGACGCCGACGGGGTGACGCGTCACCAAGATGCGGCGGCCACTCACGCCGGCGGGCACGATCTCGCCCTTGGCCCGGCGGGCTTCCTCGGCGAACCAGCGCACGTATTGCGCGCCGATCGCGATCTCGCCCATGGCCTCGGCCAGGGGCTTGCCCATCTCGACGGTCAGCAGTTCTGCAAGGTCTTTCTGATTGTCCATCAGCGCGTCGTGCAGCTTCCACAGCAGCGCGAGACGCCCCATCATGTCCATCCCCGCAAAGCCGGGGAAGGCCACCTCGGCGGCGGCGATGGCGCGACGGGTTTCCGCGTCGCCTGCGTTCGGCACCGTGCCGATCACCTCGCCCGTCGCCGGGTTGGTCACGTCGATGGTGCCGCCGCTATCGGCGCCCACCCACTGACCGTCAATGTAGTTTCCCTCACGAAGCCAGGTCGTGTAGCTCATCTCTTCTCTCCCATCTCAGGCGAAACTGCCCATACGCCGGGCCACATCGAGCATCCGGCAGGAAAAACCCCACTCGTTGTCATACCAGCCAAAGACGCGCAGCATGCCGCCTTTCGACCGCTTGATCTCGGGCCCGGCGACGATGAGCGACTCGGGCCGTTGCCGCAGGTCTGACGACACGAGCGGCTTGTCGGTATATCCAATGACGCCGCCCGATGAGGCCAGAAGCGCCCGCGCCTCGTCGGCGCTCGGTCTGTCGCGCAGGATCACGGCAAGGTCCACGCAGGACACGCTGGCCGTGGGCACCCGCACGGCGGACCCGGTGATGCGTCCTGCCAGATGCGGCAGGACAATGTCCACCAGCTTTTCCGCACTGGTCGTTGTCGGCACCATGGACAGGGCCGCCGCCCGGCTGCGCGCGGGGTTGGCCATCGGCATGTCAACCGTGGGCTGGCTGCCCGTATAGCAATGCACCGTCGTCATGAGCGCAGTTTCCAGCCCGTAGGCGTCATCGAGCACACGGGCCAGCGGCGCAAGCGCATTCGTCGTGCAGGACGCGTTGGACACGATCCGATGATCGGGGGTCAGCAAGTCATCATTGGCCCCGAGCACCACGGTCAGATCCGCCTTGGGCGATGGACCCGAAACCAGAACCCGCGCAGCCCCGGCGGACAGACCCTGTTCCGCGATCATGCGATCCTCGGCCCGGCCGGTGCATTCCATCAGCACGTCGACCCCTGACAGGTCCAGTGCGCCAAGCTCTGGCTGGCAGGTGAAGGGAATCCGACGTCCGGCCGCAATCAACGCTCCGTCCTCGATCTGAACACCACCGGGGAACGGACCGAACACGCTGTCGAATTCGAAAAGATAGGCACAGGTTTCCAGCGATGCGATGTCGTTCACGCCGACAATCTCGATCTCGGGCCACGGCCCTGACGTCAGCCACGCCCGCAGAACCGAGCGACCGATCCGACCAAATCCATTGATGATGACGCTGGTCATGTCCCGCCTCTTTCGCACCGCGCGCAGTCATGCACGGGCGCGCGCCGGGCGCAAGCCGGGTCACCCTGTTCGGGTCAGGCGAGCTCGGTCACCACGTGGGTCAGGGCGGCTTTCAACCCGATGAAGGTAAGCTCCTCGTCATCCCGCACGCTCACATCGCAGCCCTGGGCCGCTAGAGCGAGGCTATGGTGCCGCGCCGGAGCCCCATGCCCGATGACGATAACGGGCCGATCCGCCCAGTAAGATCGAGTAGCGGCCAGTTCGGCCCCGATTACGGCCCCCGACAAGCGCGCCAACTGGATGTCTACGGACGCCCTCGGTCCGGTCTTGAGGGCCCCAAGCACCCGCATGATGCTTTCTGGCTCGCGCAGCACCTCAGACACCGTTTCCTGAAAGGTCGCTTCATCCAAATCCCGGTGGCCTTCAAGCCCCGTCAGGCTGGATTGGGCGACCAAAAGCGAAACCAGTTCGCCGCTGAGAAAGCTACTGATTGACCGAACCGTTCCGGCCTGAAGCAAGATCCATTTCGAGAAGTCCCCCGGCAGACACAAGGCACCGGTGAACCCGGGATAATCGGCGATCACGCCGCGCACCACGGCCTCTTCGGCATCGAGCCTATCAGCCGGCGATGCCTGGAGAAGGCCCGGCAACACATGTACAGAGGCGCGGGTATCCGTTGTCGAAACGGGGATGGGAAGGCTGACGGTTGGGGTTGCAGGAAGCCGGGGGGATGTCACGACATCCTCGACACCGTCCATCATGGCAACGCCGCTGACCAGGACGGGCGTGCTTTCCTTTAGCAGCCAAGGGCTGATCAAACGCATCAGGGCCGCTTCAAAACCAGCACCGGCGTGTTTTGACAGATTCCTGGCCGAGCGCGCCTTCATCAGAACGCTTCCCTGATCATCCAGCGCCCAGGCCCTTACCCCGGAAAGCCCCCAATCAACGGCAATACTTGCCGGAACGCGCTTTCGCATCTGCACCCCTTACTCCATCAAAGGAAATCCAGAATTATTGCGCTTTGAAATTGTTTTTTCTCGCAAATCAAAACGGAATCCCTGTATCTTTAGATATTCTTACGATCTGAGCGGTCAACAGGATTTTCAGAATTATTAATAGGAAAGTGCGAAGTGACCCTTCGAAGCAGCGAGAAAATCACTGCCCTGAGAAACCGCAACCACCTGTTTCAGAACGGATTATGCAATTTTCCCGCGCTGCTGGCCTGGAGAGCACCCGAAATGGGACCGGTAGCTTCTGGAAAAGTGACCCGAGCTTTTGAAGCCACAGGCGAAGGCGACTTCCGTGATTGGCATTTCTGTTTGCAATAATAGATGCCTTGCCTTTTGCAGCCTGATATCAAGCTGAAACTTCTTCGGTGAGCAATTGAGGTAGCGCCCGAACAGCCTTTCAAGCTGGCGCACGGATATCCGCAATTCGGCAGCGATCTCTGCCGGGGACATCGGCGTCTCGATGGTCTCGTTCATGCGGCGGATTGCCTGCGACAGGTGTTCGTTCCGAATGCCGTGGCGGGCCTGGAAAGACAGCCGTTGCGCCGCGTTCGCCTCTCGCACGGTGTTATAGACCATCTGGTCGGCGACCTCGGCCGCCAGGTCCCCGCCATGGCTCTCCTCGATCAGGTGCAGCATCAGGTCTGCCGTCGCGGTGCCGCCCGAAGCCGTGACGATTTTCTCATCCGCGACGAAGACGCTGCTGACCAGGTGCACGTCCGGGAATTCTTCCATGAATGAATCGTGAAAATCCCAGTGGATCGCGGCCTTGCGCCCGTCAAGCAATCCCGCGCGGGCCAGGATCCAGGCCGCCGAACACAGCCCCCCGATCTGAACCCCCCGCCGCGCCTGTCTTCGGATGCCGTTCATAAGGCTGCGCGTGTTTCGCTTCTGCACGCCGATACCGGACAGCACGAACAATCGATCGGCTTGCGGCATGTCATCCAGCGCATGGTTCACCTGCGTCACGATCCCGTTGGAGCAGGTCGCAGGCCCTCCGGTTTCCGAGACGAGTGACCAGGAATACAGCGTCTTGCCGCTGACCAGGTTGGCGATGCGCAAGGGGTCAACCGCACAGCCAAAGGCCATGTGCGTCAGGTCATCGACCAGAAGAAAGGCAAAGTGTTCGGGCGTTTCCATCGTCATCCCCACAACTCTACGGCAGAGGTGCCCGATTTCAAAATTGTATTCAATATGTATTTTATTTGTGTTCAGCCTTTGCTAAGCGTCGGGCAGATCAAGAGGACACCCATGCCCGATTCGGACCGCATCAGCCCAAAAGACGCCGCATACGAGGCGCTCAAGACCGCGATCCTGACGCTGGAAATGCAGCCAGGCGCCGACCTTGACGAAGCCAGTCTATGCGCGGAATTCGGCCTCTCGCGCACGCCCCTGCGGGAAGTGCTGCGAAGGCTGGCCGGGGAAGGCTATGTCGACTTGCGCCAGAACCGCGGGGCACGGGTTTCCGAAATGTCCCACACCACGCTGCGCGACTTCTTCCTTGCCGCCCCGATGATCTACGGCGCGATCCTGAGGCTTGCGGCGCTGAACGCGCGCCCCGCACAGATCGAGGCGCTCAAGACGACGCAGGCGGGCTTCCGCGCGGCACTTCGGCAGGGCTCGGCCCGTGACCGGGCGCTCATGAACAACCGTTTCCACGAGATCACCGGCGAAATGGCAGGCAATGTCTACCTCCTGCCCTCTTTCCAGCGCCTTCTGATCGACCACGCCCGGATTTCCATGACCTTCTACCGTCCCCGCGACGAAGCCATGGCCCGCAACGTGACCGAGGCCGCCGACCAGCACGACGCCATCATCGCCGCGATCGAGGCGGGCGATGCCGACAAGGCCGCGGCCCTAGCCACGCAGCACTGGAACCTGTCCCGCAACCAGATCGAACTGTTCGTCATGCCCGGCGGGCTCGACCTGCCGCTTGGTGCGCCCCCGCGCATCGCAACCGCCTGAGGAGATAGCGATGACACCCATCTTTCGGTTCGAGGGGATCTACACGCCCGTCGTGACCCCCTTCAACGATGACTTCTCAGTCAATTGGACCGCCCTGGCAGACGTGATCGACAGCCTTATCGAGGCAGGTGTGCACGGTCTGATCTCGGGCGGGTCCACCGGCGAGAACTATGCACAGACGGTCGAGGAACGACTGGAAATCGCCCGCTTCACCAAGGACCGCATCAAGGGCCGGCTTCCGTTGGTGGTGGGCACGGGCGCAATGCTGACGCCCGACTCCATTGCCCTGGCAAGCGGTGCGAAGGACGTGGGCGCCGATGCGATCCTGCTGGCCTCCCCCCCTTATGCGGTGCCGACTGACCGGGAAAACGCGCTGAATGCGCTGGCCATCGACAAGGCGGCAGGCCTTCCCGTGATGCTCTACAACTATCCCGGCCGCACCGGCACGATGATGGGCGAGGAGTTCCTCGACCGCGTGGGCCGCAGCCGCAATTTCTGCGGCATCAAGGAAAGCTCGGGCGACATCAACCGGGTGCACCTGCTGGCCCGCGACTATCCCCATATCCAGCTTGGCTGCGGCATGGACGACCAGGCGCTGGAGTTCTTCGCCTGGGGCAGCCGCTTTTGGGTTTGCGGCGGATCGAACTTCCTGCCGAAAGAGCATATCGCGCTTTACAACGCCTGCGCGCTGGAGGGCAATTTCGACAAGGGCCGACGGATCATGTCGGCGATGATGCCGCTGATGCGGGTGCTGGAACAGGGCGGCAAGTTCATCCAGACGATCAAGTACGGGGTGGACCTGAACGGGATCACCACGGGGCCGATGCGCCCGCCGCTCAAAGGGCTGAACAAGGACGACAAGCGCGCGCTGGAACAGGTGGTCGGCGTGCTGAAGCGCACCATTGCGCAGATCGAGGCGGAGGGCTGAGAGATGAACCTGCTGACACGCGACGAATACAAGGCGCTGGCCGCCGAGATGGACTTCCCCAATGCCGCCTATATCGATGGCGCCTACCGCCCGGCGATCTCGGGCAAGACCTTCGCCACGGTGAACCCGGCGACGGGCGAAACCCTTGCGGACGTAGCCGCCTGCGGGGCCGAGGATGTGGATTTCGCGGTTACCAAAGCACGCGAGGCGTTTGACGATGGCCGCTGGTCGCGGATGCACCCGGCAGAGCGCAAGGGCATCCTGATCCGCTTCGCCAAGCTCCTGACCCGGAACGCCCGCGAACTTGCGGTGATGGAAAGCCTCGACAGCGGCAAGCCGATTTACGACTGCGAAACGGTGGACATCCCCGAGACGATCAACTGCATCAAGTGGCATGCGGAGGCGATCGACAAGATCTACGATCAGGTCAGTCCCGCCTCTGACGATCACATCGCCATGGTGGTGCGCGAACCCATCGGCGTCGTGGGCCTCGTCCTGCCGTGGAACTTCCCGCTTCTGATGCTGGCGTGGAAGATCGGCCCGGC
>NZ_CAXREX010000138.1:0-7532 GCF_964229645.1 Nioella sp. | reverse complement strand
GGGAAATTTCGCTGGCGATGCGGGATTCTGCGTCGCGGATCGCCTCTTCCCGGGCTTGCTGGTCTGCCGCGCGGGCCTGTTCGAGGCGATGGTTTTCCTCGCGCTCCTGCGCGATCTGTTGCTGCGCCTTAAGGGTTGCGGCGCTTTCCGCCTCGGCCCGGGTGCGGGCGTCGACAATCGTGTCGCGAAAGGCCGTCAGCGCCTGGGCCACGCGACGGATTTCCGGCGTGTCGACAGGCGGAACCTGGGCGGTCAGGTCACCTGCCGCCATGGCGTCAGCGGCGGTCACAACGCGCCGGACCGATCCGACGGCGGTACGGTGTGCAACGAAGGACAGCCCCCCGGCCAGGGACGAGCCCAAAACCAGCAGGATGGCCAGCCCCAGCACATTGCGGGACTTGGCCGCGCGCAGGGCAGCGGATTGCGCGGTGATCGCCGCGGCCAGGGCATCTTCGGTGGCTTTCATTTGCCCGATCCGACCCGTTGCGGCGGAAAAGTAGTCGGCCGCCGTCACACCGCGATCCGATCCGCCCTCGGCCTGGAAAGCGAGGTCCCGCATCAGCGCAAGCTTTTGCGCGGCCTCACTTCTTTCGATTGCATCCAGGGCGGCCAGGCCGGGCTTGTCCGCAAGTTGCCGGAACAGGCCAAAGGCCAGATCCTGCTGGGCGACCAGCCGTTGCAGGTGCAGCTGACGTGGTGGTGAGAAATCGCCAGCCGCGAACATGCCAGAGCCGATGGCGCGTTCGATGCCTGCGCGTTCCTTCGCGACCATGAAGGCCGAAAGAGCGGTCAGGGCGGTTCCGATCTCGGGGTTGCGGGTCATCGCGCCGATCTGGCCCACCAGGTCAATGGCGCGCCCGTTCAAGCCAGTGTAATAGCCAAGCGCCTGGCCGACCGGCAGGGTCAGCGCATCCACGCCCGAGCGCACCGTACCCATGCGCCCCATATCGGCAAGAATGCCCGCGACGGCATCGGCGGTCACAGCGGGCGTTCGCGCGGCAGTCCGGGCCACGACCTGACGCAGGGCGTCGGCCGCGGCATCGGTTGCGCGACGTTGCGCGGCCAGTTCCGCGCCGAATTCCGCACCGCCGGAATTCAGGAAGATCGAGGTCGCCCCGCGTTCCTTCTGTTGTTCATGCACCAGCCCGCCAAAGGCCACGGCAAGCTTCATCTGGTGCTGGATCAGCCCTGCATCGCGCATGCTGCCCCAGGACCGCAGGATCATCGCCGCCCCAAGCGCCAGCGCCAGCACGATCGGCAGCGCCACCGCAAGCAGGATGGATTTCGACAAGCTTAACGATCTGATCCGCTTCATCCGCGCCCCGGGTCTGCCCTACCCGCGCAGATAAACCCAGAAACCTTAAGAAACTGCTTCTGCCCGCGCTTAAAGGGCTTTCCCGTCAAGTACAGGCCTCGCGCGTTGCGTCGCATTGCTGTTCGGGGTGGGCGGCGGCAATGGCGGGCAGCGCAAGGCATGCGGCCTCGATCTCGGCCAGGCGGGGCCAACGGCCCAGCTGCACGCCCCACCTTCGGGCATTGTAAAGCTGCGCGGTGATGCAGACATCGGCCAGGTCCGGGGTCTTTCCACCGAAGGCAAAGCCCGCACCGGCGGGCAGCAGCGCCACGAGTTGATCAAAGCCTTCCGCCATCCAGTGGTGCATCCAGTTGCGCCGGTCTGCGTCATTCGCAACGAAGGCCTTGCCCAGCCGCGCGAGCACACGCAAATTGTTGACCGGATGAATGTCCGTGGCGACGGCCAGCGCAACCGAGAGCACCCGACTGCGTGCCAGCGGATCGGCTGGCAGCATGGGCGGCACGGGATGAACCGCATCAAGATAGTCGATGATCGCCAGCGACTGGGTCAGCGCTGTACCGTCGTCCAGCACAAGGGTCGGAACACTCTTGCCCGGGTTCAGCGTCGCGTAGGTCCGCGACCGCTGATCGCCTGCCAATAGGTCCACCGGAGCATAGTCGAAATCCAGCCCCTTGAGGTTGAGAACAGCGCGGACCCGGAACGACGTGGTCGAGCGCCAGTAGGAGTACAGCTTCACGGAATCCTCCTGTCGCCTGCGGGTCGGATGAAGGGGAGTGAATGTCTCATGCCACCCCTAAATCAGGACCAGCGCGATGGCGGGGACCGAGATAATGGCGACCAATCGCACGATGTCCGCCGCCCAGAAGGGCAGGATGCCGCGAAACATCGTGGTGATCGGGACGTCCCGCAGCACACTGCGCAGGACAAAGACGTTCAAACCGATCGGAGGAGAAATCAGGCTGATTTCAGTCACGACAACCACCAGGATGCCGAACCAGATCGTCACGTTGTCCGCATCTGCCAACCAGCCGGTGCCGAAATCCAGAGAGAGGATCAAAGGATAGAAGATCGGCACGGTCAGCAGGATCATCGACAGGCTTTCAAGCACCGCTCCAAGGACGATGTAGACCAGAACCAGCGCAAGGATGACCAAATAGGGACCCACCTCGAGCCCGCTGACCCAGGCCAGGATCGCGTCCGGCAGTCCGGCATAGGAGACGAAGTTCGAAAAGACCTCGGCCCCGATAATCAGCGCAAAGATCATCGCCGAGGTGCGGGCAGTATCGACACAGATCGCCAGATAGTCGCGCAGGCCAAGGCTGCCCCGAACAATGGCGATCACAAGCGAGACCAGCGCGCCGATGGCCGCCGCCTCTGAGGGGGTGAAAAGCCCGCCGTAGATGCCGATCATGATGACGGCGAAAAGGCCGACGACCGCGATCACCCCGGTGATGTCGGCGCGGGTGATCGGGGCGACACCGGCTTCGTCCGGGGCCAGTCCGGGTTTCAGGCGCACAGTCACCGCAACGGCAGCGATATAGCACACGACCCCGAAGAGGCCGGGCAGGATCCCGGCCAGGAACAGTTTGCCAATGTCTGCTTCGGTGATGAGCCCGTAGATGATCAGAATGACCGACGGCGGGATCAGAATGCCCAGTGTACCGCCTGCCGCGATGGCTCCGGTCGCCAGGCTGTCGGCATAGCCCGTCTTGCGCATCGACGGCATGGCGACCTTGGACATGGTCGCGGCAGTGGCCAGTGACGATCCGCAGACCGCCGAAAAGCCACCACAGGCCACGATGGTCGCCATGGCCAGCCCGCCCTTGAGCCGATAGAGAGACCGATGCGCTGTCAGGAAAAGCGCATCCGATACGCCCGACCGGGTCAGCAGATTGCCCATCAGAATAAACAGCGGAATGACCGACAGGGTGAAGGAAAAGACGGTATCGAAAGCGGCGTTGCCGGTCAGACGGAGGCTGGCGTCCCAGTTGCGCAGAAGGGCAAAGCCGGCTGTTCCGGTGATGATCATGGCAAAGGCGATCGGCACCCGCAGGAACACCTGAAGAAACAGCGCAAAAAAGGCGATGAGGGAAGCGATCATGAAAGGTCTTTCAGGCTCTTGAGGATGTGGCGCAGGGCGACCAGCGCACCTATGGCGCAGCCGATTGCAGCGACCCAGGCGACAAGGTTCAGCGGGATCGCCAGCGAATTCGACACCGATCCGTATCGCGCCAGGCGCGCGGCATGGTCGATCAGCTGCCAGGCCAGCCCGCCGAAGACCAAAAGGGCCGCCGCGCCCCCCAAAAGGATCCGCAGCGCCTTGCCCAGGCGCGACTTGGGCTCCCACAGTTCGACCTCGACGTGGGACTGCGACAGCATGGCCAGGGGCATGGCCAGGAAGACCAGGCAGACGAGCAGGATCTCGGTCAGTTCGAAGGCCCCCTTGATAGGAGCGTTCAGAACATAGCGAGCGATGACATCGGTCCCGGTCAAGGCCATCATCACGCTGAGCACCCCGGCAGTGCCGAGGCCAAGCGCCCGCTCAAGGTATCGCCAGGCCCGTGGGGCCTGACGATGCTGCTCGATCCCGGAGGATGTCTTGACGGATGTCATTTCGCCTGCTCCCGCAGGGCGGTCAGGGCTGCGGCCCCGTCGAAGCCCTGCGCAGCGACCGCTTCGGCCCAGGCCGCTTCCTTGGCTGCGGCGATCTCTTGGACCCGGTTCAGCACCGGAGCCGGGGCGGCGTAGAAGGTCACGCCTTTGGCGGTCGCGTCTTCTAGACCGGCGGTGTCGGCGGCATTCCAGACCTGACCGGCCACCTTCGCAAGCATGGCCCCCGAGACAGAGCTGATGGCCGCGCGATCCTCTTCAGACAGATCGTTCCACCGGTCTTCATTCATCACCATGAACCAGCTTGTGTTATATAGGCCACCGGGCACTTCCATGGCGTATTTCACGTGTTGCGACAGGTTGAAGGCCTTCAGCGCCTCGGCCGGAAAGGTCACCCCGTCGATCACGCCGGTCGACATCTTTTCATAGACATCGCCGGGCCCCATGAACTGCGTGGTCACGCCCAGTTCTTCCGCCAGTTCGGCAACATAGCCACCGGGAACCCGAACTTTCAGCCCCTGAAAATCCTCGGGTGTTTCGATTTGGCGCAGGCTGTTGTGAAACATTCCCGGGCCATGCACCCAGAGCCCAAGAAGATGTGTGCCCGCGTGTTCGGCGGCGGCATCCAGCCTGTCGCCATAGACGTCCCAGTAGGCGACCGACGTCTTTGCCGCATCATCGCCAAGGAACGAGAACTGGCCGATCCGCGACCGCTGAAACCGGTCGTCGGTGGTGAATGAGTGCAGCCCGTAGGTGATGTCGGCAATGCCGTCGGCGGCCATGTCGAAATGCGCCGGCGGAGGACCAAGGGGCCGGGGAAGGATCCGCACGGTGACGCGGCCTTCCGTCAATTCCGTAACCTGATCGGCCCAGGGCTGGATGGTGCCGGTTACCAGCGGATGCGCCGGCGGCAGCCAGGACGACAGGACGTATTCCTCGGCCTGGGCGGTCAGTGTGTTGGCACCTAGCGCCAGAAGCGAAGCGGTCACCAGACGGGAAATGCGTGCGGTGCCCTTGCGGGTGGTCTGCGTAGTCATGATGAGAAGTCCTTTCAGGCGACAACCGGCCAGGCCGGCGTCGAAAATCATGCTTGGGAAACGGCCTGCTCAGGCCGAGAGCTTGCGGTCGAGCGAGAAGGCTCCGCCGCCCCGAACGACAAAGAAAAGCGCCGCGACAGCCCAGAAGAGCGGGTATTCATAGCCGCGCGCCGTCCAGAAAAAGCCGTTGCCCAGGTGAAACAGAACCGCGAAGGCCATGAAGACCGCGATGGCCACCGCAACGAAGCGCGTCAGAAGCCCGAAAGTCAGCATCAGACCGCCGAAGAATTCGACGCAGCCGATCAAGATCGCCAGCAAAGTCGGGGTCGGATAGCCAACCGATTCCAGGAACCCCGCGGTGCCCGAGATACCGCCGCCCCCGAAGATCCCGAAAAGTTTCTGCGCCCCATGCGGCACCAGAAGAAGCCCCGTCGTCGCCCGAAGCGCCAGCCATGCAACTCCGTCGAACGGTTGCGCCACGCTGTCGAGACGCCGGTTGATCACGGCAAAGATGCCGCCTTGCTCTGCGGGCGTCAGCGCTGCCCTCTGCGTGGTTTGTTGTGTCATGTCCCTCCCCTTTCATTTGCAGCGTCCGAATCTGGCGGACGCCCCGTTACATTTGATTTCATTTGAAACTAAGTCAACGCTAATTTCATTTGAAACCAAATCCGCTGGCACAAGGAGTGAACTTGTGGTTTGGTTCGGGCGCGTCGCACCACCCAAATCGGCCGCATCAACCCGGCACCGCAACCCCCGCATGAGAGACATGCTATGTCTTTGTTAGTCCTTGAGGATTTCTTTCCGTTTCACACACGGATCTTCTATCGCCAGGTCAGCTCGGCGGTGACACGTGTCTATGAAACCCGCTATGGGCTGAAGCCTTACGAATGGCGGACGATGGTGATCCTCGGCCCGGACGGAGAGTTCACGGCCAACGAGATTGTCACCAAGTCGAGCATGGACAAGGTGTCGGTCAGCCGGGCCATTACCGCGCTGAAGGCACGCAAGTGGATCCTGTCGAAAGCCAACAAGGCCGACGGTCGCAGCCGGCTACTGCGCCTGTCGAGCGCGGGCAAGGCAGTCTACGACGACCTCGCACCACTCATGCTTGAAGTCGAGCGGAAGCTTTTGTCGGTCTATTCCGAAGAAGAGGTCGCCGAGCTTCGACGCCTGATGGCCAAACTGGCGAACCAGGACAGCGCAAAGTTCATCGTGTGATCCATTGCGGCATGTAGGTTGCGCCTGCCCCAAGACCCGCGTGCATCCGGGTAACCAAGGCACCAAATGACAAAGGCACCCGAAGGTGCCTTGTTCAATTGGTCGGAGTGAGAGGATTCGAACCTCCGGCCCCTGCCTCCCGAAAACAATGGTCTGTAATTATATCAATATCTTAACGGTCTTATCTGCACGCGAATCACAGCAATTCTAGCGTGATCTGAGGTCAGTTCGTGCAACTGTGTGCAAGATAGAGCCACCGACTCCGCACTCTTGCGCGACTCAGTTGGCGCTGATAGCTAGACCTCACCGAAACGCAGACCGGGTGGCTGCGTGCCTCTTCGCGCAAAACCGTTTCAGCGCTGGTTCGTGGCCACCCTCCTCGGGTAGTTCGGCCTGGCTTTGAAAAGGCCGACCCTTAAGCTCGACGGATTGCAGCACAAGAAGCGCCGGGTCGTCCGCTGCTGCTACTTGCAACGATGCTAAAAGCGAACTTCCGGACCAAAGCTGACATTCGTCAAATTCGTTATTGCTGCGCCGCGGCTTCTCGAGAGTTGCCGTTCAAAACTCACCTGTCGCAGGCCCTTCAACCCATTGCCGTTGGACGCCTGTTAAGGCAGAATTTGGTCCCGTGGATAACCGCAAGAACAACCCATTTTGATATCGAAGCTGACCACACAGCGCCTGTAACTTTGCGAGATCATGCTCGTCACCGACGGCATTGGTGGACTTCTTCACTTCGACGACCAAAAGGTTACGATGATTGTGCCCACGCTCATGCACAATGATATCCGGAAAAACTCGACTGGCAGTCAATTCACCGTTCTCATCCGGCATCTCAATGTCTTTCGGCTCCAGGCCTGGACCCTTGCGATTGTACTCAATATCCACGCTGTACACCGGAAACTTAGGGACCATCAGCATAGCCAATCGCCCGCATATTGCACGCTCACCGATGTCTTGCGCTAAGATTTGACCATCCTGATCGTAGAGTTCCTGTAGGCATAAGCTGATTATTTCATCCAGTTGATTGCGATCCAAATTTAGTTCTCCAAAACTTGGCTGTACGAGATTCAGCCTAATCAGCGTTTTCCGACTTTCATCACGATCTGATTGAATTGCCTGTGATCCACTTGATGGAAAAAGGCGTAGTGATGGGCTCGGACAGCATCGCGCACTTCATTATGAGGATGTCCATAGTTGTTCGGTCCGGCTGCAGCATAACCCACCCGCAACTCTGGCATCGCATTCAATACTTCGTCGCTATGGTTGTGGACCGACCCGTGATGTGGAACCATTAAAGCGTTGGTGAGTCCTAAAAAGCGTCGGTAGAATTTCAGGAAACCTTGTCGACG
>NZ_CAXREX010000137.1:0-11170 GCF_964229645.1 Nioella sp. | reverse complement strand
CTGCGCCACGCCGAGGGGATGTTGCTCTATCGGCGCTGGAAAGAGGCCGACGATGCCCGGGCCGAGGCGGAAAACGCCCTGCGCGACGCGGTGACCATGGCCGCCCGCGCGGAAACCACCGCCCGCGAGGCAAGCAAGGCGCGCGAAGCTGCCGAAGAGGCAGTTCCGCCCCTGCGCGAGGAAGAAGCCATCGCCTCGGCCCTTTTGCAGCGTGTCACCGTTGAACGCGATGCCCTGAACGACGAGGAAGCGCGCGCCCAGAGGGCGATTGAAACCCTCGCCGGCCGGATTGCCCAACTGGCCAAGGACCTTGCCCGCGAAGACGCGCTGAACGCCGATGCCGGCAACACGATCGAAGCGCTGGAACGCGAGGCCGAGGCGCTGCGCGAGGCAGGTGACGGGCACGAGGACAGCCTGCGCGCCGCGCTGGAGGCGGTCGATGCCGCCACGCAGGCCCTCGCCGAGCAGGAAACCGTGCATTCCGACCTGACGGAAGAGGCCGCCCGGCTGGCCGCCCGGCACCAGTCGGCACAGCGCTTGCTGGACGATGCCGCCCGCGCCTCGGAGCGCCACACGCGCGAAGCCGAGAAGGCCAGCACCGATGCCGCCGAGGCCGAAGAGCGCCTGACCACCCTGGCGCGCGAACATGACGAGGCGGAGGCCGAGCTTGCCCGCGCCACGGACCTGGCCGCAAGGGCCGAGGAAACCCTGACCGAGGCAGAAGCCGCCCGGTCCGAGGCGCAGGCCCGCGAGGCCGAGGCGCGCAGCGTCCTGGCCGAGGCGGAAGGCGAGTGGAACACGCTCGACGCGGAGGTGCGCGCGCTGGCCCGCCTGCTGGAACGCGAGCGCGGCGGGCGCAACCAGCTGCTCGATCGCGTGCGCGTGGCCCCCGGGTTCGAGGCCGCCGTTGGCGCTGCCCTGGCCGACGACCTCAAGGCTCCCGAGGCCGAGGATGGCACCGGCTGGACAACCCTGCCGCAATACGACACGCCGCAGCCCCTGCCCGCGGGGATCGTGTCGCTGGCCGAATACGTGGATGCGCCGCCGGTGCTGGCCCGTCGCCTGCGCCAGGTGGGCGTGTTGCAAAACGGGGAAGGCCCGCGCCTGCAACCGCAGCTTCTGCCGGGGCAGCGGCTGGTCACGCGGTCCGGCGACCTGTGGCGTTGGGACGGGTTCGCGCAGGCCGCCGCCGATAGTTCCTCTTCCGCCACGCGGAGGCTGGAGCAGGCCAACAAGCTCAACGACATGTCGGACGAACTGGAACGGCTTGCCCTTGCCGTGGACCGCACCCGGACGACGCACAAGGCCAATGCCGACCGGCTGGCCGCCCTGACCGAAGCCGACAAGCAGGCCCGCGCCGCGCGCCGCGCAGCGGATCAGCAACTGGCCGATGCCAGCCGGGCCTTTTCCCGCACCGAGGCAGACCGCAATATCCTCGAAGGCCGCCTGGAAACCCTGCGCCAATCCGCCACTCGCCACGCCGAGGAAGCGGAGTCTGCGCGCGAGGCGCTGGCCGATGCCGCGCGGGCAAAGTCGGAACTGGAAGACCTCGACGCCGCCCGTGCCCGCGTCGAAGAGGCGCGTGGTGCCACCGAAACCGCCCGCTCGGCCTTGATGGCCACGCGCGGCGCGCATGAGGAACTGAAGCGCGCGGGCGAAGCGCGCGACAGCCGCCTGACCCGGATTTCCCAGGAAGTGTCCTCCTGGCAGAAGCGGCTCGATAATGCCGCGACCCGGATCTCGGAGCTTCAGAACCGCAAGAGCTTCGCCGAGGTGGAACTGGAAGCCGCCCGCAAGGCCCCGGCCCAGATCGTTGCCCGCAAGGAAAAGCTGGCCGACACGATCGACACTGCCGAGACCCGCCGCAAGGCCGCAGCCGATGCGCTGGCGGTCGGGGAAACCCGTCTGCGCGAGGCGGTTCAGGCCGAACGTGACGCGGAACGCGAAGCCTCCAACGCGCGCGAGGCCCGCGCCCGCGCCGAGGCCCGCCGCGACAGTGCCGCCGAGGTGCTGGAAGCCGCCGCCGAGAGGATCGAGGAAGATATGGAGGTCGGTCCAGCCAAGCTCCTCGAACAGCTTGATGCCGATCCCGAACGGATGCCCTCGGTCGAGCATATCGAGGCCGATGTGCTGCGCCTGCGCCGCCAGCGTGACGCGCTCGGAGCGGTCAACCTGCGCGCCGAGGAAGACGCCCGCGAAGTGACCGAGGAACGCGACACCCTGGCAGCCGAAAAGGAAGATCTCGAAGAAGCCATCCGCAAGCTTCGGGGTGGAATTGTCAGCCTCAACCGCGAAGGGCGTGAGCGGCTGCTGGCCGCCTTCGACGAGGTGAACCGCAATTTCGGCATGCTCTTCACCCATCTCTTCGGCGGGGGCGAGGCCAAGCTGGTGCTGGTCGAAAGCGACGACCCGCTGGAGGCCGGGCTGGAAATCCTGTGCCAGCCGCCGGGCAAGAAGCTCTCGACCCTGTCGCTCCTGTCCGGGGGCGAACAGACCCTGACGGCGCTGGCGCTGATATTCGCGGTCTTCCTGGCCAACCCGGCCCCGATCTGCGTGCTCGACGAGGTCGATGCGCCGCTCGATGACGCCAATGTCACCCGCTTCTGCGACCTGCTGGACGAGATGACCCGCCAGACCGACACCCGCTTCCTGATCATCACCCACCACGCGGTGACGATGAGCCGGATGGACCGCCTGTTCGGGGTGACCATGGCCGAGCAGGGCGTCAGCCAGCTGGTCAGCGTCGATCTCAAGAAGGCTGAACAGCTGGTTGCCTGAGCCTCAGCGGCCTCTTTCTTCTTGGCTCAAATACTCCGGGGGCGCCGCCGCAGGCGGCGGGGGCAGAGCCCCCACCCGCGATCCGTCTGGATCGCGCGGGTCGACGCCGAAGGCGGCGAAACCGGGTCAGAGCCTGCGCAGAAGCTCCAGTGTCGGCCAGGCATCGGCCGGCAGCCCAAGCTGACCCTGCACCTCCTGCACCGCGTCGCGGGTGCGCGCGCCCAGGATGCCGTCGATTCCGCCCACGTCATAGCCCATCTCGGTCAGCCGCTGCTGCAATTGCCGCATCTGGGTCTGGTCCAGCCCCGGGTCGGGGTTGCCTGCGTTGTAGACCGGCGCGCCTTCCAGCCGCGTGGCGAAATAGGCGGCCGTGGTCACGTAGACGAAGCTCTGGTTCCACTCGAAGAGAACCGAGTAGTTCGGGTAGGCCATGAAGGCGGGCCCGTTGCGCCCCTGCGGCAGCAGGACCGAGGCTTGCAGGTTGGTGTCGGGCAGGGTCCCGTTGCGCCCCTGCACCCCCATCTGCTGCCATTGCGACACCCGCCGCGTGGTGCCAAGCCCCGTCTGCGACCAGTCGAAATCCGATGGCATCGTCACTTCCACCAGCCAGGGTTCGTTTGCCCGCCAGCCCAGGCTGCGCAGCATGTTGGCCCCGGACAGAAGCGCATCTGGGGCAGAACCCTGAAGGTCCACATGCCCGTCGCCATCACCGTCGATGCCCCGGTCGCGGATGTCTTCAGGCAGCATCTGCACCATCCCGATCTCGCCCGCCCAGGCCCCGGTCGTGCGGCGCGGGTCGAGGTCGCCCGACTCGAACAGGTCAAGCGCGGCGAAAACCTGCGGGCGGAACAGCTCCGGCCTGCGGCAGTCATGGGCCAGCGTGACCAGAGAGTTCACCGTGTTGTAGTCGCCCTGGAAGGCCCCGAAATCGGTCTCGAAGGCCCAGAAGGCCAGCAGCACGCCCCGGCTCACGCCGAATTCGCGTTCCATCCGGTCAAAGACGCTGCGGTAACGTTCTGCGTTGATGCGGCCGTGATCCATGCGGTTCTGGCTGATCAACCGGCGCGAGAAATCGACGAAGGGCCGGGTGAAGATGCCCTGGCGGCGGTCAGCCTGAAGGGTGGCCTGGTCTTGGCTCACGCCGTTGAAGAAAGCGTTGACGCTTTGCGCGCTGTGGCCGCGCTGCATGGCTTCCTGGCGCAGCCCGTCGACGAAGCCGGAAAAACTGCCCCCGCATTGCTGCGCATGGGCAGCGGTCGAGAGGGCCAGGGAAAGAAGGGTCGCTGAAATCAATCGCATCTGGAAAATCCTGTTGCTGTCTTTCGACAGAGACTAGCAGGCGTTCAGAACAGGGCAAGAACCAGCGTGCAGGCCGCGACCACGGCCCAGACCCGCCACAGCACGGAAATGGCGCGCTCGATCTCGGCCACGCCGATCTGACGTTCTCCGCTGCCATTCACCCAGGGAAAATCGCGGGATTGCCCGTGGTAGCTGCGCGGTCCGGACAGGGCCACGTCCAGCACGCCTGCCATGGCCGCCTCGGGCCAGCCCGCATTGGGCGAGCGGTGCAGCCCCGCGTCCTGCCGCACGACATCGACTGCGCGCCCAGACCAGAAGGCCAGCGCGATCAGGCAAGCGGTGATCCGCGCCGGAACCCAGTTCAGGACATCGTCGAGCCGCGCCGCCGCCCAACCGAATTCCTCGTGCCGGGGCGTGCGGTAGCCGATCATGGAATCGGCGGTGTTCACGATCTTGTAGACAAGGATGCCGGGCAGCCCGCCCACCAGGAACCAGAAGGCCGGGGCAATCACCCCGTCCGAGAAGTTCTCGGCCGCGCTTTCGATGGCCGCCCGCGCGATTGCAGGTTCATCCATAGCGCGCGTGTCACGCCCGACGATCATGGCGACCGCCCGCCGACCCTCGCCCACGCCGTAGCGCAGGCCATCGGCCACTGCCTGCACATGTTGCACAAGGCTTTTCTGGGCCAGCAGGATCGCGCCCCCGATCAACGACCAGAGCCAGCCAAGCGGCAGGGCTTCGATCACCACCCCTAGCAGCGCCGCGCCTGCGACCAGCCCCAGGACGACCAGAACGCCATTGTGCCAGCGCGGCCCGGTGTTGAAGCGGATGTCGGCCAAGCCGATCAGCCGCCCCATCAGAACGGCCGGATGCGGCACCCGAGACCAGAGCCATCGCGGCTCGCCCATCACGGCATCGAGCGCCATCGCGCCCAGAAGCAGCCCCGCGCTCATGCCAGCGCCTCTTCCAGCCGGGCCCAATGCGCCTCGGGTCCTGGCAGGCCGAGCCGGATCCAGCGGTCGGAATAGGGGAAGATGCGGGTCCAGATGTGATGGCGCGCGAGCCGCTCCTGCCACCTGGCGGCCTCGCCCACGTCGTAGAGGCGAAAGAGCGTCGTGCCGCCCGCAATGGCCGCCCCGGCGCGGGTCATCACCGCGTCGAGCCGCTCTGCGTCGCGGGCCAGCCGGGCGCGCGTTTCTTCTGCCCACCCCAGATCGCGGAGCGCGACCGTCCCGGTCGCGATCCCCGGGCCAGAGACAGCCCAGGGGCCGATCATCTCGGCCAATCGATCGATGGTCTCGGGATGGGCGATGGCAAAGCCGAGCCTCAGACCCGCCAGCCCCCAGAACTTCCCAAAGCTTTTAAGAACGACGACCCCAGGCCGCTCGGCCAGGTGAACGAGGCTCGACTCCGGCAGCACATCCCCGAAGCTCTCGTCGATCACCGTCAGGCGACGGTCGCTGGCAAGCTCGGCCTCGGTCCAGACCCGGCCATCGGGATTGTTGGGGTGCACCACGACCAGCGCATCGCCATTCCCCTCTTGCCAGCCATGGGCGCGGAAGGCGGCCCGGTGCTCGTTGTAAGTCGGCGCGGGGATCTCGACCGTGCCCGCCGGCAACAGCGCCGGGATCCGCGCGATCAGGGCCGAGGCGCCGGGTGCGGCCAAAAGGGCCGCCCCCCCGGGCACGCGCCAGAAGGCGCGGGCCGCGTCACTCAGCGCCTCGAAAGCCCCCTGGTCGGGCAGGGCCGTCCAGGCATCGGGGGGGAAGTCGGGCAGGGGATAGGGCAGCGGGTTGATGCCTGTCGACAGGTCGATCCAATCGCCGCGCGTCCCGCCGAAACGGGCCACCGCGCCATCGATTCCGCCGCCATGATCGCGCTTGCCGTCTGTCCCGGTCATTGCCGTCCCCTGTTCACCGGGAACGGTTCAACCCGATTTTCAGGCCGCCCGCAATGCCTCTCGCCCATGGGGGGCGTCCCAGTCGATCACTGGATTGATCGGGATGATACGGTGCGGATTGATGGTTTCGTGGCTGTAATGGTAGTGCCGCACGAAATGGTCGAACTGCACCACGTCACGGATGCCGGGCCATTGATAGAGCTCACGCGCCCAGCCCCACAGGTTGGGATAGTCCACGATCCGGGCCCGGTTGCACTTGAAGTGCAGGTGATACACGGCGTCGAACCGGGCGATGGTGGGAAACAGCCGCCAGTCGGCCTCGGTCACCCGGTCGCCGGTCAGGTAGCGGCTGCGCGCCAGGATATCCTCGATCCAGTCCAGCGCATCGAAGAGCTCATGGACGGCGCGGTCATAGGCTTGCTGAGTGGTCGCGAACCCGGCCTTGTAGACCCCGTTGTTCACGTCATCGTAGATGCGCGCATTCAGGGCGTCGATCCGGTCGCGCAGCGGGGCGGGGTAGAAGTCCTGCCGATCGCCGGTGATGTCGTTGAACGCCGTGTTGAACATGCGGATGATCTCCGAGCTTTCGTTCGACACGATGGTGTTGCGCTGCTTGTCCCACAGGATCGGCACCGTCACGCGCCCGGTCATGTCGGGCCTGGCCCGCAGGTAGATGTCGCGCGCGAACTCCGAGCCGAACAGCCGGTCCCCCGTTGCGCCCGGAAAATCGGTGGAGAAGGTCCAGCCATCGGACAGCATGTCGGGATGCACGACGGAGATGTCGATATGATCGGTCAGCCCCTTGAGGTTGCGATAGATCAGCGTGCGATTCGCCCAGGGGCAGGCATGGCTGACATAGAGGTGATAGCGCCCGCTTTCGGCCTTGAAGCCGCCCTCGCCGCTTGGCCCGGCAGAGCCATCCGCCGTGACCCAGTTTCGGAACTGCGCCTCGCTACGCTTGAACGCGCCGCCGGTGGCCTTGGTGTCGTACCACTTGTCCACCCATTGTCCGTCCACCAGCATGCCCATTGGCAATTCTCCTTGCGATCGTTGAGCCAGAAGATAGCGGCACCTGCCGCCGCGGCTACCCTCAGCCGCGCAGGCCGTCTCTGCTTCACTGCACAGACAGGGGGGAATTTCCGTGAGCGGAAATTGACGCGACCCGGCGGGTCGCGCGCCCGGTCGACGCGCCATGGCGCGGCGAAACTGACGCGATCAGGCTGCCTTGCGCTGCCGCGCGCGGAAGCTTTCGGCCTTGGCCCGGTTGCCGCAGCGCGACATGGAACACCAGCGCCGCCCGACCCCGCGCCCCTTGTCAATGAACAGGTGAGAGCACCGCTTGCATTCGCGCAGGCGGCCAAAGAGATCGGATCGCAGAAGATCGTCCAGCGACAGAACGAGTTGTTCGTGCAACCGCCCAAGCGGGCTTGCGCCGACACGCAGCCCTTCCGGCCCGATCACCAGTTCTGCCTCAGCGTAGACCGCCTTGATCGCATCGGTCAGGAACAGGGCATCCTCGCGACCAGGGGACCGGCCCGCCGCGATGGCCGACAGGGCCGCATAGGCAGTTTCCCGCAGCGTCAGAAGGCTGAGCATCTGGGACTGGGACAGGGGGTCCGACGGGGCAAGGAAGCCCTCTGCCGTCAGGATGTCGACCAGCCCGGGGGCGGTTTCAAAACTGTTCGCCTGCCGGGACTTGCCGTCATCGGAAACGGTATTCAGGAAGGACAGGAAAGGATGGCCCGATCCGGGCTCTGACCGTGTGGTCGCATTCGACATGGAACTGCTACCGCCTCGAAAAGCTTGTTCTGGTTTCGTTGGGCTTATGCTGCCGCAGCCCCGGGGGCAAGTAAAGGGACGCCCATATCGGGCGGTGACCGGTAAGCGGTCTTTGGCCACTGTGGCCGATATGCGACGTGCTGCGTTGCAGCGGCTACGCGTCCTTGTCCGAATCCTTTGCAGCGCCAAGTTTATCCACAGCTGAACGCATGGAATCGGGACCATGACCGGGTATCTGCCAAAAGAAGTTCTGGAAGGCCTCAAGGCCGCCCAGAAGAAAGCCGAGCGCAAGCGCAGCCGCCGCTCTGTGCATGTGGGCGACGATGTATACCCGATCCTGCAATTTGCCGAGGAAGGCTTCGCGCTCGATGCCGAGCACGCGCCGCATCTGCGTGGGCTGGTCGATATCTACGAGGGCCCCAGGCATCTTTACCAGGCGCTGATCGTGGCCTCGGAAATGCACGGCGACATGATGCGCTATGAATTCAAGCGCAATACGCCTGCTTCCGATCATGCACCGCGTGACTTCTATCAGGAACAGGACGCGCCGATCGCGCTACTGGACTGGTCGAAACCCTGAATTTGGCCTTTGCACCGGCAGCATTTTCCGGGCTAGCCTGATGCCAAAGCACCGCTCGCGGTGCGCCGTTTTTCCCTTTCATCAGAGGTCCACCCCATGATCCAGACCCCGTACCTGTTGTTTCTCGGCGATGCGCCTGACCAGCTCGCCGCGAAGGTGGCCCAGGGCATCCGCGACTGGCGCCCCGACAACGCCATCGGCCAGTTCCGCATGGACGGCTGCGGCGCCGATGTGAAGCTGCCCGATATGGACCTGACTGCCGCGAAAGAGGCCGGGGCCAAGACGCTGGTGGTGGGTGTTGCCAACCGGGGCGGCGTGATCAGCCAGGAATGGAAGAAGGTTCTGGTTATGGCGCTGGAAGAAGGCTTCGACCTTGCCTCCGGCCTGCACAACCTGCTGCGCGACGAAGCGGATCTCGTGGCCGTGGCCGAGGCGACCGGGCGCAAGCTGCATGACGTGCGCGTGCCGGACGTGAAATACCCGATCGCCAATGGCGTGAAGCGGTCCGGCAAGCGCTGCCTCGCCGTGGGCACCGACTGTTCCGTCGGCAAGATGTATACCTCGCTGGCGGTTGACGCCGAGATGAAGAAGCGTGGCATGAAGTCGAGCTTCCGCGCCACCGGTCAGACCGGGATCCTGATCACCGGAAACGGCGTGCCGCTTGATGCCGTGATCGCCGATTTCATGGCGGGTTCGGTCGAATGGCTGACCCCGGATAATGACGAGGATCACTGGGACCACATCGAAGGGCAGGGGAGCCTCTTCCACGTGTCTTATTCCGGCGTGACCATGGCGCTGATCCACGGTGGCCAGCCTGACGCGCTGATCCTGGCGCATGAGCCGACCCGTGCCCATATGCGCGGCCTGCCGGGCTATGACCTGCCCTCGCTGGAGGCCCTGCGCGACATGGCGCTGCCGCTTGCGAAGGTGGCGAACCCCGCTTGCCAGGTTGTCGGCATTTCCGTGAACACCTCTGGCATGGGTGAGGACGAGGCGCTGTCCTACCTCGAAGCGACCGAGAAGCGGATGGGCCTGCCCGCCGTCGATCCGTTCCGCCAGGGTGCAGGCCGCCTGGTCGACGCGCTCGACGCGATCTGATGCTGTCTGTCACCGCCGATACCTTCCGGCTGGCGCAGGTCTTCACCATCGCCCGCGGCAGCCGGACCGAGGCCCATGTCCTGACCGTGCGCGCCTTCGCAGATGGCGTGGTTGGGCAGGGGGAATGCGTGCCCTATGCCCGCTACGGCGAGACGCTCGACAGTGTGACCGCTGAGATCAAGGGGTTGCCCGAAGGCATTTCCCGGCAGGATCTGCAGGATGCCCTGCCTGCTGGCGCCGCCCGCAATGCCGTGGACTGCGCCCTGTGGGATCTGGCCGCCAAGCAGACCGGCGCGCCGGTGTGGCAACTGGCGGGGCTGCCTGCGCCGCGTCCGCTGATCACCGCCTACACGCTGTCGCTCGATACGCCCGAGAATATGCGGGCCGAGGCCGCGAAACACGCGCATCGGCCGCTCTTGAAGATCAAGCTCGGCACGCCCGACGACATGGCGCGGCTGGAGGCGGTGCGGGAAGGCGCGCCGAAATCCCCCATCATCGTCGACGCGAACGAGGGCTGGACGGCAGAGGTCTATGCCGCACTCGCCCCGCACCTGCTGCGCCTCGGCGTGCAGATGGTGGAACAGCCGCTGCCTGCTGGCTCCGACGATATGCTGGCCGAGATCGAGCGGCCACTACCCGTCTGCGCCGATGAAAGCTGCCACGACCGCGCCAGCCTGCCGGGCCTCAAGGGCAAATACGACATGGTCAACATCAAGCTGGACAAGACCGGCGGGTTGACAGAAGCGCTTGCCCTCCGCGACGCCGCCCGCGCCGAAGGTTATCAGGTCATGGTTGGCTGCATGGTGGGATCGTCGCTCGCCATGGCCCCCGCCATTCTGGTGGCGCAAGGGGCCGAGGTGGTGGACCTCGACGGGCCGCTCCTGCTGGCCGAAGACCGCGCCGCACCGCTGGTCTATGACGCGGCGGGGGTGCATCCGGCCAGTGCGGAGCTGTGGGGCTGAGCACTGCGCGGCGCGGAATCACGGGCGTCAGCCCGCCGTGCCGCCCCGCGCGGAGGCGATTTGGGTGACGCTGGTGTGCCGGTTGAAGTCGTCCGGGTTCGGCGAGGCTAAAGCGGGCCGATCAAGGGCGGGTTCACTCCCTCCCGCGTTGTCGATGGCGCGGCAACATATACGAGCCCTTTTCCCCTTTCCCCATATGGCCCTCCCCCCATCTTTGCGCTAAGCAAATCCCGCTCGACAGGAGGACAGACATGCCCAGATACCGTTCCCGCACGACCACCCATGGCCGCAACATGGCCGGCGCCCGTGGCCTTTGGCGCGCCACCGGGATGACCGATGGTGATTGGGACAAGCCCATCATCGCCATCGTCAACAGCTTCACCCAGTTCGTGCCGGGGCATGTGCACCTCAAGGACCTCGGCCAGATGGTTGCGCGAGAGGTCGAGGCGGCGGGCGGTGTTGCCAAGGAATTCAACACCATCGCGGTCGATGACGGCATCGCCATGGGCCATGACGGGATGCTCTATTCCCTCCCGAGCCGGGAGGTCATCGCGGATAGCGTCGAATACATGGTCAACGCCCATTGCGCCGATGCGATGGTCTGTATCTCCAACTGCGACAAGATCACCCCCGGCATGCTGATGGCCGCCATGCGGCTTAATATCCCCGCGATCTTCGTCTCGGGCGGGCCGATGGAGGCGGGCAAGATCGACATTGCCGATCTGGAGATGACCAAGATCGACCTTGTGGACGCGATGGTTGCTGCCGCGAACG
>NZ_CAXREX010000136.1:0-7144 GCF_964229645.1 Nioella sp. | reverse complement strand
AAATTTTGATCAGACCGGAAACTACACCTCAGTAAATTCTAACTCCTTCATCAGTGTTCATTCAAGTTGGTCAGTCGGCTTCTTTGGTGGGAATGCCATCACTAAGCATCTCACCATTGCGGTTGCATCGTCGCGCATTGCGACAGTTGGCGTCATAGCTTGTTCGGAAAGCTATTCGGGCTGAGCGATACACTGCACCTTCAGGCTGCCGCTCGGGGGGCTTGTCGCGAGATGATCTGCCATCTGATCGAGTGACATCCTGTCCGAAATGATCCGATCCACTTGCGGGCCAAGTTTCTCGATTTCAGCCAAGGCCCGAGGGATGTTGTGGTTCAGCGAATGCGCACCTTCGAGGGTGAGCTGGCGCCGGAAGACTTCGAATGGCGCAATACTGATCCTGGCATCCGAGGGACAGACACCGAAGAACAACCCCCGGCCGCCGCTAACTATGTTGGAGTTGCCCCCTGAAAGTGGTCCACCAACTGGGATAGATTTATCCCGCAATTGGAGGATCAGCGATGGCTGGAAAGCGAGAGAAGCCCGAAGAGATTGTGTCGAAGCTTCGGCAAGTTGAAGTTCTGCAAGGACAGGGAGCGACGATTGCCGAGGCTGTGCGTCAGATCGGCGTGACGCAGCAAACGTTTTATCGGTGGCGGAAGCTTTATGGTGGGATGCAGCGGTCGCAGCTTGCGCGGCTGAAGGAGCTGGAGAAAGAGAACCAGCGGCTTCGACGGGCGGTGTCTGACCTGACGCTGGACAAGTTGATCTTGACGGAAGCGGCGAAGGGAAACTTCTGAGCCCTTCGCGTCGTCGCAAGTGCGTCGACCATGTGCGGCAGGAGCTTGGCGTGTCTGAGCGCCGCGCCTGCCGCACACTTGGGCAGCATCGATCCACGCAACGAAAGGTGCCGCAAGGCCGTGCAGATGAACGGCGGTTGACCGATGATATCATCGAGCTGGCTGACCAGTACGGACGTTACGGATATCGGATGGTCACTGGGATGCTGAATAACGCTGGCTGGTGTGTGAACCACAAAAGGGTCGAGCGTATCTGGCGGCGTGAAGGGCTGAAAGTCCCACAAAAACAGAAGAAGAAAGGGCGGCTTTGGCTGAACGACGGGTCATGCGTGCGCCTCAGGCCAAAGCGCCCAAATCACGTTTGGTCCTACGACTTCGTCCAGGATCGCACGGCTGATGGTCGGGCCTACCGGACGCTCAACATCATCGATGAATACACAAGAGAGGCGCTCATGATCCGCGTTGATCGCAAGCTTAACTCCACGGACGTGCTGGATGCGCTGACAGATTTGTTCATCCTGCGCGGCCCGCCGGAATACATAAGATCCGACAATGGGCCGGAGTTCATGGCCCAGAAGGTGCGAGAGTGGATCGCCGCAGTCGGTGCTAAGACGGCCTATATCGAACCGGGCTCACCATGGGAAAACGGATACTGCGAAAGCTTCAACGCCCGCTTCAGGGACGAGCTGTTGAATGGAGAACTATTCTACAGCCTAAGGGAGGCCCAAATCCTGATCGAGCAATGGCGTATCCATTACAACACCGTCAGGCCGCACAGCGCATTGGGCTACCGCCCTCCCGCGCCCGAAAGCATCGTCCCGGTGGACCAGAGACCCACGATGAACTAACAGTTAACCCGGACCACCCGATGGGGGCACGCCAACCGGATGACGGCCTTCCAGCTCCAGCAGGGTCGCGGTCCCGGATTGCGTGGCCTCAAGCAGCCTTGGCTCTTCTGCCTCGGGCTGGCTGAGCAGGGCCCCTGACAAGGTTCCCTCCAGGCAGGAAAGATGCCCCGATACCGGCTGTGTTTCCGTCGCGGTGGCGCAGATGCCGCGCGTCGTGATCTCGCCCGGCGCGCCAGGGTCGAAAACAAGTCGGCAGGCCATCGGCTCCGAGGCAGAGTCCGCGTCCGGGCGCACTCGGCCCTGCCCATACCACTGGCCCTCGAACCGAGCGAGTCCTCGGTCGTGCAGGCCAGGGACGGAACTCCCGCAAAGACGGCTGACAGGACCAGCCTGACCCACAACCAGCGTCGGGCAGCTTCGGCGCGATTGGACAGTGGCATCTTCACGGCACGGCCAGCCTCCCCCTGATGACTGGGTATCTTTGGCTGACAGACCGTGGCTGCGTTCGGCAATGAAATCGCGTCTCTGGTGGAGCAGGCAGAATTCACCGCGGCAATTGCGTCCCTGACCCGCTTCGGCCTAGGCTTGCGCGCGCATCCCACCTTGGCGGACCGACATGAAAGCCCGATTGAACCTAGACCAGCTTCGCGCCTTCCTGGCGGTGGTCCGAACCGGGGCGATCCGCAAGGCCGCGGAGCTTCTCAACATCACGCAGCCCGCTGTCACCACGCGGATCAAGAACCTCGAAGCGACGCTTGGGGCTGAGCTGTTCGAGCGGTCCTCGTCCGGGATGCGTCTGACCAAGCGGGGGGACCTGCTGGTGCGCTATGCCGAACAGATCGAGCAACTGGCCGAGCTCGTGGGCAAGGACGTGATGGACCCTGTCGGGGTAGAAGGGCATCTCAGGCTCGGCGTGTCGGAAACCATTGCCCAATGCTGGCTGCCGGATTTCGTGGCGGAACTGCACCGCCGCTTTCCCACGCTGGAAATCGAGATCAATGTCGACATCTCGATCAACCTGCGCAACGACCTGCTGAACCGGGAAATCGACCTTGCGATCCTGCTTGGGCCGATCTCGGAATATTCCGTCGACAACGTGGATTTGCCGGCCTTCGACCTGCAATGGTATTGCGCCATGGATGCCGAAGAGCCCGAGGATGGCCCGGCCGGGCTTCTGCGAAAGCCGGTCATCACCTATGCCCGAAATACAAGGCCCTACCGGGAACTGAAGGCCAAGCTTTTCGAGCATATGGGGCCTGCCGTGTCGACCTTTCCCTCCTCGTCGCTATCAGCCTGCTTTCGTCTGGTCGAGGCGGGGCTAGGCGTGGCGGCGCTTCCGCGCGCGCTCGGGGCGGCCTGGGTGTCCGAGGGGCGGATCAGGACATTCGATCCGGGTTGGTTGCCCGAGCCGCTCTGCTTTTCGGCCTCGTTCCTGGGCGAGCCCAAAAGCCACATGATCGAGACCGCCGCGATGGTGGCACAGGATGTTGCAACACGCTTTGCTGATAAAAGTATTTTATAGCAATCGCCAAATTCATTCAATTTGATCTTATATATTCTGGTTTCGATACTGCCTCCAACCGGAGGTGACACACGTGCCAAACCGACACTCGGATCTGAGATCCCAACCCCTAGACGCGGTGCGTGCAGCGATCCGCACGGGTGATTACGCATCGCATACGGCGGGGCTCGGGGCGGGGTATCTTCAGGCGAACCTGGCCATCATGCCCGAGGAATTCGCGCTTGATTTCATGCGTTACTGCCAGCGAAACGCCAAGCCCTGTCCGCTGGTCGGCGCGTCCGACACCGGCAATCCGAGCATGTTCACCCTGGGCCATGACATCGACATTCGCAGCGATGTTCCGGCCTACAACATCTATGAAAACGGGCGGCTTAACCGCTCGACCACCGATATTGGCGATATCTGGCGCGAAGACCTCGTGGCCTTCGCGCTTGGCTGTTCCTTCACCTTCGAACGCGCATTGCAAGATGACGGGATCAGGCTCTGGCATATCGACAATGACCGGACCGTGCCCATGTTCCGCTCGTCCATCGAGACGGTTCCGGCCGGACCGTTCAGCGGGCCGATGGTTGTCAGCATGCGGGCGATTCCCGAAGTACAGCTGCACCGCACGTTGGAAATCTCGGCCCGCTACCCCCTTGGCCATGGTGCCCCCGTGCACTGGGGAGACCCCGCCGAGATCGGCATCACCGATGTCTCCCGCCCCGAATGGGGCGACCCGGCCCCGGTGCCCGATGGCTGCGTGCCCGTGTTCTGGGCCTGCGGGGTCACGCCCCAGGTTGCCGTCGAACGCGCGGCGCTGCCGCTTTTCATAAGTCACAAGCCCGGCCACATGCTGATCACGGATGTGCCGGATGACGCAGAATTTCCCGTGATTTCCCAAAGCGATCCGAACCGCTAACATCCAACAAGGAGAGACCCCATGAAAAAGACCATCGCATTGCTGACCGGCGCCCTCGTCGCCGCCCCGGCGCTGGCCGAAGACCTGTCCGTCGTGGGCAGCTGGTCCAGCCTGCCGCTGCACAACCAGTTCGAAGCCCCGTTCTGGACCGAGACCCTGCCCGAAGCCTCGGGCGGCGCGCTGTCGGTTGCGCTGACCACGCATAACCAGATGAACCTCGGCGTGGGAGACGTCTACCGGCTGCTCGGGGACGGGGTCTACGATGTGGCCATGACCGTGGCCGACTATGCCGTGGCCGACGCGCCGGAACTCGAAGGGCTCGACGTGCCGCTTCTGGCGCTCTCGGCGGACGAGGCCCGCGCGATGGTCGATGCCGCGCGCCCGATGGTCGAAGACATCTTCAACGCGCGCTTCAACAGCCACGTTCTGGCGATCGCGCCCTATCCGCCGCAGGTCGTTTTCTGCAACGCCGAGATCAACAGCCTCGATGACCTCGCCGGCCTGCAAATCCGCGCCTCGGGCCGGATGACCGCCAAGTTCCTCGAAGCGCTCGGGGCCGAGGGCGTGAACGTATCCTTCTCGGAAGTGCCCGGCGCGCTTCAGCGCGGGGTCGTGGATTGTGCCGTGACCGGCGCAGGGTCGGGCTATTCGGCCGGATGGTGGGAAGTGTCCACCCATCTGCTTCCGATCCCGCTTGGCGGGTGGGACTCGGTGGTGACCGCCATCAACCTCGACCGCTGGAACGCGATGGACGCGGACATGCAGGCCCTGATCGAAGAACAGATCGCGGCCAATTTCGAAGACCCGGCCTGGGCCGTGGCGCAGGATGCGCTGGTCAATGACATCGCCTGCCTGACCGGCAATGGCGACTGCCCCGCCGGCGAAGCACGCGACATGACCCTGGTGGATGTGTCGGAAGCCGATTTCGAACGCGCTCGCGGTATCCTCGTATCCGAAGTTCTGCCGGAATGGGCCGAGCGTGCAGGCAGCGAATGGGCCACGCGCTGGAATGAAAGCGTAGGCGCGACCGTCGGTGTGACGGTGCCTGTCAACTGATCTCGGACCCCTGAAGGAGCGCCCCAAGATGGCTCAGTCCATTCTCTCCCTCCTGCGCCGCCTCAACAGGTGGGTGGCCATGGTGATCGGCCTCGTGCTGTTCCTCTGCGCGGTCTTCGTGCTGCTGGACATCGGGCTGAGAAAACTGGGGGCCTCCTTCGGGGGAACCGACGAGATCAGCGGATACGTCATGGCTATCGTGACGTCCTGGGGCATGGGCTTTGCGCTTCTGGAGCTGGCCCATGTCCGCATCGACATCATCCGCAGCCGGGCCGGGTCGCTCGGTCGCGCGATCTTCGATCTCTTCTCGATGGTGGTTCTGTCGGGCACCGTCAGTGTCATCGCGGTGAAATGCTGGCCCGTGCTCGACCGATCCATCTCGAACCTGTCGCGCGCCAACACGCCGCTGGAAACGCCGCTGTGGCTGGTGCAGGGGCCGTGGTTTGCCGGATGGGTCTGGTTCGCAATCGTGTCCTGGCTGACCTTCGTGGCGGCCCTGTTGATGGTGCTCAGGGGTGAGTTCCAGCAGGCCGAGGCCGCGATCGGGGCCTTCGGGGAAGAGGAGGCCGTGCTGTGATCGCCTATGTGACCGTGGGCCTTCTGGCCATGCTGACCCTGTCGATCCCGGTGGGCATCGTCCTGTTCCTTCTGGGCTTCGGCACCGACATCTTCTTCAGCCCCTTCCCGCTGATGCGGGGCCTGGGCAATCTCGTGTGGTCCACCTCGAACAACGCCACGCTCATTGCCATCCCCTTCTTCGTGCTCCTGGGCGAGATCCTGGTGCGCAGCGGCATCGCTGCCCGGACCTATGCCGCGCTCGACCGTTGGGTGTCCTGGATGCCCGGTGGGCTTGTTCACGCCAATGTGGCGACCGCCACGATGTTTTCGGCGACCTCGGGGTCTTCGGTGGCGACGGCGGCCACCGTGGCGACCGTGGCCATGCCGCAGGCCGAGAAGCTGGGCTATGACCCCAGGCTCTTTTCCGGGGCCATTGCCGCCGGGGGCACGCTCGGCATCATGATCCCGCCCTCGATCAACCTCATCGTCTACGGCTTCCTGACCCAGACCTCGATCCCGCAACTTTTCCTCGCGGGGCTTCTGCCCGGGATTCTGCTCGCGCTTGGCTTCCTGCTGATCACGGCGATCATCTGCACGATCCGCCCCGACCTGGGCGGCCAGCGGCGCGTCTTCCCCTGGCCCGAGATGCTGCGGGCGCTCTTGCAGCTGATCCCGATCGTGCTGCTTTTCACCATCATCATCGGCTCGATCTACAAGGGCTGGGCCACGCCGACCGAGGCAGCCGCCGTGGGCGTCGCCGGGGCGCTGGTTATCGCCGCGACCTTCAGCAGGGTCACCCTGTCGATGCTGGCCGAAAGCGTCGTGGGCACCGTCAAGATCACCTCGATGATCATGCTTGTGGTGATCGGGGCGAGCTTTCTCAACTTCACGCTGGCCTCGGCCGGGCTCGGGGCGGAGCTTTCGGCCTTCCTCGACGGGCTCGGCCTGTCGCCGCTGATGACGATCCTCGTCGTGGTCTGCATCTACATCGTGCTTGGCTTCTTCATCGAGACGCTGTCGCTGATGGTGGTGACGATCCCGATCATCGTGCCGCTGGTGGTGGAACAGGGCTATGACCCGATCTGGTTCGGCATCCTCATGATCGTGCTGATCGAGATGGCCCTGATCACCCCGCCCGTCGGCCTGAACCTCTACGTGGTACAAGGTGCGCGCAAGTCGGGGCGCATGAGCGAGGTCATGGTCGGGGCGATCCCTTATGTGCTGGCCATGCTGGCAATGGTCGCGGCGCTGATCGCCTTGCCCGAAATCGCGCTCTTCCTGCCATCCGTGCTTCAGTAGCGCCGCCGTTCCTCGTGCCCGCTTAGCGATAGAGGCCGGGCACGAGGGTTTCGGCCAGCTCCTGCAAGACCTCGGGCGCCGTGCCTGCCGGCTGCACGGGGCCGTAGTGCAGATCGTAGCTGCCGCCCAGTTTCGACAGCAGTTCCGAGACATAGCGCAACGA
>NZ_CAXREX010000135.1:0-18609 GCF_964229645.1 Nioella sp. | reverse complement strand
CGTCTTCCTGCCGGGGTGGGAGGACGGGCTCTTCCCGAGCCAGCGGGCAATGGACGAAGAAGGGCTGAAGGGCCTCGAAGAGGAACGGCGTCTGGCTTACGTGGGCATCACGCGGGCGGAGGAGATCTGCACCATTTCCTTCGCGGGCAACCGCCGCGTCTATGGCCAGTGGCAAAGCCAGCTGCCCTCGCGCTTCATCGACGAATTGCCAGAGGACCACGTTGAGGTTCTGACCCCGCCGGGGCTCTATGGTCACCAGGGCGGCATGGGCGGCGGCACGCAGGATTTCGGCCGATCGGGGCTGGAGGAACGCGCCATGCGGGCCGATGTCTACAACAGCCCTGGCTGGAAGCGGCTTCACGCCAACCAGGGTGCGCGCGGCATGAGCCAGCCGCGCGAGGCCCGCGGTTTCACCATCGACGCGGCGGCAGAATCGGCTTTCACCATCGGCGAGCGCGTGTTTCACCAGAAATTCGGCTACGGACGGGTCGAGGGCGTGGAGGGCGACAAGCTGGAGATTGCCTTCGACAAGGCCGGCATCAAGCGCGTGGTGGGTCGGTTCCTGGTGTCCGCCGACGAAGCGGGAGACGTGCCCTTCTAGGGGCTAGTGCATCAGGATCGGCACTAGCGAGGCCACCAGGAGCAGCGCCATGGCGATGTTGAAGGCCCTGAGCCGCCCGCCCGTGCCCAGGAAGCGTTTGACCTGCACCCCCATCCACGCCCAGATCGAGACCGAGGGCAGGTTGATGCAGGCAAAGATGACGGCAACCATTAGCGCCCCCCACCATCCCGCGCCGTCTGGCGCGTAGTTGGTCTGGGCCGTGATCGACATGAAGATGGCCTTGGGGTTGACCCATTGGAAGGCCGCGGCCTGCAGAAAGGTCAGCGGTGTGCCCACGGGCTGGCCTTCTTTCGGGGGGGCGGCATTGGCGATCTTCCATGCAAGCCACAAAAGGTAGGCCGAGCACAGCACTGTCAGCACGATCCGCACCACCGGGAAGCTATGGAACACCTGCACCAGCCCGAGGCCAAGCACGAAGGTCATGAACCCGTGGCCCAGGCTGACGCCCAGCATATGGGGCAGGGTGCGCGCCAGCCCGAAATTGGCACCCGAGGCCATCAGCATCAGGTTGTTCGGCCCCGGCGTGATCGAGGTGGCCAGCGCATAGCCCATGAGGGCGAGGAGAAGCTCTTGTGTCATGGGGGCACGCTAGGCCCGATTCCAGGAAATGAAATTGCAAACTGACGCCTTTCGGGGCATTCTTTGCAACATATGACCAAGTTGGACCTAAAAGACCGGCAGATATTGCAACAGCTGTCCCGCGACGGGCGGATCAGCAACCTTGACCTTGCCGCGCGGGTCTCGCTGTCGCCCTCGGCCTGCCTGCGGCGTGTGCAGGCGCTGGAATCGGCAGGTGTCATCACCGGCTATCGCGCGGTGCTCGACCCGGTGAAGACCGGTATCGGGTTCACCGCCTATCTGACAGTGGGGTTGGGCGAGCATTCCAAGAAGGCGCAGGAAGCCTTCGAGCGGGCGATTTCCCGCAGCCCCGAGGTGCGCGAATGCCATAACATTACCGGCAACGTGGAATACCTTCTGCGCGTCGAGGCGGCGGATCTCGTGTCCTACAAGCGCTTCCACACCGATGTGCTGGGGGAGATTCCCCAGGTGGCGACCATCACAACCCATGTGGTGATGGCCTCGCCCAAGGACGACCGGGCCTGACGCCCAACATCTTCCGAAAATGAAAAAGGCGGTGACACCCAGGGAGGAGGAGGGGTGTCACCGCCAGATCTCAGCGTCCGAAAAGGGAGGAGGAGGACGCCGATGCTTTGGGCCGTGCGGCAAAGGGAGGAGGGGATCCGCCCGGCCCTGGTGTTGTGAGGCGGCGGCGCCAGGGAGGAGGAGAGGCGCCGCCGCTTCGTGTTGGGCCCTCAAGGGAGGAGGAGAGAGCCCGCAAGTCTGCCCCGTTCGGGGCGGTGTCTTTGCAGCGACGGCGCCAGGGAGGAGGAGAGGCGCCGTCGCTGGATCACGAACCCAAAGGGAGGAGGAAGGGTTCGTATGTCTGCCCCGCAAGGGGCGGTATTTTGGCGGCGACGCAAGGGAGGAGCGCGTCGCCGCAGGCGCTGCCGGAAAGGGAGGAGGACCCGGCAGCGAAAGCTATGATCAGCGGGCCTGTCCGTAGGCCGCGTCCAGCGCGATCGCACGGATCTGGCTGGGATGAATGCCAAGGTCGGCCATGTCGCGCGCGGTCAGGTTGCGCAGTTCATTGACCGTGGTGCGGTAGACGCGCCATGCGCTGTAGGCTTCGATCGCCTGCTCGCGGATTTCCGCGAAACGGGCCAGCAGCGAAAGCGGGGCTGCCTGGGTCTGGGTTGCGTAGGCCATTGCCTCTATCCTTATCCGGTCGGGTCCGTCGGTCTGCGTCGCTCTTGCCTGGCGGCGATCCGGCGCGGCCCCGTGTTTTGTTTCGATGGTCAAAAAATATCGCAATGCTGCGTCTGCACAATCCCCGAGATGCTCAATGCTGCCATGCAGCAAATGCATAACGTGAACGTAAAGCGCCCAAGAAACGGGCTGACCCAGGGGCAGGCTGATCGGTTTCGCAACCGGTTTCGGTATTTTGTGGGGGTGCACGCGGAGGCAAAGCGCCCTATCTCAGGGTCAGTGGGACAGGAACACATGAAAAGGACCCGAAGATGAGCCTCAGCCGCGACACGATTCTGGCCGCCCTCGACAGGCTTTCGCTGCCCGATGGCGGCACGCTTGTCAGCCGCGACATGGTGCGGGCCTTGCAGATCACCGGGGGCAAGGTGGCCTTCGTGATCGAGGCGGCCAGCCCCGAGGAGGCGCGTCGCCTTTCCTCCGTGCGCGACGCGGCCGAAGCCCTGGTGCGAGACCTGCCGGGGGTGGAGGCCGCCACGGTGGCGCTGACGGCGCATGGCCCCTCTGCCAAGCCCGCGCCGCAGCCCGCGGGGCAGGGCGAGCCGCCGAGCCTCAAGATCGGGGGGCACCCCAAGCCACAGCAGGGGTCCATGAAACCGGCCTCCGTTCAGCGCATCCTGGCCGTGGGATCTGGCAAGGGCGGGGTGGGCAAATCCACCGTTTCCTCCAACCTCGCCGTGGCGCTGGCGCGGCAGGGCCGCAAGGTTGGCCTGCTTGACGCCGATATCTACGGCCCCTCGCAGCCGCGTATGATGGGCGTGAACAAGCGCCCGGCCTCGCCCGATGGCAAGACGATCCTGCCGCTCTCGAACCACGGTGTGACGCTCATGTCGCTCGGCTTCATGCTGCCCGAGGATCAGGCGGTGGTATGGCGCGGGCCGATGCTGATGGGGGCCTTGCAGCAGATGCTGACGCAGGTCGAATGGGGCGAACTGGACGTGCTGATCGTGGACCTGCCGCCGGGCACGGGCGACGTGGCCATGACCCTGTGCCAGAAATCCGAGGTGACGGGGGCCATCGTGGTCTCGACCCCTCAGGACGTGGCGCTGCTGGATGCCAAGAAGGCGATCAACATGTTCCAGATGCTCAAGACGCCGATCCTGGGCCTCGTCGAAAACATGTCTGTCTACCACTGCCCCAATTGCGGGCACGAGGAACATATCTTCGGTCATGGCGGCGTGCAGCGCGAGGCCGAGCGCCTCGATGTGCCGTTCCTCGGTGCGCTGCCCATTTCCCTCGAAACCAGGCTGGCCGGTGATGGCGGCACCCCGATCGCGGCGGGCGAGGGGCCTATGGCCGAGGCCTATTCCGCCCTTGCCAGTCGACTCGTCGAAGGCGGAATGGCCTGACACCCGGCACCTGTTTTGCCCGCCATCAGGTGGGAAAACGCCCCCGGAAGCGCCGCTTCCGGGGTTTTTCTTGGTCCGGCATGGAAAAAATCTCCATTTTTTTCACCACCTACGCCACCCCTACATGTTGTGGTTCCTTCCTGCATGATCCGCTTCATATGCCATTTTTCGGACGCGATTTTTGTCTACATGCTGATTCTGGCGGGGCTCTGAACCAAGATGTGGGGAAAAATCCCATAAAAAGGGATTGATTGGGAAATCGTTCCATGAGACAACATCCGCACAGCAAACGAGATTCACCGGGACCAAGGCGCAAGACCGAAGGACCGGAACGAAAAAAGCAAAACGGCAGTTTCATACAGGCAATCTCATTCGCTGACACAGAGAGATCCGGCGCGCGGGCAGAGCAGACATCCCCCCCCAGGTAATGCGCGCGCAGTCGGACAACCCAGAGATGGGACGAGGGCGGCGGATTGGGCAGTGGCAGCTTGCCCGATCCGCCGTTGTCGTTTCGGGACGACGCAGAGAGCTAGATAGGAACAGGGGACGTGGAGCGCAGGTTTCAGGGCGAAAGCCTGAACAAGGTGGACGGAAAAGGCCGGGTGTCGATCCCGGTCAAGTTCCGTCGCGTGCTCCAGAATTCCGACAGCGAATATACCCCCGGCGGTGCTCCGCGGCTCTATATCGCCTATGGCGACCCCAACAAGAATTACCTTGAGTGCCTGTCCGGCGACGCGTTCGACGAGATCGACGCGATGATCAAGTCGGTTCAGCGCGGCACCAGGCTGCGCACGGTGCTGGAACACTTCTATTACGCGAAATGCGAGGCGACGACGGTGGATGATACCGGTCGCCTGGTTCTGCCGCCTGCGGCGCGCGACAAGATCGACCTGGGGGCAGAGGCGCTCTTCCAGGGCAAGGGCGACCAGTTCCACATCCTCAACCCCGAGGCGGGCAAGGATGCCGAGGACAATATCGAGGCGCTGCTGGCCTCGCTCGGGCAGGGCGACTTCTTCGACCCGCTCAGCCTGGTCGGTCAGCAGGCGGGTGGAGAGGAATGATGGCCCGCGCGGCATCCGACACCCCGGCGGCCGATCCCCATATTCCCGTTCTTCTGGAAGCGATCCTGACGGCCGTTGCGCCGGTCACGGGCACCTGGCTTGACGGCACGTTCGGTGCGGGCGGTTACACGCGCGGCCTGCTGTCCGCCGGTGCCGATCGCGTGATCGGCGTCGACCGCGACCCGATGGTCTTTCGCATGGCGCAGGACTGGGCGGGCGACTATGGCGACCGGCTGATCCTCGTCGAAGGCACCTTTTCCGATCTGGACCGCCACGCAGCCGGGGTGGGCTATCCCGCGCTTGACGGGGTGGTGCTCGATCTTGGCGTGTCCTCGATGCAGCTCGACCAGGCCGAACGCGGCTTTTCCTTCATGCGCGATGGACCGCTCGACATGCGCATGGGCCAGTCGGGCCCCTCTGCCGAGGACCTGGTGAATGATGCGCCGGAAGGCGCGCTGGCCGATATCCTGTTTCACTACGGTGAAGAGCGCGCCGCCCGCCGGATTGCCAAGGCCATCGTCCGGGAGCGAACGGAAACACGCATCAACTCCACACTTCAACTCGCTGGTATCGTTGAAAAATGCCTGCCACGCGCCAAGCCGGGGCAAAGCCATCCGGCGACCCGCAGTTTCCAGGCGATCCGGATCGCGGTGAACGATGAATTCGGCCAGCTGGTCGATGGGCTCAAGGCCGCCGAGCGGGCGCTTGCCCCGGGTGGCGCCCTCGCGGTCGTGACCTTCCATTCGCTCGAAGACCGAATCGCCAAGCGTTTCCTGCAAGATCGCGCCAGCTTCGGCGGGGGCGGGTCGCGCTATGCACCCGAGGCGTCGGCCCGCGAACCCGCCTTCACCCTGACCCCGCGCCGGGCCATCGCGCCCGAGGCCGAGGAAATCGCCCGCAACCCGCGCGCGCGCTCGGCCAAGCTGCGTGTCGCCCGCCGCACATCCAGCCCCGCCGCAGATCCCCATGCCGATGTCATGGGTCTGCCCCGCCTGTCGGAGATCCTCTAGCCATGCGTGGATTTCTCACCTTCCTGGCCGCCATCGTGGTCGTTGCGCTTGGATACTGGGCCTATCACCAGAACATTCAGACGCAGCAGGCCATCCGGGAGATCGAGCGCCTGCAGCGCGCCATCGTCGAGGAACGTGAACGTCTTGGCGTGCTGCGCGCCGAGTGGGCCTATCTCAACCGTCCCGACCGCTTGCGCGAATTGGTGGACCTGAACTTCGAGCGCCTTCAGCTTCTGCCGATGACGCCCGAGCAATTCGCCGATATGGACGAGGTGATCTGGCGGCCCGAAACCACCGAGATCGTCGAAGAGGTGCAGTTCAGCGCGTCCGAAGCGGAGGATCTGCCATGAGCGAACCCCGCCGCATCGCGCTGCGCCCGCTGGCGCGCATCCTCGACGCCCGCCAGAAGGGGGAAAACCCCGACGCCATCGAACGTGAAAACCTGCGCCTGCGCCACGAGCAGCAACGCGACAAGCTGCGCCAGCGCGCCGAAAGCCGGCTTTTCGTCATGGCGGTCTGCTTCTTCGCGGCCTTTTCGGCAGTGGCCTTCAAGATGAGCGTTCTGGCCACCTCGGAACCGGCGGAACCCTCTGTCGCGACCTCGGGCAGTTCCATCATCTCGACGCGCGCCGACATCGTCGATCGCGAGGGCAGGGTGCTGGCGACAAACCTGGTGACCAACGCGCTCTACGTTCATCCGCACGAGTTGATCGACCCGGCCGCCGCCGCAGAGGGCCTGGCCGCGATCTTCGACGACCTGGACGCGGATATGCTGTTGCGCCGCTTCTCGTCGGGTTCGCGCTTCATGTGGATCCGGGGCTCCATTTCGCCTGAGCAACAGCAGTTGGTGCATGATCTGGGCGAGCCAGGACTTCTCTTTGGCCCGCGCGAGATGCGCCTTTACCCCAATGGCGCGGTCGCAGCCCACGTGCTTGGCGGCGCGCGCTTCGGCGAGCAGGCTGTGAACGCGGCTGAGATCCTGGGCGTGGCGGGTGTCGAGGCGGAGTTCGACGCCGAGCTGCGCGACCCCAACCGCAACGGCCAGCCGCTGGAGCTGTCGCTCGACCTGACGGTGCAGGCCGCCGTGGAAGAGGTGCTGGCTGGGGGCATGACGCTGATGAACGCGCAAGGGGCCTCTGCCGTCCTGATGGATGCGCATACGGGCGAGGTCATTTCGCTGGCTTCGCTGCCTGATTTCGACCCCAACCAGCGCCCCCGCCCCCTGCTGGAAGGCGACCCGTCGCTGAGCCCGCTGTTCAACCGGGCGATCCAGGGCGTTTATGAACTGGGCTCCACCTACAAGCTCTTTACCGTGGCGCAGGCCCTCGAAGAGGGGCTGGTCAATTCGGAAACCATGATCGACACGCAGGGGCCCCTGCGCATGGCTGGCTTCAACATCAACGACTTCCACGATTACGGGCCGCGCCTGTCGGTTCATGACGTGCTGGTGCGCTCGTCCAATATCGGCACCGCACGCCTGGCCCAGATGATCGGCCCGGAACGCCAGCAGGACTTTCTAGGACGGCTCGGCCTGCTGGAGGCGATCGACTTCGACATGATCGAGGCCCGGCAAGGCCGCCCGATCTACCCGTCGAACTGGGGGCAGCTCTCGACCATGACCATTTCCTACGGGCATGGCATCTCGGCCACGCAGCTGCACCTTGCAGCGGCCTATGCCACGATGGTCAATGGCGGCACGCGGGTGACGCCCACGCTGCAACGCCAGGCCGGGCCGCAACTGGGCGAGCGGATCATTTCCGAGGAAACCTCTGCCCTTCTGCGCGAGATGTTACGTGCGGTCGTCAGGGACGAGGAAGGCACCGCCAATCTTGCGGAAATTCCCGGCTACGAGGTGGGCGGCAAGACCGGTTCGGCCGACAAGCCCAACCCGCAGGGCGGCTATTACGAGGATCGGGTCATCGCCACCTTCGCCTCGGTTTTCCCGGCCAACGATCCCGATTACGTGCTGGTGGTCACGCTTGACGAGCCATCGATCTCGGTTCTCGGCGAAACCCGGCGCACGGCGGGCTGGACGGCGGTGCCGGTGGCCGCCGAAGTGATCCGCCGGGTGGCGCCGCTTCTGGGTCTCGCGCCGCAGGACATTGATCCCGAGGTGGCCTATCGTCTATCCAGCTCCTCACAATAAGATGTGACTCGCGGGGGGTGGACCCCGCAGATATGGGGGGCTGATGGCCATCGACCCGAAACCGCTCTCGGCCCTGGGGCTGACCGCGACCCGCGGCGGGGATGCGTCCGTGACCGGCCTGTCGCTGGACAGCCGCACGGTTGAGACAGGCCACCTCTTTGCCGCGCTTCCCGGCAGCCGGGTGCATGGGGGTGAGTTCATCCAGTATGCATTGCGCCAGGGCGCGGGGGCGATCCTGACCGACCGGGCCGGGGCCGATCTGGCGCAGGCCGAGCTTGCGGGGGCGGATGCAGCCCTGGTGGTCGTCGAAGACCCCCGCGCGGCCTTCGCCCATGCCTGTGCGCTGTGGTTCGGGGCGCAGCCCGAAACCATGGTCGCGGTCACCGGCACCAACGGCAAGACCTCGGTGGCCAGCTTCACCCGCCAGATCTGGGCTGCGCTCGGCCGCGAGGCGGCCAATATCGGCACCACCGGCGTCGAAGGCGCCTTTTCAGCGCCGGGCATCCACACCACCCCCGATCCGCTGACGCTGCACAAACTCCTGTCCGAAATGGCCGGGGCGGGGGTGACCCATGTCTCGATGGAGGCCTCGTCGCATGGGCTCGACCAGCGCCGGATGGAAGCGGTGCATCTGGCTGCCGCCGCCTTCACAAATTTCACCCAGGATCACCTGGATTATCACGGCACGATGGAGGCCTATTTCGACGCCAAGGCGCGGCTGTTCACGGAACTCCTGCCCGAAGAGGCCACCGCCGTCATCAATCTCGACGACCCCAAGGGCGCACTTCTGGCCGATATCTGCGAACGGCGCGAGATCGAGGTCATCACCGTCGGCCAGTATGCCCAGGACGCGCGGCTCAAGATCACCGGGCGGCGGATGGATGAAACCGGGCAGGACGTTCTGTTCCGCTGGCAGGGGCAGAGCTACCAGGTGCGGCTCGATCTCATCGGCGCTTTCCAGGCGATGAACGTGCTGACGGCGGCAGGGCTGGTCATCGGCGCGGGCGAGGAACCCGCCGAGGTCTTTGCCGCGCTTCAGCAGGTGGAAGGCGTCCGGGGCCGGATGCAGCTGGCCGCTACGCGCGACAATGGCGCGCCGGTCTACGTGGATTACTCGCACACGCCCGACAGCATCGAAACCGCGCTCAAGGCGCTGCGGCCGCATGTTTTGGGGCGGCTCGTCATCGTTTTCGGTGCCGGCGGCGACCGCGACCGGGGCAAGCGGCCCCTGATGGGCAAGGCGGCGGCGGAAAACGCAGATGTGCTGATCGTGACCGACGACAACCCCCGCAGCGAAGACCCCGCCGCGATCCGCATGGAGGTTCTGGCTGGCTGTCCCGGCGCGACCGAGGTGGGCGACCGGGCCGAGGCGATCCTGCGCGGCGTCGACATGCTGGAGCCGGGCGATGCGCTGCTGATCGCGGGCAAGGGGCACGAGACCGGCCAGCAGGTGGGCGACGTGGTCTATCCCTTCGACGACGTGGAACAGGCCTCGGTGGCCGTGGCCGCGCTGGAGGGGCGGATATGAGCGCGCTCTGGACCGCAACCGAGGCCGCTCAGGCCACAGGCGGACAGGCGCGGGGCGACTGGCAGGTCGCGGGCGTGTCCATCGACACCCGCACGATCCGGCCCGGCGATCTCTTCGTGGCGCTGAAAGCGGCCCGCGACGGGCATGATTTCGTGGCGCAGGCGCTGGCGAGCGGGGCAGGGGCGGCGCTGGTCAGCCATGTCCCCGAGGGTGTCGGCGATGACGCGCCGCTCCTGATCGTGCCCGATGTGCTGGCCGCGCTGGAGGCGCTCGGCACCGCCGCCCGCGCCCGCACCGGGGCCAAGGTCGTGGCGGTCACAGGCTCTGTCGGTAAGACGACCACCAAGGAAATGCTGCGCACCGCGCTGTCGGCACTTGGGCGCACCCATGCGGCCGAGGCGAGCTACAACAACCACTGGGGCGTGCCCCTGACGCTGGCCCGCATGCCCGCCGATACGGAATTTGCCGTGATCGAGATCGGCATGAACCATCCCGGCGAAATCGCCCCGCTCTCGCGCCTGGCGCGGCCCCATGTGGGGGTGATCACCACCGTCGCCGCCGTCCACCTCGAAGCCTTCGAGTCCGTCGCGGGCATCGCCCATGAAAAGGCCGCGATCTTCGACGGGCTGGAGCCGGGCGGCATTGCCGTCATCAACGCCGATCTCGACACGACGCCCATCCTGCGCGCCAAGGCCGAGGAGATGGGTGCACGGGTCATCGGCGTGGGCGAGACGGGTCAGGCCCGGCTCGACGAGGTGACGCTCGGCGATACGGCCACCGTGGTCAGCGCCGAGCTGTCCGGCACGCCCATTCTCTTCAAGCTCGACGCCCCCGGTCGGCACCTGGCGCAGAACGCGCTGATGGTGCTGGCGGTGGTCGATGCGCTTGGCTACGACGTGACCCGCGCCATGCTGGCGCTAGGCGCCTGGCAGCCCGTGGACGGGCGCGGTCGGCGCGAGCGGATCGTGCTTAACGAAACCGATGACCAGGCAGTCGAACTGATCGACGACGCCTTCAACGCCTCGCCCACCTCGATGGCGGCAAGCCTGGAGGTTCTGGCCGCTGCCACGCCCGAGGGCCGGGGCCGCCGCATCGCGGTTCTGGGCGACATGCTGGAACTGGGGCCGACGGGGCCCGATCTTCATGCGGGGCTCGCCAGCCTGCCCGCGATGGAACGGATCGACCTCGTCTGCACCTCGGGGCCGCTCATGGCCCATCTCGACGCGGCCCTGCCCGCGGACCGCCGCGGCCCGCATACGCAAACGGCCGAGGAGATGGCCCGCCTTCTGCCGGGGCTTCTGACCCCCGGCGACATCGTGCTGGTCAAAAGCTCCAAGGGCTCGAAACTCTCGCTGGCGGTTGACGGCTTGCGAAAATTGGGTCAAGCGGCCCGTCAAAGCAAAGAGGACCCCCGCTAGATGCTGTATTGGCTGAACGAGCTGTCGGATGGCGGCGACTTTTTCAACCTGTTTAGGTATATCACCTTCCGGGCAGGCGGGGCGTTCTTCACGGCGCTGGTCTTTGGCTTCGTTTTCGGGCGGCCGCTGATCAACCTTCTGCGCCGCAAGTATCAAAACGGCCAGCCCATCCGCGAGGACGGACCCGAAAGCCACCTTCAGACCAAGGCAGGCACGCCGACTATGGGCGGCTTGCTGATCCTGGCCGCGCTGTCGCTGTCCACGCTTCTGTGGGCACGGCTCGACAATCCCTATGTCTGGCTGGTGCTGCTGGTCACCGTCAGCTTCGGGGCCATCGGTTTCGTCGACGACTACGCCAAGGTCAGCCGCAATTCGACCGCTGGCGTGTCGGGCAAGGTGCGTTTCGGCCTGGGTCTGCTGATTGCCGCGGTCGCGGCGGGCGTGGCGATGTATGTCCACCCCGAAGAGCTGTCGGGTCAGCTGGCCTTCCCGGTATTCAAGGATGTCCTTCTGAACATGGGCATTTTCTTCGTGCCCTTCTCGATGATCGTGATCGTGGGCGCGGCCAATGCGGTGAACCTCACCGATGGTCTCGACGGGCTGGCGATCATGCCGGTGATGATCGCGGCGGCCACTTTGGGCGTCATCGCCTATGCCGTGGGCCGGGTCGACTTCACCGAGTATCTCGACGTGCATTACGTGCCCGGCACCGGGGAGCTCCTGATCTTCACCGCCGGTCTCATCGGCGGCGGGCTTGGCTTCCTGTGGTATAACGCGCCGCCCGCGGCTGTCTTCATGGGCGATACAGGGTCGCTGGCGCTTGGCGGCGCGCTTGGCGCGATTGCCGTTTCCACCAAGCACGAGATCGTTCTGGCCATTGTCGGCGGGCTCTTCGTGGCCGAGGCGCTGAGCGTCATCATCCAGGTGCTCTACTTCAAGCGCACCGGCAAGCGTGTCTTCCTGATGGCGCCCATCCACCACCATTTCGAAAAGCGCGGATGGGCCGAGCCGCAGATCGTGATCCGGTTCTGGATCATCTCGCTGATCCTGGCACTGATCGGCCTGGCCACGCTGAAGCTGCGCTGATGGCAGCGGTCAGGGACAGGGGCGCGATGATCCGGGGCATGGCCCCGGTGCTTGACCCTGAGACCTGGCATTTCGTGACCGTGACGGATGTTTCTGTCATCGCAGACACCAGCCCGCTGGCCACTTTCGTGGAGGAAGAGGGACTGTCGCTGATCCTGTCGGAGGAGAACGCGACAGCGTCGGGATTGCCCACGGACATGGCGATGGCGCGCATCACACTGACCGTGCATTCGGCCTTGGATGGCGTGGGTCTGACCGCCGCGGTGGCGGGTGCGCTGGCCGAGGCTGGCATTCCCTGCAACATGGTTGCCGCCTTCCACCATGACCACGCCTTCGTGCCGCTTGCAGATGCCCCCCGCGCGCTGGCAATACTGAAGGCGCTGGCAGAGGCGGAGGGCGCGGCATGATCCCTGTTTTGGGTGTCGAGGGACAGAAGATCGCGGTGTTGGGGCTCGGACGGTCGGGCCTTTCGGCGGCGCGGGCCTTGCGCGCGGGCGGGGCTGACGTGCTGGCCTGGGACGATGGCGCCAAGGGGCGCGAGGCGGCCGAGGCCGAGGGTTTCGCGCTGGCCGATCTGACCCGGCCCGGCGCGCTGGAAGGGTGCGACGCCCTGATCACGAGCCCGGGCATCCCCCATCTCTACCCCACGCCGCACAAGGCCATTTCCGCGGCCTATGAGGCGGGGGTTCCGGTCGACAACGATATCGGTCTCTTCTTCCGCTCGCTCGGCGCGGCGGGGTGGGACGACATGGACACGCCGCCGCGCGTCATCGCGGTGACGGGCTCGAACGGCAAATCCACGACTTCGGCGCTCATCGCCCATATCCTGCGGGAAAACGGCACGCCGGTGCAGCTTGCGGGCAATATCGGGCGCGGGGTTCTGGATATCGAGCCGCCGGTCGATGGCGAGGTGATCGTGCTGGAACTGTCGAGCTACCAGACCGAGCTTGCCCGCGCGCTGACCCCCGATGTGGCTGTTTTCACGAACCTTTCGCCCGATCACCTCGACCGTCACGGCGGCATGGGCGGCTATTTCGCCGCCAAGCGCAGGCTCTTTGCCGAGGGTGGGCCGGACCGGGCGGTGATCGGGGTGGACGAACCCGAGGGGCAGTTCCTGGCCGGGCAGATGAGCGAGGGCAATGGCGACGGGCGGCTGATCCGCGTGTCGGTGGCGCGCAAGCTGTCGGGGCCGGGCTGGAACGTCTTTGCCCGCAAGGGCTTCCTTGCCGAATGGCGCAAGGGGCGGCAGGTGGCCTCGATCGACCTGCGCGCGGTCTCGGGGCTTCCGGGCGCGCATAACCACCAGAATGCCTGCTGCGCCTATGCGGCGGTGCGGGGGCTGGGGCTGGCCCCCAAAACCATCGAGGCGGCGTTCCATTCCTTTGCCGGCCTGCCGCATCGCTCGCAGCTGGTGGCGGAGCGGGACGGGGTGAAATTCATCAACGATTCCAAGGCGACGAATGTGGATGCGGCGGCCAAGGCGCTGTCGGCTTTCCCGCGCATCCGCTGGATCTGCGGGGGGCTTGAAAAGGAAGGCGGGCTGGAGGCCCTGGCCCCGGCGCTCGGGTCGGTGGTCAAGGCCTACGTGATCGGGCGCGAGGCGGAGAAGTTTGCCCTTCAACTGACTGATACGGAAGCGGAAACCTGCACCACCATGGAGGCTGCCGTGGCCCGCGCGGCGGCCGAGGCGAAACCCGGCGAGGTGGTGCTTCTGGCGCCTGCGGCGGCCAGTTTCGACCAGTATGACAATTTCGAACAGCGCGGCGAGGACTTCGCCCGGCAGGTCGCGAAACTGGACGCCTGACGCCCGCGAAACAGGGGGGCGCCCCCCGTACACCCCCTGTGCACCCCCCGTACACCCCCCATGCAGACGAAATCCGGTTTCGCTGCCTTCGGCATCGACCAATGGGCGCCCCTCCTCAACCCCCGCTTTCGCGGGGGCCTCGTCGGGCCGCGTTGCCACGGGCTTGTGGCGGCGGGCGGTGCGTTTTTCTTGCGCTTTGCGCGGGTGGGCCGGTCAGGATGCCTCCGGCGGGGGTATTTGGACAAAGAAGAAGGGGGCGGGTCGCGCGGACGGAAAAGGGAGCGGACGCGCGCGAGACCGTGCCATGCGACGGTAACCCGTGGGGCAGGGAGACCCTCCTTCGGTCCCATTCTCGTCACAGTGTTCCGGCAGGCTGACCCCGTGACCAGTATCGGGGGACGAGGCATGACTCGCGTATCCGTCTTCGTCGATGGCGAAAACATCTCGGCCAATCATGCGCCGGGCATCCTGTCGGCGGCGCGGGCGCTTGGCACGGTCGACCTGATACGGGTCTATGGCGATGCAGGGCTTTTGAAGGCCTGGGACGAGGTCGCGGAATTCCGGCTGGTGCATTCGGGCATGGGCAAGAACGCCGCCGATCTGCTGCTCTGTGTCGATGCGATGGAGCGCGGCCTTGGCGGGGCCTGCGACGTGGTGGTGATCGCCAGTTCCGACGGCGACTTCCGCCACCTGGCCGAACGGTTGCGCGAAGGCGGTCTGATGGTGGTCGGCATGGGGCAGGAACGGGCCGGGATGCGCTTCAAGGCCAGTTGCAGCCGTTTCATCGTCTTGCGCGGGGCCGCGGCGGGGCAAGAGGGCAAGCTGGCTGCCGCAAACCCGGGGGAATCACCCCCTCAGCTTCAGCCGCGAGGTCTGCCTAGCCCGCCTGCCGTGCCCGAGACCGCAGGTCGCGTGAAGAACCTGACCCGCAAGATCCGTGCGGCCCTGGAAGCCCAGTCATGCGCGGGCCGGGGCCTGACGCTAAGCGAGTTGCAGATCCACATGCGCACAAGGCATGGCGTGAGCATCGGGGCCTATCCGGAAAAGACATGGCGCGGGTATCTCGAGGCCCGGCCGCAGGTATTCGTGCTGGACCCGAAGGGGCCCGAGGCCCGCGTGCGGCTTCGCCCGGGCCTGTCCCGGCTGACCGAGATTCGGGTCGCGGCGGAATAGGCGGGCGGATCAACCCAAGCCGGCCAGCACGGAGCCGAACGCGATGAAGGCGACGCCGCCCCAGGCCATGCCCGAGAGGCCTTCGCCCAGGACGGGCGCGGTGCGGTGCGCGATCTCGGAGCCGCCTTGCACGGCGTGAGCCTGCGCGCCAGGCATCGCGTCTGTCCCATGCCCCTAGCCCCACGGCAGTTTTCAGGCTAGAGTGGCCCCAGATCCGGGGCAAACCCGGACGAGCAGAGGCAATTCGGGCGGTTCCCATGACGGAAATGGCGCATGGCACGGTGGTCGTGCAATCGGGCGAGGCGATTCTGCCGCGCTGGTGGCGGACTGTGGACAGGGGCACGATTGCCTGCATCCTCGCGCTGTTCATGATCGGGCTGTTGCTGGGCTTCGCGGCCTCGCCGCCCCTGGCCGAGCGCAACGGCCACGATCCCTTCTATTACGTCACGCGGCAGGCCTTCTTCGGCGGCATGGCCTTCCTGGCGATGATCCTGACCTCGATGATGAGCCCCACGCAGGTGCGCCGGCTTGGGGTCCTGGGCTTCTTCGCGGCCTTCGCCTCGCTGGTGCTGCTGCCGGTCTTTGGCACCGATTTCGGGCAGGGCGCGACGCGCTGGTATTCGCTTGGCTTTGCCAGCGTGCAACCGGCGGAGTTCCTCAAGCCCGTCTTCGTGATCTTCACCGCCTGGATGATCGCCGCGAGCCAGGAAATCGCCGGGCCCCCGGGGAAGACGGTGTCGCTGCTGGTGATGCTGGTCATCGTGGGGTTCCTGGTGATGCAGCCCGATTACGGGCAGGGGGCGCTGATCCTCTTTGCCTGGTCGGTGATCTATTTCGTGGCCGGCGCGCCGATCTGGATCCTGGGCGGCGTGGCCGCGCTGGTCTGCGTGGGCGGTGTCTTCGCCTATTCGAATTCCGAGCACGTGGCCCGGCGCATCGACGGGTTCCTGTCGGCCGAGGTCGATCCCAACACGCAGCTGGCCTATGCGGCGAACGCGATCCGCGAGGGGGGCATCTTTGGCACCGGGCTTGGCGAGGGTTCGGTCAAGTGGACGCTGCCCGATGCGCATACGGATTTCATCATCGCGGTCGCGGCCGAGGAATACGGGCTGGTGCTGGTGCTGGTCATCATCGGGCTGTTCGCCACGGTGGCCCTTCGTGCGCTCTTCCGGCTGATGAAGGAACGCGATCCCTTCACCCGGCTGGCCGGGGCGGGGATTGCCGCGCTCTTCGCGCTTCAGTCGATCATCAACATGGGCGTGGCGGTGCGGCTGCTGCCGGCCAAGGGCATGACGCTACCTTTCGTCTCTTACGGCGGGTCGTCCTTGATCGCGACGGGGATTGCGGTAGGGATGCTGCTGTCGTTCACGCGGTCGCGGCCGCAGGGCGATATCGGCGACATTCTTCTGCATCGGCACAGGTGATTTCATGGCGGACGGCCCCCTTCTTGTCATTGCGGCTGGCGGCACCGGCGGGCACATGTTCCCCGCCCAGGCCCTGGCCGAGGCGATGATCCGAAAGGGCTGGCGGGTGCGGCTGTCGACGGATGCGCGCGGGGCGCGCTACGCGGGCGGTTTTCCCCACGTGGTCGAGGTGCGGCAGGTGGCCTCGGCCACCTTCGCGCGCGGCGGCGTTCTGGCCCGGGCGGTGGCCCCGTTCCGCATCCTGGGCGGGATCGTGGCCGCGACGATCGGCATGATGCGCGACAGGCCCGCCGTGGTGGTGGGCTTTGGGGGCTACCCCTCGATCCCCGCCCTCGCGGCGGCCTGGATCACGCGTCGGCCGCGCATGATCCACGAACAGAACGGGGTTCTGGGGCGGGTGAACCGGCTCTTTGCCACGCGGGTCGACCGGGTCGCCTGCGGCACATGGCCAACCAGCCTGCCCGCCGGTGTCGAGGGCGTGCATACCGGGAACCCGGTGCGGGGCACGGTGCTGGAGCGGGCGGGCGCGGCCTATATCGCGCCGGGCGATTACCCGATGAGCCTGCTGGTTTTTGGCGGCAGCCAGGGCGCGCGCATCCTGTCGGACGTGGTGCCCGCTGCCGTGGCGCTGCTGCCCGAGGACATCCGCCGTCACCTGCGCGTGGCCCAACAGGCCCGGCCAGAGGACCAGGACCGGGTCATTGCCGCTTATTACGAGATCGGCGTGCAAAGCGAGGTGGAGCCCTTCTTTCGCGACATTCCCCGGCGCCTGTCCGAAGCGCAGCTGGTCATCAGCCGCTCGGGCGCGTCCTCGGTCGCGGATATCTCGGTCATCGGGCGGCCCGCGATCCTGGTCCCCTATGCCGCCGCCACCGCCGATCACCAGACCGCCAATGCGCGCGGGCTGGTCGAAGCCGGCGGGGCTATCCGCATTCCCGAACGCAAGTTCACCCCCGAGGCGCTGGCCGAGGCCATCGCCGCCGTGCTGAGCCAGCCCGATGCCGCCGCCGAGATGGCGCGCGCCGCGCTGTCGGTTGGCATGCCCGATGCGACCGGGCTGCTGGTCGACCTGGTCGAGGAGTTGGCCGATGCCGGGTAGTGCCGTGCTCTCCACCCGGAGGATCGCGGCCCGCAGGGCCGCGCCCGGCCCCGGAGGGCGACCCTGCGGGTCGCAGCCCGAAACAGACGAGGACAGACCATGAATGCCGCCGCCACCAAGCTGCCCACCCAACTGGGGGCCATCCATTTCGTCGGGATCGGCGGCATCGGCATGTCGGGGATCGCCGAGGTGCTGCTCAACCACGGCTACGCGGTGCAGGGCTCTGACCTGAAGCCCTCGAAGATCACCGAACGCCTGGAAGCGCTCGGCGCGCAGGTCTTCATCGGCCAGAAGGCCGAGAACCTGGAGAATGCCGAGGTCGTGGTGATCTCGTCGGCGATCAAGCCGGGCAACCCGGAACTGGACGCGGCGCGCGCCAGCGGCCTGCCCGTCGTGCGCCGGGCCGAGATGCTGGCCGAGCTGATGCGCCTGCGCTCGAACGTGGCCATCGCGGGGACGCATGGCAAGACCACCACCACGACGATGGTGGCCACCTTGCTGGACGCGGGCGGGGTCGACCCCACGGTGATCAACGGCGGCATCATCCATGCCTACGGGTCGAACGCGCGGGTGGGGCAGGGCGACTGGATGGTGGTCGAAGCCGATGAAAGCGACGGCAGCTTCAACCGCCTGCCCGCGACCATCGCCATCATCACCAATATCGACCCCGAGCACATGGAGCACTGGGGCGATTTCGACCGGCTGCGGCAGGGCTTTCTCGATTTCGCCTCGAACATCCCCTTCTACGGGCTCGTGGTCTGCTGCACCGATCACCCCGAGGTGCAGAGCCTTGTCGGCAAGATCACCGACCGCCGGGTTGTGACCTACGGCTTCAACGCGCAGGCCGATGTGCGCGCGGTCAACCTGCATTACGAAAACGGCATCGCCCATTTCGACGTGCAGCTGAACAATGACGACCAGGTCATCGAGGGCTGCACCCTGCCGATGCCGGGCGATCACAATGTCTCGAACGCCCTGGCGGCCATCGCGGTGGCGCGCCACCTTGGCATGAAGTCGGCCGAGATCCGCGAGGCGCTGGCCCAGTTCAAGGGCGTGAACCGCCGC
>NZ_CAXREX010000134.1:0-11307 GCF_964229645.1 Nioella sp. | reverse complement strand
GCCGAGATGGGCGGCAAAGCGGGTGTGAATGTCGAAAAGGGCGTCGAGGCCAAGGGCGCAGGCACCGCCCACAAGATCAGCTCCGGCACCGGCGGCGCGAAACGCTTCGGCGGCGCGCATTCGCCCGAGCCGATGGAGCAGGGTCAGCAGACCACGCCCTATCACATGCCGGTGACGGACTTCATCCTGAACGGGCTGACCGCGAAACTGGCGGAGACCTGCGACTACCACGCCCGCCGCGCCGCGATTGCCGACTGGAACGCCAGTCAGACGGTGCTGAAGCGCGGCATCGCGCTGACGCCGGTGAAATTCGGCATCTCCTTCACGCTCACCCATCTCAACCAGGCAGGCGCGCTGGTCCATGTCTACAATGACGGCTCCATCCATCTGAACCATGGCGGCACGGAAATGGGCCAGGGCCTGTTCCAGAAGGTCGCACAGGTCGCCGCCGACCGCTTCGGCGTGCCGCTGGACCGGGTCAAGATCACAGCGACCGACACGGGCAAAGTGCCCAACACGTCGGCCACCGCAGCCTCGTCGGGCTCGGACCTCAACGGGATGGCGGTGAAAGCGGCCTGCGACACGATCCGCAACCGGATGGCCGACTTCTTTGCCGAGCAGTATCAGACCACGCCCGCGCAGGTCCGGTTTGCCGATGGCATGGTCCACGTGGGGCAGGAAACCATTCCCTTTGAAGAGGCCGCCGCGCGCGCCTATGCAGGCCGGGTCAGTCTCTCGGCCACGGGCTTTTACAAGACCCCCGACATCGAGTGGGACCGCATCGCCGGGCGCGGGCGGCCGTTCTTCTACTTCGCGCAAGGTGCCGCCTGTTCCGAGGTGGTGATCGACACGCTGACGGGCGAGAACCGTATCCTGCGCACGGATATCCTGCATGATGCCGGGGCCAGCCTGAACCCGGCGCTCGATATCGGGCAGGTCGAAGGCGGCTTCGTGCAGGGCGCGGGATGGCTCACGACCGAGGAACTGGTCTGGGACGGCAAGGGGCGGCTCCGCACCCACGCGCCCTCCACCTACAAGATCCCCGCCTGTTCGGACCGCCCCCGCGTCTTCAACGTTACGCTCTGGGACGCGCCCAACCCGGCGGACACGATCTACCGGTCCAAGGCCGTGGGCGAGCCGCCCTTCATGCACGGGATCAGCGTCTGGTCCGCCTTGTCCGAGGCCGTGGCCGCCTGCGGGCCCAACTATCCCGACCTGCAGGCCCCCGCGACGGCCGAGGCCGTTCTGGCCGCCGTGAAGAGGGCCAGGGGATGAGCTTCGATCCGACCTCCGTGCGTGCGGCCCTGGCCCACGCCCCCAGGGTGGCCCGCATCGTGGTGGCCGCAACCGCCGGGTCCGTCCCGCGCGAAGCTGGAGCCTCCATGTTGGTCTGGGCAGACGGGCAATCGGGCACCATCGGTGGCGGCGCGCTGGAATTCCAGGCGGTTGCGCGCGCCCGCGCGGCGCTGGCCACGGGCGACCGCTTCGACACGGTGCCGCTCGGGCCGGGCCTGGGCCAGTGCTGTGGCGGCGCGGTGCAGCTTCTGACTGAAATCTGGGACGAGGCACGCCTGTCCGGCACGGGCGAGCACATTCTTGCCCGCCCGCTTCCCGGCCAGTCGCCCGACATGCCGCTCAGGCTGCGGGCCCGTCTCAAGGCCGCCCGCGCGGGCGAGGAACCGATCCGGGCGGGGCTGGTGCAGGGCTGGTTCGTGGAACCCATCCGCCCGGCGCGCCGGCCGCTCTGGGTCTGGGGGGCGGGTCACGTCGGTCGCGCCATCGTGTCCACGCTGGCCCCGCTGCCCGACCTCTCCATCACCTGGGTCGACAGCACGGCCGAGCGCTTCCCGTCCGACATCCCGGCAGGCGTCACCGCCCTGCCCGCGCCCGACATGGCCGCCGCCCTGCGACTGGCCCCGCCCCGGGCGCGGCATCTCATCGTGACCTATAGCCACGAGATCGACCTGGCGCTTTGCCACGCCGCGCTGGCACATGGCTTTGCCTTCTGCGGGCTCATCGGCTCAGACACCAAATGGACCCGCTTTCGCAAACGCTTGCAGCAGCTTGGCCACGGGGACGCCTCGATTTCGCGCATCACCTGCCCGATCGGGGACCCGGACCTTGGCAAACACCCGCAGGCCATTGCGGTCGGGGTGGCTGCCAGCCTATTGAAAGAGACCGAAAAACAAGATCACGACCAACTGGGGGACGACATCATGACCGGAGATTTCCGCAGGGCGGGAGGCGCAGAATGAGCGTTCAACCCCTCCTGTCCATCAAGGGCATCACCAAGGCCTATCCCGGCGTGGTCGCCAATGACGACGTGTCCTTCGACATTCCCCCCGGCGAGGTGCACGCGCTCCTTGGCGAAAACGGCGCCGGCAAGTCCACGCTGGTCAAGATGATCTACGGCCTCGTGCGGCCCGATGCCGGGTCCATGACGCTGAACGGCGCGGCCTTCACCCCGCCCGAACCGCGCGCGGCCCGCGCGGCGGGGGTCGCGATGGTGTTCCAGCACTTCTCGCTCTTCGAGGCGCTCAACGTGGCCGAAAACATCGCGCTCGGGATGGAAAATCCCCCCAAGCCGCGTGACCTCGCGCGCCGCATCCGTGACGTGAGCGAGGCCTATGGCCTGCCGCTCGATCCCTACCGGCTGGTGGGCGACCTCTCGGCCGGGGAACGCCAGCGGGTCGAGATCATCCGCTGTCTCTTGCAGGATCCCAAGCTGTTGATCATGGACGAACCGACCTCGGTTCTGACCCCGCAGGAGGTCGAGATCCTTTTCCACACGCTCAAGAAGCTGCGCGACGAGGGCACGTCGATCCTCTACATCTCGCACAAGCTGGAAGAGATCCGCACGCTCTGTGACGGGGCCACGATCCTGCGTCTTGGCAAGGTCGTGGGCAGCTGCGATCCGCGCGGCACCTCGGCGGCTGAAATGGCCGAGATGATGGTCGGCAAGTCGCTGGCCACCCCGGCGCGCGACAATGCGGATCATGGCGAGATCGTTCTGAAGGTCTCCGGCCTGTCGGTGGAACCCGCCTCCCCTTTCGGCACGCCCCTGCGCCATATCGGCATCGAACTGCACGCGGGCGAGGTTCTGGGGATCGGCGGCGTTGCCGGCAACGGGCCGGACGAGCTTCTGGCGGCCCTCTCTGGGGAAGTGACCACCGCCGCGGGCACCGTGACGCTTCACCGCGAACCGATCGGCGACAAGGGCCCCAACGAGCGCCGCGCGCTCGGCCTTCTGTGCGGCCCCGAGGAACGGCTCGGCCACGCCGCGGCCCCGGACATGAGCCTGGTCGAAAACGCGCTTCTCACCGCGCGCCTGCGCAAGGGGCTGGACCGTCGCGGCTTCATCGACTGGTCCGCGTCGCGCAGCTACGCCGAAGAGGTGATCGAAACCTTCGACGTGCGCACGCCCGGGCCTGACAACGCCGCGCGGGCCTTGTCGGGCGGGAACTTGCAGAAATTTGTGATCGGGCGGGAAATCCTGCAAGATCCCAAGGTTCTGGTGGTGAACCAGCCCACCTGGGGCGTCGATGCCGCTGCGGCGGCGGCGATCCGGCAGGCGATCCTCGACCTTGCCCAGAAGGGCGCGGGCGTCATCGTCATCAGCCAGGATCTCGACGAACTGCTGGAAGTGTCGGACAATTTCGCAGCCCTCAACGAAGGCCGCCTGTCCAATGTCCGCTCGACCAAGGGCCTGACGATGGAAACCATCGGCCTGATGCTGGGCGGGGCCCATGACATGCATGAAGCGAGCGAGGAGACGATCCATGCTGATGCTTGAGAAACGTCCCACGCCCTCGCGCGCATGGACCCTGTCGACCCCGGTTCTGGCCGTGGTGCTGACGATGATCGCGGGTGGGCTGATGTTCGCGGCCCTTGGCAAGAACCCGTTCGAGGCGATCCGCATCATCTTCTGGGATCCACTCTTCAACGCCCAATTCGCAAGCTATTCGCGCCCGCAATTGCTGGTGAAGGCCGGGCCACTCATCCTGATCGCCATCGGTCTCAGCCTCGGCTTCCGTGCCGGGATCTGGAATATCGGTGCCGAGGGTCAGTATATCATGGGCGCCATCGCAGGGGCCTCCTTCGGGCTGGCCTTCTACCCGACCGAAAACCCGCTGGTCTTCCCGGGCATGATCGTCGCGGGGGCGCTTGGCGGATGGGCGTGGTCGATGATCCCGGCCATTCTCAAGACCCGCTTCCGCACCAATGAAATCCTGGTCTCGCTGCTACTGGTCTACGTGGCCGAGAAGATCCTGGCCTCGGCCGCGCTCGGCTTCCTGCGCAACCCCGAAGGTTCGGGCTTTCCCGGCTCTCGTCAACTCAACCGCATCGAGGCGATGAACAACCCCGAGCTCATTTCGGGCACCGGCATGCACATGGGGGTTCTGACCGCCTTCATCGCCGTCATCGCCGCGTATATCCTGATGAACCGTCACCTCCTGGGGTACCAGATCAAGCTGGCAGGCCAGGCCCCGCGCGCGGCGCGCTTCGCGGGCGTGAACCCCAACCGGCTGATCGTGATGTGCATGGGCATTTCGGGCGCTCTGGCCGGGCTTGCGGGGCTATTCGAGGTCTCGGGGCCGGCCGGGCAGATCAGCATCGACTTCAACGTGGGCTACGGCTTTACCGCGATCATCGTGGCCTTCCTTGGACGATTGCACCCCGTGGGCATCCTGCTGGCGGGGCTGTTGATGGCCCTGACCTATATCGGCGGCGAACTGGCGCAGCTGATGCTCCAGGTGCCTGCCCCCGCGATCCAGGCCTTCCAGGGGATGCTGCTGTTCTTCCTGCTGGCGCTCGACGTGCTGTCAAACTTCCGCATTCGTATCAAGAAGAAGAAAGAGGGGGTCGCCTGATGGGTATCGATCCAGTCACCCTGATCGTTGCACTGATCACCGTCTCGACCCCCGTTCTCCTGGCCGCCATCGGCGAGCTCGTGGTGGAAAAGGCAGGCGTGCTGAATCTCGGCGTCGAGGGCATGATGATCACCGGCGCGGTGATGGGCTTCGTCGTGGCGGTCGATACCGGCTCGCCGACGCTCGGCTTCCTGGCCGGGATGCTGTCGGCCATGGGCCTGTCGCTGATCTTCGGCTTCCTGACCCAGGTGCTGCTGTCCAACCAGGTGGCCACCGGGCTTGCGCTGACGCTTTTCGGGCTCGGTCTGTCGGCGCTGCTTGGCGTGGGCTATCCCGGCTCCACCCCGCCCGCCGTGGCCGATCCCTTCCCCGCGGCCATGGCCGAGATCCCGGTCCTTGGGCCGATCCTCTTCGGCCACAGCCTTGTGACCTATCTCTCGGTCATCATGGTGGCGGTGGTCTGGTATGTGCTGGGCTATACGCGCGTGGGGCTGATCCTGCGGGCCGTGGGTGAAAACCACGATGCCGCGCACGCGCTCGGCTACAAGGTCATCCGCATCCGCATCATGGCCATCCTCTTCGGCGGCGCGATGGCCGGGCTCGGCGGGGCCTTCCTGTCGATCGTCCGGGTGCAGAACTGGATCGAGGGCATGACGGCGGGCGCGGGCTGGATCGCGCTGGCGCTGGTGGTCTTTGCCAGCTGGAAACCCTGGCGGGCGCTTCTGGGCGCCTATCTCTTCGGCGGGATCACCGCGCTGCAACTGCGGCTTCAGGCGGCGGGCGTTGACGTTCCGGTCGAGATCCTCGCAATGTCGCCCTACCTGGTCACGATCATCGTGCTGGTCATCATGTCGTCGGACAGGAACCGAGCGGCGTTGAATGCCCCCGCAGCTCTTGGCAAGGTGTTCCATGCAACCGGCTAGGAGAGGTCATGAAACGCCACGAGATCCTGAGCGCCCTGGATGGCACGCATCCGCGGCTTGGGCGTTCCGTCGCCTTCACGATCTACGGGCTGATCATCCTCTCTGCCGTCGCCATTTCGCTGGAGACGGTGCAAACCCTGCCCGCCGAGCTGCGGCGCGCCCTGCGCTGGATCGAATACCTGGTGCTGGCCATCTTCACGGTGGAATACGCCCTGCGGCTGATCTGCTCGCCACGGCCCCTGCACTATGCCTTCAGTTTCTGGGGACTGGTCGACGTCCTGTCGATCGTCCCGGCGCTTCTGTTCCTGCTGCCCGACGCGCAGTCGATCCGTTCGCTGCGCCTTCTGCGCCTGATCCGGCTGATCAAGCTGTTCCACGCCAACCGGGCGATGGACCGGCTGTCGCGCGCCTTCGAGAAGAATCGGGCGGAACTTGTGATCTTCACCTTCATCGCCCTGGTGGTGCTCTACCTTTCGGCGGTCGGGATTTACCTGTTCGAGCACGAGGCACAACCTCAGACCTTCGGCTCGATCCCCGCTGCGCTATGGTGGGCACTGGCGACATTGACCACGGTGGGGTATGGCGATGTCTATCCGGTGACGCTGGCGGGCCGGGCCTTTACCGGTCTGGTGCTGCTGGTAGGTCTGGGGGTCATCGCCGTTCCGGCAGGGCTGATCACGGCGGCCCTTCTGGAAGAGGACGAGGAACCGCTGACCGACCTCGAATACGAAACTGACATGAACGAACAACCAACAAGGAGACACGGAGAATGAAAACTCTCACCACCCTTCTGACCGCAGGCGCTATGACGCTCGGCCTGGCCGGCGGCGCTCTTGCACAGGACGATCCGATCCAGGTCGGCTTCGTCTACGTCGGCTCGATCGGCGACCTCGGCTGGACCTATGAACATGACCAGGGCCGTCTCGCCGTGGAAGAAGCCTTCGGCGATGCTGTCGAAACCACCTATGTCGAAAACGTGCCCGAAGGGGCCGACGCGGAACGCGTGCTGACCCAGATGGCGCTGTCCGGCGCCGACCTGATCTTCACCACCTCCTTCGGCTACATGGACCCCACCAATGCCGTGGCCGAGCGTTTCCCGAACGTCATGTTCGAGCACGCCACCGGTTACCGCCGCGACCATCCGAACGTGTCCACCTACTCGGCACGCTTCTATGAAGGCCGCGCCGTGATGGGCCACATCGCCGGTCACATGACCGAGTCCAACATCGTGGGCTACATCGCGTCCTACCCGATCCCGGAAGTGATCCGCGGCATCAACTCGGCCTTCATCCACGCCCGCCAGGTCAACCCCGACGTGGAATTCCGCGTGGTCTGGGCCTTCACCTGGTTCGACCCGGCCGTTGAAGCAGAAGCCGCACAGGCGCTGATCGACCAGGGGGCCGACGTGATCATGCAGCACACCGACTCCACCGCACCGATGACGGTGATGGCCGAGGCCGGTGTCCTGGGCTTCGGCCAGGCTTCCGACATGTTCCAGTTCGCCCCCGCCCCGCGGATTTCGTCCATCATCGACAACTGGGCACCCTACTACATCGCCCGCACCCAGGCCGTGATCGACGGTACCTGGGAAAGCGTCGACACCTGGGACGGCATCGCACCGGGCATGGTGGGCATCGGCGAGATGACCGACGCCATCCCCGCCGAAGTCCGCGCATCGGCACAGGCCCTTCAGGCCTCGATCGCCTCGGGTGAATACCACCCCTTCACCGGCCCGCTGAACCGCCAGGACGGGTCTGCCTGGCTGGCCGAAGGCGAGACTTCCGATGACGGCACCCTTCTGGGGATGAACTTCTACGTCGAAGGCCTCACCGGCGAGATCCCGAACTGATCCTCGCGACCAAGACAAAGGGAAAGGCCCGCCGATGGCGGGCCTTTTTCTTTCGCCCTTGCCCGGCCCTGCGGTCCGTGCCACGCATGGCACCATGACCTACGATTTCCTCATCATCGGCGGCGGCATCGCCGGCACATCGGCGGGCGCACGGCTCTCACATCTGGGCTCGGTCCTGCTGCTGGAGGCGGAAACCAGCCTCGCCTATCATGCCTCCGGCCGCTCGGCGGCCCTGTTCGAAGCACAATACGGCCTGCCCGCCACCGTCGCGCTCAACCTTGCCTCGCGCGACTATCACATGACCGAAAACGGTGGCGTGCTCAGCCCGCGCGGGCTGATGTTCCTGGCCGGTCCGGGCGAGGAAAAGACGCTGGCCCAGGACGTCGAGGACATGGGGCTGCACCCCATCAGCATCGACGAGGCACTGGCGCTGGTGCCCGCGCTCAACCGCGATCACCTGCGCGGGGCCGCCCATCATGACGAGGCCTGGGATCTCGATACCGACCTACTGATCGGCAATTTCGTAAAGGAAATGCGCGGCAACGGCGGCGCGGTTAAAACCGGCCAGCGCGTTGATGCGATTTCCCGCGAGGGCGCGCTCTGGCGCGTCAGCGCCGGGGCCGAGACCTACAACGCGCGCCAGATCGTGAACGCCGCCGGGGCCTGGGTGGACGGGGTCGCCCGCATGGCGGGCGTTCAACCGCTCGGCTTCACGCCGCTGCGCCGCTCGATGGCCCGCATGCCGGCGCCGGGCGGCCATGACCCGTCGGGCTGGCCGATGCTGATCGGCGCGGGCGAAACCTGGTATGCCAAGCCCGATGCGGGCAAGTGGATCGTCTCGCCCGCCGAACAGGACCCGGTCGAGGAGCCCCACGATGCCTGGGCCGATGACATGGTGCTGGCCGAGGGCATTGCCCGCTACCAGCCCTTCGTGACCGAGGAAGTGACCCGCGTGGACACCACCTGGGCGGGCCTGCGGACCTTCGCCCCCGACCGCACGCTGGTCCTGGGCCGTGACATCCGCGAGCCCGATTTCATCTGGTGTGCGGGCCAGGGAGGCTACGGGTTCCAGACCGCGCCCGCCGCCAGCCGTCTTCTGGCCGACGTGGTCGCGGGCCACACGCCCGAGCTCGACCCCGCAACCGTCGCGGCGCTCAGCCCCGCCCGGTTCGGATGAGTCGCAAGCTCACCCTTCCCGACGCGCCCACGCCCGGGGCGGACAGGCGCATGCAGGCCCCATCGGCGGGGCGCAATGCCGGGCCGATCCTCGACGTGCTGCGCGCCCATGCGCCTGCGCGCGGTCGGGCGCTGGAACTGGCGGCGGGAACCGGCGAACACGCGGTCGACTTCTCTCGCGCCTTTCCCGGCCTTGCCTGGCAACCCACCGACCTCGACCCCGAGCGGCTGGCCTCGATCGAGGCCTGGCGACAGGCGGAGGGCCCGGACAACCTCTTGCCGCCCCGTGCGCTCGATGCCGCGCGCGCAGGATGGGCCGCCGCCGAGGGACCGGCCGACATGATCCTGCTGGTGAACCTCCTGCACCTCATCTCCGACACCGAGGCCGAGACGGTCCTGACCGGGATCGTGCAGGCCCTGGGACCGGGCGGCACCGGGTTTCTCTACGGCCCCTTCCTGCGCGACGGTGAGGCCACCAGCCCCGGCGATGCCGCCTTCCATGCCAGCCTGCGCGCCCAGGACCCGGCGATCGGCTACAAGGACCTGGCCTGGGTGATCACCTGCCTGCGCCCGCTGTCCACCACGATCGTCGAGATGCCCGCGAATAACCTGATGGTAATTGTCAAAGCCAATTGATCCCGGTCAAGGCACGCGCCGCGCGGCTCTGCTCTGACGGTCTGGAAACCAGATCGAGAGGACGGACATGAGCTGGATGGACAAGCGCGAAGACATGCGCGGGCAACTTCGCAAGCTGAACAAGGCAATCCCCACGGTGACCAAGGCCTTCGCCGGGGTCAGCGCCGCGGTCAAGACCGATGGCGCGCTCGATGTGAAAACCAAGGAACTGATCGCCGTGGCCATTGCCGTGGCCGATGGCTGCGAGCCCTGCATGAACTTCCACGTGGAAGTGCTGATCAGCGTCGGCGGCAGCCGCGAGGAACTGGCCGAGGCGCTCGGCATGGCGGTGCAGATGGGCGGCGGCCCGGCGCTGATGTACGCGGCCAAGGCGCTCGATTCCTATGACGAGCTCAGCGCGGCGCTGGCGCCGAAAGCCGCCGAATGATCCTTCGATAGGATTTCCCCTTTCACGCCGCCTGCGGACGTGCTGACCTTGAAGCCGGTTACCGGTTTCAGGGAGGAATTTTCCATGTCGATTCTCAGGCTTCTCCAACAGGCGCAAGGCGGCCAGGGGCTGGGGCAGCTGGCCTCGCAACTGGGGCTGGATGCCGACCAGGCCGAAAGCCTGACCTCGCTCCTTGCTCCTGCCATCGGCTCGGCGGCGCGTCAGCGCGCCGAGGCCGGCGGGCTTGACGATGTGCTGGGCTCGCTAAGGGGCGAAGGGCAGGCCGGGCTGTTCGATGACGCGGGTGCCGCGGCCAGCGCGGCGGGCCAGGCGCAGGGGCGCGACTTCCTGTCGGCGCTTCTGGGCGGGCAGAGCGAAGCGGAGGGGCTCGCCGACGAAGCGGCGGCGCGCTCCGGCATCGACCGGGACGTCGTGGGCCAGTTCCTGCCAGCCCTCGCCGCCATGGCGCAGGGCGGACTGCAGCGGCAGATGCCCGACGACCAGATCGACGCGGCGCAAGAGGAGGCCCGGGGCGGCGGACTGGCAGGGATGATCGGCGGGCTTCTGGGCGGCGGCGGTCAGCGCGGCGGCGGCGGGCTTGGCATGCTGAACGATCTGCTCGATGCCGACGGGGATGGCTCGGCCATGGATGACGTCCTGGGCCGGTTCCTGCGCCGCTGAGGGTGTTCGCTGCGCGCTGTCGCGCGCATCGACCCGCGCGATCCGACGCGGATCGCGGAGCATTTTCCGCGGCGGAAAATGGGCGGGGGCGCTGCCCCCGTCGCCTGTCGGCGACTCCCCCGGGATATTTTCTGGAACAATGAAGGATCAGGCCACGGCCAGGACAAGGCAGGACCCTGCGCAGAGCAGGGCCAGCGGCACGCCGTGCAGGCGCTCTGCCCCGCGCGCGCCGAAAAGATTGGCCAGGACGCTCAATCCGAAGAGACCTGACAGCGCCCACAGGATCGGGCCGAGCCAGCCCCCGGGCAAGACCGGCGACAGAAGCCCCCCGGCCTGGGCCACCGCAACGAGCGCCAGGGCAGAGACCAGCGCGGAGACCGCGCTCGCCACCCGCAGGCGAGCAGGCAGGATTTGTTCTGCTCCGCCCCAGGCCAGGTGCCCGATGGGCAGCCCAAGGGCCAGCATCACCTGGAACAGCGTCAGCCACCCAAAGGCCACGCAGCCTACGATCCCGGCCAGTTCAACCATTCTGCACCCCTTGTCGAACACCCACCCCCATCCAGCGGGCTCAATTGCCATAATCAACCAAAATGCCGCAGCCAAGGCGCGACGGACCCCGCAAATCAATGCGTGTCACCCGCACAACCTAATCGAAAAGGGACATCCAGATGAACCGCATTCTCGCCACGCTCACCCTGATCGCCCTGCCCGGCCTTGCCGCGGCAGAGGGCCTGCCCGGCGCAC
>NZ_CAXREX010000133.1:0-6006 GCF_964229645.1 Nioella sp. | reverse complement strand
ATCGAGCAGAACCGCCCCCGCTGCGTAATGGCCAAGCGCCGTGCCGCCTGCCAGGGTTTCGCTGACCGCAACCACCGGAATGCCACGATCCGCCGCTCGGACGAGCCCGGCCTCCAAAACGGGATCGTCGGGAACCGTGCCACTGCCATAGCAGCGCAGGATCACCCCGTCGCTGTGCTCCATCGCGAAGCTGACCACCCGCATGTCACAGCCCGGGGCTACGGGCACAACGGCGATCCGGGTCTTTTCGAAGAGGTGTTGCCGCAGCACCGCGCCCTCGCGGCGCGGCGGGCGGTCAGACAGCATGGCGGCGAAGGCATCCGGCGCGCTGGAATGGATCTTGCGCGCCCGTGGGCCGCGCAGAAGCTTGCCTGCAAACTGGATCCAGACGCCGGGTTCAGCGGATTGCGTGGCGGCAAGGGCATCGCGCAGGTTGTCCCATCCGTCGCTGCCCTGCTGGCCGAGCGGGATCATCGAGCCTGTCAGGATCACCGGTTTGTCCAGCCCCTCCAGCGCCATGGTCAGTGCCGATGAGGTGAAGGCCAGCGTATCGGTGCCGTGGGTGATCAGGATCGCGTCACAGCCCCCGGCGCGCGCCACGATTTCACCGGCAAGGCGGTTCCAGTCGGCGGGCGTGGCGTTGGCGCTGTCGATGAGGGGATCGAGGCGGACGATATCGACGGAAAGATCATCGCCGCGGTCCTTGCCAAGCGTGCCGATCGCCGCTTCGACCACGCCCGCGCCGGGCGTCAGGCCGCGTGTCGTGGGCACCATGCCGATGGTGCCGCCCGTGTGCAGCAGAAGGATGCGGGTGCGCTCGGTCATCTCTTCTCCTTGGGCTGCGTTGGATCGTCCCGTCGCTGTGCCCGCCCTGCTCGTCCCGGTCAAGCGGCTGCGAAAGAGATTGCTTTCAAACCGGGGAAATACCGTGTATTGCCCCGCGTCATCTGAGACGTGATGCCTTTGACCCCGGGCGCATGGATAGGATTGGGGTCGGCGGCACTGGGGCCGCCACGGAAACGGAGGACCCGGGAGGGCCCGGGAGTGCCTCCAGCTAGGATACGATGATGTTCAACATTTCGAAGAAAAGCATGCAGTGGGGCGAAGAAACGCTCACACTGGAAACGGGCAAGGTTGCCCGCCAGGCAGATGGCTCTGTCATCGCCACCCTGGGCGAAACCTCGGTCATGGCAAACGTGACCTTCGCCAAGGAACCCAAGCCCGGTCAGGACTTCTTCCCGCTGACCGTGCACTACCAGGAAAAATACTACGCCGCCGGCAAGGTGCCGGGTGGCTTCTTCAAGCGCGAGGCGCGTCCGACCGAGAAGGAAACGCTGACCGCGCGCCTGATCGACCGTCCGATCCGTCCGCTGTTCGTGCCGGGCTTCAAGAACGAAGTCCTCGTTATGTGCACCGTGCTGAGCCACGACCTGGTCAACGACCCCGACATCGTGGCGATGATCGCCGCGTCGGCCGCGCTGACCATCTCGGGCGCACCCTTCATGGGCCCGATCGCGGGCTGCCGCGTCGGTTTCGAGGATGGTGAATTCATCCTGAACCCGACCGTCGACGACATGCAGGACCGGCGCAACAACCCCGACCAGCGTCTGGACCTGGTTGTCGCGGGCACCAAGAACGCCGTGATGATGGTGGAATCGGAAGCCTACGAGCTTACCTAAGCGGAAATGCTGGGCGCGGTGACCTTCGCTCATGAGCAGATCCAGCCGGTGATCGACCTGATCATCTCGCTGGCCGAGGAAGCCGCCAAGGAGCCGTTCGAGTTCGCCGCGCCGGACTACTCGGAGCTTTACGAGGTCGTGAAGGCCGCGGGCGAAGACAAGATGCGTGCTGCCTACGCGATCTCTGACAAGCAGGAGCGGGTTGCTGCCGTTGCCGCCGTCAAGGAAGAGATCAAGGCCGGCCTGACCGAAGAGCAGCTGGAAGACGCAAATCTCGGCTCTGCTCTGAAGAAGCTAGAATCGACCGTTCTGCGGTCGGACGTGGTCAAGAACGGCCGCCGCATCGACGGCCGCGCGCTCGACCAGGTGCGCCCGATCGTTTGTGAAACCGGCCTGCTGCCGCGGACCCACGGCTCGGCGCTGTTCACCCGTGGTGAAACGCAAGGCCTGGTGGTGACCACGCTCGGCACCGGCGATGACGAACAGATCATCGACGCGCTGCATGGCAACTTCCGCTCGAACTTCCTGCTGCACTACAACTTCCCGCCCTACTCGGTCGGTGAAGCCGGTCGCGTTGGCCCTCCGGGTCGCCGTGAAATCGGTCATGGCAAGCTGGCCTGGCGCGCGCTTCAGGCCGTGCTGCCCGCCGCCACCGACTTCCCCTACACGATCCGCGTCGTGTCGGAGATCACCGAGTCGAACGGCTCTTCCTCGATGGCGTCCGTCTGCGGCGGCTCCTTGTCGATGATGGATGCCGGCGTGCCGCTGAAGGCCCCTGTGGCCGGTGTGGCCATGGGCCTGGTGCTGGAAGATGACGGTTCCTTCGGGATCCTGACCGACATCCTGGGCGACGAGGATCACCTCGGCGACATGGACTTCAAGGTCGCGGGCACCGAGAACGGCATCACCTCGCTGCAGATGGACATCAAGGTTGCGGGGATCACCCCCGAGATCATGGAGAAGGCCCTGGCCCAGGCCAAGGCCGGTCGTCTGCACATCCTCGGTGAAATGGCCAAGGCCCTGACCGAGGCGGGCGAGTTCTCGATCCACGCACCGCGTATCGAGACCATGCAGATCCCGACCGACAAGATCCGTGAAGTGATCGGCTCGGGCGGCAAGGTCATCCGTGAGATCGTGGAAGTGTCGGGCGCCAAGGTCGACATCAACGACGACGGCATCATCAAGATCGCATCGCCCAACGGCGAAGCCATCCAGAAGGCCTATGACATGATCCATGCGATCGTGGCAGAGCCGGAAGAGGGCCAGGTCTACAAGGGCAAGGTCGTGAAGATCGTCGATTTCGGCGCCTTCGTGAACTTCTTCGGCAAGCGCGACGGTCTGGTGCACGTGTCCCAGATCGAGAACCGCCGCCTGAACCATCCTTCGGACGTTCTGAAGGAAGGCCAGGAAGTGTTCGTCAAGCTTCTGGGCTTCGATGATCGCGGCAAGGTGCGCCTGGCGATGAAGATGGTCGACCAGGAAACTGGCGAAGAGCTCAAGAAGGACGACGCGGAATAATCCGCCCCTCCTTCGCGTGACAGCTACGGCCCCGGGCACTGCGCCCGGGGCCGTTTCGTTTCAGCCCGGGCGCAGATTGCCCACCTGTTCACGGAACCGTTTCCAAACAAAGGCTTGCCCCGTTTGGGGCGGATCGTTCAAACTCTTCCGGTGACAGAAATTGCCGATTTAAGGGAGGGGTTCCGCGTGCTGACCCGCCGTCATTTCATTTCCACCGGGGCCGCGCTGGCCCTGACGCCGACCATCGCCGGGGCACAGGAAGGCTGGACATTGCCAAGCCGCTTCCACCCCCATGTGGTCGATATCAATCCCGGTTTCACGCCCGGAACGCTGCACGTCGATATGGGCGCGCACTTTCTATATCTTGTGCAGGAAAACGATACGGCGCTCCGGTTTGGTGTCGCCGTGGGGCGCGAGGGGCGCCAAGCCGCGGGCAATTTCCGCGTCGGTCACAAGGAAGAATGGCCCAGTTGGACGCCGACGCCGGCCATGATCGCGCGCGAGCCGCACCTTTATGCCGCGTTCGCGGGCGGCATGGAGGGGGGGCCGGACAACCCTCTCGGGGCACGCGCGCTCTACCTCTACACCGGCTACGGTGATTCGCTTCTGCGCATCCACGGAACGCCCCAACCCTGGTCGATCGGGCTGTCCGCATCATCGGGCTGCATCCGCATGGTGAACGATCACGTGATCCAGCTTTACGACATGGTCGAACTGGGCACGCGGGTGACCCTGCATCCGGTTTGACGGGCAGGCAGCCATGAAAAAGCCCCCGGCGATCAACCGGGGGCTTTCTGTCGTTCCGGGGGCTGGGATCAGCCCGGAAGCTTGGCCATGCGCAGGTAGGGCAGCTTCTTGTCGATCGAGCCATACTTGGCGATGGCGTCTTCGTCGCTGACCGAAAGGGGCACCACGACATCCCCGCCCGGCGTCCAGTTCGCGGGCGTGGCGACGGTTTCGCGGTCGGCGGTCTGAAGCCCGTCCAGCGCGCGCAGCACTTCGGCGAAGTTGCGGCCGACATTCATCGGGTAGGTCATCGACAGGCGCAGTTTCTTCGACGGGTCGATGATGAAAACGGTGCGCACGGTCTGGCTGTCGGCCGGTGTCGGATTGTCGGCCAGGTAGTAGTCAGCCTGCAGCATGTCGAAGGCCTTCGACAGTTCCAGCCCCTTGTCGGCAACGATCGGGAAGCCCGCCTTGGCGCCGCCCACGGCCTCGATGTCCTTCTTCCAGCCGACATGCTCTTCCACGCTGTCGACCGAGATGCCCAGCACCTTGGTGCCGCGCTTTTCCCATTCGTCCGCCAGTTGCGCCACGGCGCCGAACTCGGTGGTGCAGACGGGGGTGAAGTCCTTGGGATGGCTGAACAGCACGGCCCAGCTATCGCCGATCCAGTCATGCAGGGCGAAGGTGCCCTGGTCGGTTTCCACGGTCAGATTGGGAATGGTGTCATTGATGCGGAGGCCCATGGCCGACTCCTTCGATCTGGTGAGTTTGCGTTGCCCAATAGCTAGGAAATCAAACTGCGGAATTACATGGGGACCCAGGTTTATTGATGCTGAAAAGGAAGGACATTCCGACGCAGCGGCCCCGGCGCGAACAGCGGGTTTCACGGGGCCGTCACGTCACGAACGCTGTCCCCTTGTTCTTCCCGGCGCGGGGTGACAGGCTCCGCGCCGAACAAGGGAGTGAACAGCATGCCCAAGAGCACCGATTTCTACATCAATGGTCAGTGGGTGGCCCCGAGCCAGCCCAATGACTTCGACGTCATCAACCCCTCGACCGAAGAGGTCTGCGCCACGATTTCGCTTGGGTCCCAAGCCGATGTGGACGCTGCCGCCGCCGCCGCGCGCACGGCGTTCGAGAGCTTTGCCCACACGACCAAGGACGAGCGCCTTGCCCTGATCCGCAAGGTTCTGGAGGTCTACAAGGCACGGGGCGAGGATATGGCGCAGGCGATCTCGACCGAGATGGGCGCGCCGATCGACATGGCCCGGTCGTCACAGGTGGGTGCGGGCACATGGCATATCTCGAACTTCATCAAGGCGCTGGAAGATTTCGAGTTCGAACGCCCGCTCGGGCCGCATGCCCCCAATGACCGGATCATCTACGAAGGTGTTGGCGTCGTGGGCATGATCACGCCGTGGAACTGGCCGATGAACCAGGTGACGCTGAAGGTGATCCCGGCGCTGGCCACCGGCTGCACCATGATCCTGAAACCTTCCGAGATCGCGCCGCTGTCGTCGCTGGTCTGGGCCGAGATCCTGGACGAGGCGGGCGTGCCCGCGGGCGTCTTCAACATGATCAACGGTGACGGCGCGGGTGTGGGCTCTGCCATGACCGCGCATCCCGGCATTGACGCGATCAGCTTTACCGGGTCCACCCGCGCGGGCATCGCGATTTCGAAGAATGCCGCCGATACGCTCAAGCCCGTGCACCTGGAACTTGGCGGCAAGGGCGCGAATATCATCTTCGCCGACGCCGATGAAAAGGCCGTGAAGCGGGGCGCGATCCACTGTTTCAACAACTCTGGCCAGTCCTGCAACGCGCCGACCCGGATGCTGGTTCAGCGCGAGATCTACGACCAGGCCGTGGAAATCGCCGCCGCAACGGCAGAGGCCACCACGGTCGGGCTGGCCAGCGAGTCCGGGCGTCACATCGGCCCGGTTGTCAGCCAGATGCAGTTCGACAAGATCCAGGGCCTGATCGCCAAGGGGATCGAGGAAGGTGCCCGGCTGGTGGCTGGCGGCCTCGGTCGGCCGGAAGGTTTCAACAAGGGCTACTTCGTGCGCCCCACGGTCTTTGCCGA
>NZ_CAXREX010000132.1:0-9755 GCF_964229645.1 Nioella sp. | reverse complement strand
GAGAAACCCTCGCCCCCCTGCCCCATGACCTCGGACAGCGTCGGCGCGATATCGATCAGGCTCACTGGGTCTGTCCTGCGCCCCGGCGCCACCCCCGGCCCCGCCAGCACAAGCGGCACGCGGGTCGCGCCGTCATACATCACCGATTTGGTCCAGAAGCCCTTTTCCCCCATCATGTCGCCATGGTCCGAGGTGAAGATGACCAGCGTGTCCTCCGCCTGCCCGCTCACCTCCAGCGCCGCCAGAACCCTGCCAACCTGATCGTCCACGAAGCTGCACAGGGCGCGATAGGCCGCATGGGCCAGCCCCCGAGTCTCATCCGTGAAATGACGGTCATGGGCGAAGAACCCGGCAATCTCTCGCAGGATCGGGTGGTCGGGGACGGGGTCCGCCGGGCGTATGTAATCGGCTGGATCGTAGAGCGACAGGAATTCCCCCGGCGCGATCAGCGGGTAATGCGGGCTGAGAAAGGACACGAAGGCCGCCCAGGGCCGCGCGTGCCGCGCGGGATCCTCCAGCCACGCGCAGGCGGCTTCGCCCACCTGCTCATCGTAGCGCGTGTAGTCGGTCCAGCCTTCCCCAAGTTCCTCGGCCAGCCCGGCGGTTGCATCATAGCGCGGCACCGGGCGGCGGAGGAGGCCAAGCAGCCAGCCCTTGCCCTCGTGCACATGGAGCGGCCGGATCTGCTGGTCGAACCCGGTGTCGTCGCGTTCACCCCTGTAATGGAGCTTGCCGATGGACACGACCTCTACCCCGCCCGCGCGCAGCCGGTGCCCCCAGGACGGCACCGCACCGTCGTAGGGCTCTGCCGAGGACCAGTAGCCGGTCTCGTGCACGTCCCGCCCCGTGGCAATGGCGGCGCGCGCAGGCACGCAGATGGGCGAGGGCGTATAGGCCGCGTCGAAGACCATCCCGCGGGCGGCGAGCGCGTCGATAATCGGCGTCTTTGCACCAAGTGACGAGGCGGACCCCAAGGCCCACCACGCCATTTCATCGACCATCAGGAAGAGGCAGTTCACCTCGCGTGCATCCTTTTCTTGCGCGCCCGTGTTTCTGCCGTGCCCTCGGCGCTTCCGTCATGGAAGGTGCCGAACCAGCGGTCCCATGGCATTTCCTGATTGCCGTAATTGCACTCGTAATAGCGGTGGTGCAGTTGGTGATAGAAGGTCCCCAGCGCCAACCGACGCTTGTCGCGGATCAGCAGGTCCTCGTACCCGGTATGCGTCATCGCAGCCCCCGGCCCCTGATAGACCACGTGGAAGATGAGGTGGATGGGATGGCTCGGCACCACGCAGTGAATGAGCAGCGTGGTCAGGTAGAGAAAATGCTCCACCGGGTGCATGGAAAACCCCGACCATGGGCCGATATTGACGTTTCGGTGATGCAGCGAATGGACGTAGCGATAGAGCACCGGCACATGCAGCAGCCGATGCACCCAGTAGAAATGGAAGGCCGACCAGATCGGCAGCAGGATCAGCGCCAGCACGAACCAGATGGGGTTGTCCGCAAAGCTGATCACCGGCGCATAGCCATTGGCCATCATCCACATGACCACCACCTGAAACCCGGTCAGCTGCAATACGCCGGACCCAAGCGACCAGAACATGTTGTCATGCACCTGGTTGCGGAAATTCCACAGCGCATTGCCCTTCGCCTGATCGCGGTGGTCGAATTTCAGCCGCTTGCCCTGCCCCTTGCGCATGTAGAAGAACCAGTGCAGCCCGCCCGCAGTCAGGAAGATGATGGCGAAATTCACCGCCCAGACCTGCGCGATCCAGCCAAGGGCAAACTCCTGCGCGCGATCGAGCGACGGATAGGCCCAATACCACAACGCCACCGAGACGATGACCATCATCACCCGTTCCGACAGGGTCAGCCAATTGCGCGCAAACCATCGCGCCAGAAAGCCCGGATCGGGCGGCCAGCGGAAGATCGAGGGGTCGTGCAGGGGCAGGTCCGGGTGGTAGTTCCACTCACGGCTCATCCCCTCCATGTCGCCGGTGTCGCTCATGGGCTCATGTCTCCTGACTGATGCGGCAGGCTCAGCTCGCGTAATTCGAGCCTTCGTCCTCGAGGATGGCCTTCAGTTCCGCCATGTGCCGTTCGGCCTGGCCCGGATAAGTCTCGATCTCGCGCGCGGTCTTTTCCGCGATCTCGTCGGAGAGCACCCGAAGCGGGCGGCCCGTCTGAAGCGCACGAATATAGGTTTCTGCCGCGCGTTCGAAATAGAAGAGCCGGTTGAAAGTATCGGCGACGCTGTCGCCAAGGACCATGACGCCGTGATTGCCCATGATCATGACCTTCTTCTTCGGGTCTTGCAGCGCGGCCGCGCAGCGTTCGCCCTCGTCCTCGAAGGCCAGCCCGCCGAAATGTTCGTCCACCACGTAGCGGTTGAAGAAGGTTGCGGTGTTCTGGTCGATGGGCGGCAGGGTGCTGTCGGCAAGGCTGGCCAGAACCGTGGCATGGATCGAATGCACATGCATCGCGCAGCGATGATGTGGGCAGCGGCGATGGATCGCCCCGTGCAGGCCCCAGGCCGTTGGGTCGGGCGCGCCGGGCATGTCCAGCGTGTCGGGGTCATTGGCATCCAGAAGCAGCAGGTCCGAGGCCTTGATCCGCCGGAAATGCACCTGGTTGGGGTTCATCAGGAAGCGCGTGCCATCCTCGTTCACCGCGAGGCTGAAATGGTTGGCGACGGCCTCGTGAAAGTTCAGCCGCTCCGTCCAGCGGAAAGCGGCGGCAAGGTCCACGCGTTCCTGCCAATGAGACATGTTGGGATGGGCGGCAACAGCAGCGCTCTGGGCCATGGTCGGGTCCTTTCGGTTCGTGCCCCGAAGGCTGCCGCAAACCGGGCCATCCCGCCAGCGTTTTCTGTCAACCGAGCCCGTTTGCCCGCAGGGCTAGCCCGCCTTGCGCTCGGGCGCGTGCGCCTCGTCATCGGTCAGCGGGCGCTTGCCGTCATCGCCGGTACCGATGAACTTGGGCAGCCCGTCGCGCAGTTCCAGCCAGGGCAGCCGCTCTTCGTAATAGACATGCGCCTTTGGTTCGTAAGTGGAGGGATCGTCCAGGGTCACGGCGGGAATGTGGGTTTCGTTCGGCCAGCGCAGATCGTTGCGATAGAAAAGCGCCGTACCACAATTCCGGCAGTGCCCCCTCTCGACGTTTTCGGAGGAGTGGAACACGGCGACCGGCCCGTCCCATTGCAGCTTGTCATTGTCGATACCAAAGAGTGGCACAAACGGTGCCGAGGTCGCCCGGCGGCAGCTTTCGCAATGACAGCAAGCCTTCCACTTCATGGAGCCTGACGCTGTCCATCGAACATCGCCGCACAGGCAGCGACCGGACAAAACCACCATGAATATCCCCTTAAGAAATTCCCTGTCGCCGGGAGGATGAAAACGACACTCTGCTTGAGGCAAGCCTTGGCTAAGCCAAGTCACACAAAGTTGATAGCTTCGGTTAAAAGTAGATCCATCAACCAAAGTTCAAGGGCGAATAAAACAAGGGCTTTCAGCCAAGCCCAACCGGCACGGACAGCGGTCCCCGGAACGCCCACCCCCCGAAACGCGCCGCTTCGGGAGGTGACAGGCGAAGGCCCGCAAAGCGCTCAAAAAGCATCGGCAGCGCCACATCGGCGATCAACGCGCGCGAGGCCCAGGCCCCGGCGCAGAAATGGGGACCCGCGCCAAAAGCGATCGAGGCGCTTGCGTCCTGAGTGATATCGAACTTATCGGGCCGGGCGAAAACGCTCTCGTCGCGATTGCCCGATCCGAACATGAGGAAGACCCGATCCTCGGGCTCGAAGGTCACGCCATTGACCGTGTCTCGCCGGGCCACGCGGCGCGGGGACATACCGATCGGGCTGATCCAGCGCGCGTATTCCTCGAAGGCCTGCATCCAGCTGGCCTCGCCCGCAAGGACCATCGCCAGCTGCTCGGGATGGGTGAGCAGCGCCCAGGCCGCCCCGGCGATGGCGTCGCGCGGCTCGTTCTGGCCGCCGGAAATGGCCAGCTTCACATTGGCCCGGATCTGCGCGTCGGACAGCCCCGCCTGCATCTGCACGGAAAGCAGCGAGTGGTCCGGGGTTTCCCGGAGTTGCGGCATCCGGTCGTCAATGTGCCGGTCGATCGAGCCGGTGCAGTCATGGCAATTGGCTTCGACTTCCGGGTCGCCCGCATAGTTCGCACAGCCGTCGATCATGCCTTGGCTCACGCGGTCCATTTCCGCGTAGCTCATGTTGGTAAGCCCGGTCATCGCCTTCAACGCCTCGCCCGAGACCGGCAGCGCGAAGTCCTTTACCAGGTCGCACCTGCCATGCGACGCGATCCGGTCCAGCACCTCAGCCGTGCGCGCCCGGAACTGCGCCGTCCAGACATCGCGCACCGTTTTGGGCGAGACCGTGGGGAAGACCGCCTTGCGTTCAGCCGCGTGATCCGCCCCGTCCTTGCGCATCATGTTCTGGCCCATCAGAACGGTCATCAGCCCCTCGGGCTGGTCCGAGGAAAACACGTCGATCCGCTTTTCCTGTGTGAAGATGTCGTCGCGCCGGGTGATCAGAGTTGCGCCCAGTTGCGGCACATAGGCAATCGGCGCCTCGGCCCGCATCCGTTTCAGCGCCGGGTAGGGGTCAGCCCAGAAGGCCTTGGGGTCGATCTCGAAGACAGGCGCGTTGGACATGCGATGCGGGCTCCTTCCACGGTCAGTCTTGCACCGCCGGGCCGCTTGGGGCAAATCCTTCTCATGGCCAAGCTTTACTTCAACTACTCGACCATGAACGCAGGGAAATCGACCCTGCTGCTGCAAGCTTCGTACAACTATATCGAGCGCGGCATGCAGACCTACCTGCTGACCGCGAATTTCGACGACCGCGCCGGCAAGGGCCAGATCGGCAGCCGCATCGGTATTTCGGCCGAGGCCGACACCTATACCCAGACCGACGATCTCTTCGCCAAGATCGCGGCCCGCCTGGCCGAGGGCCCCTGCGCCTGCGTTCTGGTGGACGAGGCCCAGTGGATGACCAAGGACCAGGTCTGGCAGCTGGCGCGCGCCGTCGACGATCTCGGCGTGCCGATCATGTGCTACGGTCTGCGGGTCGATTTCCAGGGCGAGCTTTTTCCCGGCTCGGCGGCGCTCCTGGCGCTGGCCGACGAAATGCGAGAGGTCCGCACGATCTGCCATTGCGGAAAGAAGGCCACGATGGTGATCCGCGTGGGCGCGGACGGCAAGGCCCTGCGCGAGGGGGCCCAGATCGAGGTCGGCGGCAATGATCGCTACGTCTCGCTGTGCCGGGTGCATTGGCGCGAAGCGGTGGGGGATCACTAGGCGCACCGTCAACGATGCGAAGGCGCAAGCCTTGGGAATTGGCGGCCGCTAACCCGATCTTAACCCCGGACTGCCACCCTGAACGCCGGTTAACCGATTCTCCAAGCGTGGCCCGGTCCGCCGACCCGATGACTGCCTCACGAAAAGGGGCCCGCCGGGCAAGGCGCCAGAAGCTTCGCCAGACCCTCTCGCCGCGCATGCCCCAACGGGCGGCGCCGCCCCCCCTTTGTGCAGGATAGCCTGGGCTCCCTGCCCTTCCCTTCAAGAGCGGAAAGTCAGCCCCAGGGGTCCCCCCGGAGGCCAGATCGGCACGCCTTCTGCCCTTCTCCTTGTGAAAATACCTCGGGGAGCGCGAGGGGCAGCGCCCCTCGCACGGGTCGACGCCGAAGGCGGCGAAACCCGTCATGAGCGCTCAGACCGGGTTGGGAAGGGCCCGCCCCTCGGCATGGGCGATCGCGTTGTCCAGCGCCATCCGCCCCATATCCTCGCGCACCTCCAGCGCCGCCGTGCCCAGATGCGGCAGCAGCGTCACGTTTTCCATCGCGCGCAGCGCCTCCGGCACCTCAGGTTCGAACTCGTAGACATCGAGCCCCGCCCCCGCGATGCTACCGGCCTGAAGGGCCGCGATCAGGGCCGCCTCATCCACGACGTCCCCGCGCGAGATATTCACGAAAATCGCGTGGCTCTGCATCGCGCCAAAGGCCTTCGCCTCCACAAGGTGATGCGTCTCCGCCCCGCCCGGCGTCGCCAGCACGACCACGTCCGCCACACCCAGTGCGGTCTCCATCCCCATCTGCTCGGCGGGGAAATCGACCGCCTTTCGGGATCGGTTCACGTAGACGATCCGACAGCCGAACCCGAAATGGCAGCGCCGGGCAATGGCCTGGCCGATGCGCCCCATGCCGATCACGCAGACGGTCTTGCCCGTGAGGTGGAGCCCCAGCATCTGCACCGGGTGCCAGCCCTGCCAGCGCCCGGCCCGCACCAGCCGCTCGCCCTCTCCCGCGCGCCGCGCGGTCATCAGGATGAGCGTCATCGCGATATCCGCGGTCGCATCGGTCACCGCGCCCGGCGTGTTGGTCACCGCGACACCAGCGGCCTGGGCGGCCGCCACGTTGATATGGTTATAGCCCACCCCGAAATTGGCCAGCAATCTACAGCGCGGCGCAGGCACGGCGGCGAAAGCCTCGGCCCGGAACGCATCGCCAAGCGTCGGCAGCACGATGTCATAGTCCGCCAGCGCCGCCACGCAGTCCGCATGGGTCATCGGCTGCGTGGTCGTGCGACAGGTCACGTCGAACCGTGCCTCGGCGGCGGCCATGACCGTTTCGGGCAGGCGGCGGGAAATCAGCAGTTTCAATGCATCCGCCCCCCTTTGGGCACCGCCTGGTCCGGGCCGATCAGCACGACTTCGCCCGTCTCATCGGGCAGGCCGAGCACCAGGATTTCCGACATCACCGGCCCGATCTGACGAGGCGGGAAGTTCACCACCGCCATCACCTGCTTGCCGATCAGGCTTTCCGGGTCGTAATGCGCGGTGATCTGGGCCGAGCTTTTCTTGACCCCCAACGCACCGCCGAAATCGACCCAAAGCTTGATCGCAGGCTTGCGCGCCTCGGGGAATGGTTCGGCGCGGACGACCTCGCCCACGCGGATATCGACCTTGAGGAAATCGTCGAAGCTGATCTCGTCACTCATCCCTTCAGCTCCTTCGAGCGGTTGGTGGCCGCCCCCACGGTGGCGCGCATCAGCGGCATCAGGCCGGTCTCCTCCGCCATCAGCACCTCCAGCCCGGCCTGGGTGGTGCCGTTGGGGCTGGTCACGTTGATGCGCAGCTGTTCGGGGCTGTCCGCCGCGGCCTCGGCCAGCGCGCCCGCGCCGGCCACGGTGGCCTTGGCCAGTTGCATCGCCATCTCCTCGGGCAGTCCCTCGGCCCGCGCGGCAGCGGCGAGCGCGTCGATCATGTAGAAGACATAGGCAGGCCCCGAGCCCGACACGCCGGTGACCGCGTCGATCTGGTCCTCGTGTGCCAGGCGCACCACCTGCCCCACGGCCGACAGAAGCCCCTCTGCCATGTCGAGATCACCCACCCCGCTGGCCCCGTTGCCGATGATCGCGGTGATCCCCTTGCCCACGGCGGCGGGCGTGTTGGGCATCGCGCGGATCACGCGGGTGCCTGCCCCCAGGATCGATTCGAAATAGGCAATCGGCGTGCCCGCGGCGACCGAAACGATCAGCGTCGCCCCCCCGCCAAGCGGTTGCAGCGGCGGCAGCGCCTCGGCCATGAACTGCGGCTTCACCGCGACGATGGCCACGGCGGGGCTGTCGGGCAGTCCCTCGTTCACATGCAGCCCCTGCGCGCGCACCCAGTCCGAGGGATGCGGGTCCAGCACCCAGACGGAGCCGGGCGCCAACCCGCCCGCAAGCCAGCCCTCCAGCATCGCCTGGCCCATCTTGCCACAGCCCAGCATCACCAGCCCGCGGCGTTCGATCTCGTTGAAATTCATGTCCTCTCCCGGCGGTTGCGGCGGTGCACCCCGGCCCGTGGGCCGCAGGGCACCTGCCATGCATCGCCGGCGAGGTTAGGCGCGCCCGTAGCTCTCTGCAATGGCGACCTGCATCGCCTCTTCGGGGCTCTTGTTCGACCAGCAGGCCAGCTGGAACGCCGGGTAGTAGCGCTCGGCGGCCAGCACCGCCGCTTCGACCATGCAGCCGATCTGCTCGGGGCTCGCCATCTGCTCACCCGCCAGGATCAGCCCGTAGCGATAGACCATCAACCGCTGTGCGTGCCAGTAGCTGAAGGCCCCGGCCCAGCACTTGTCATTGGTCAGGTTCAGCACTTCGTAAAGCGCCGGTAGCTTGTCCTCCGGCGGCTCCATGTCGAAGGTGCAGATCATGCGCAGCGTCTCGTCATAGGCCGACCAGGCGAGGGTGACGGAATAGGTCCGCCATTGTCCCTCGATCGCCATGGCGATTTGGTCATCCGCAACACGGTCGAAATCCCATTCGTGATGGGTCGCCAGTGTCTCGACGATATCGATGGGGTGGAGGTCGTCGACCTCGATATACTGCTCGTTCAGCGACATTGCCCAGGCCTCTTTTTGTTGGCAGCTTCGCGAGCGCTTGGCCGAGGGCCAAAACAACCCACTAGAAGCTGGGTGTCTGACTATGGGTCGCCGGGGCAGGCCCGACCCCATACCAGATATGGTGGAGCCAATGAGGGAAGCTGTAAAGGATAAACTTGCGGAGTCGAGGATCGAATCCGGCCTGCAACGAGCTATCCACAGGAATCTCGCCCCGAGGGCAAGTTATTCACAAAGAACCTATTTTCCCTTGAAAACCGGGCAAACGGACCCTCGGGCAACCGGGGCAAATCCCCCATCCCTTCATTGTTCCGAAAATATCCCGGGGGTCTGGGGGCTGGCCCCCAGGGGCTGTGCCGAGGCTCCCGCGCCAGCGGGGGCAGAGGCGCAGCCCTCCGGGATCGGCGCCGCAGGCGTCGATCCCCTTGAACCGCGCATCATTCCTGCGCAGTCGCCTCCAGCGCCGCGATGCGCGCCTTGAGCGCTTCGTTTTCCTCGCGGGCTTTCTGGGCCATGGCGCGCACGGCATCGAACTCCTCGCGGGTGACGAAATCGCGATCGGCCAGCCAGCGGTCCATGAACGAGCGCATGGCGGTTTCCGCCTCGTCCTTGGCGCCCTGGGCCACGCCCATGGCGTTGGTCATCAGCTGCGAGATGTCTTCCATGATCTTGTTGCGGGTCTGCATCGGCGGGCCTCCTGATCTCTGGCCCCCATATGGCCCTCCTCGGCCCCGGCATCAAGGTTGACTTCGCCGCAGGGGCCAGCCATCCAAGGCCCGACCCCATGACCAGAGGCCCCGGATGCTGCCTGCCGCGATCCCCTTCCCGAACCTCTCGCCCGAGCTTTTCTCGATCTCGGTGGGCGGGTTCGACTTCGCCCTGCGCTGGTATGCGCTGGCCTATATCGCGGGCATCCTCCTGGGCTGGCGGATGGCGCTGCTCACGATCCGGCGCGCGCGCCTCTGGCCGGGCGACCACGCTCCCATGAGCGGGGAACAGCTCGAAGGGCTGATGACCTGGATCATCATCGGCATCGTCGCGGGCGGTCGTCTTGGCTATGTGCTGTTTTACCAGCCTGCCTATTACTTGCAGAACCCGGCCGAGATCCTTCTGCTGTGGCAGGGCGGCATGGCATTCCATGGCGGCTTCCTGGGCGTGGTGATCGCGGGCGGGCTCTACCTGTGGCGTCAGAAGATCCCGCTGATGCAGGCGGGTGACCTTATGGCGCTGGCGACGCCGCCGGGGCTGCTCTTCGGACGGCTTGCGAATTTCGTCAATGCCGAGCTCTGGGGGCGGCCCTCGGATGCGCCCTGGGCGGTCATCTTCCCCGGTCCCGGCGCGCAGGACTGT
>NZ_CAXREX010000131.1:0-16224 GCF_964229645.1 Nioella sp. | reverse complement strand
GGCGTCGATGGCGGCTTGCGGGTGCAGCCCGAAATCCACCGTGTTGGTGACGAAGCGGGCATGACCCGTCGCCTGGTAGGCCCCGCCCATGACACCGAAGGGCATCAGCGAGCCATCAGCCTCTCGCAACATGCCGGGGATGATCGTGTGCATGGGGCGCTTGCCGCCGCCGGCTTCGTTCGGGTGGCCCTGCTCCAGCGAGAAGCCCGCGCCGCGGTTGTGGAAGAGAATGCCAAACCTGTCGCTGGCCAGTCCCGACCCATATCCATCGAAGATCGAGTAGATCAGTGATACCGCCATCCGGTCGCGATCCACCACGGTGATATAGATGGTTTCACGGTGCACCGTTTCGGTCAGCGGTTTGGGGTCGGCCATGGCCCGTTTTGGATCAATCAATGCAGCCAGACTGGTCGCCGTTTCAGGGGCCAGCATATGCGCAAGCCGCGTGCAATGATCGGCATCCGCTATGAACCTGTTGCGCGCATCATAAGCCAGCTTGGTGGCCTCTGCCTCGATATGCAGCCGATCTGCGCCGAACGGGTCCATCGCAGGCAGGTCGAAATGGGACAGGATATTGGTCAGCAGCATCGCCGTAGCGCCCTGTCCATTGGGCGGCAGTTCGACCAGTTCGGCCCCCTTGTAGGGGTTCTTCAGCGGCGTGACGTAGTCACAGGCGGTGGCGGCAAAATCTTCCTCGGTATGGGTCCCGCCAAGCGCCCGGAGAGAGGCCAGCATATCGGCCGCGATTTCCCCTTCGTAGAAGGCCTTACGCCCGTCTTTTGCGATCCGGCGCAGAACCTCCGCCTGGCCGGGGGCGCGGAATACCTGGCCGAGGGCAGGAATCTGTCCGCCGATCAGGAAGTGATCTTTCGCGGCCCCCTGAAGCTTGGGACCGCTTTCCAGAACATCGAAAGCCACGCGCGGCGCGATCGGAACACCGTCCTCGGCGTATCGGATGGCCGGGGTCAGAACCTGGCCCAGGTCCAGCTTGCCGTGATCGCCGTGCAGGCGGCAGAACGCATCGACCGCACCTGGAATGGTGATGGCCGCAACATGCTGCCGCGGCATGGCGCTGTGTCCATCCGCGCGCAAAGTGTCTGCCGACAGGCCCGCCGGTGCCCGGCCAGATCCGTTCAGACCGATGATGTCGTCGCTCTCGGGGCGCTTGATAAGGGCAAAGCAGTCCCCGCCAATTCCGGTCATCTGCGGTTCGCAGAACCCCAGCAGAACAGCAGCGCCAATGGCGGCATCCACCGCGTTCCCACCCTGTTCCAGCAGGTTCAGGGCCACCTTGGCCGCCAGCGGATGGGACGTGGCGCACATGCCATTTTCTGCAAAGACTGCCGAGCGCCCTGGAAGATGAAAATCGCGCATCCTGATCCCTCTTGTTCTTTCGGCGCTACGGTAGGGCAAACCGGGGCGGTGGCAAGGGGGCCAATGTTTGGGGGAAGGGCAATGTACCTCGGCACCGCGCCACTGGGTGGGGGCTTTTAGACACGGCGCCGAGGGAAGCCATTGCAGCTACCCGACCGTTCTGCGTGAGATTCCCGGCAGCGTGACGGAGTGATTGGGGCTTTTTCGAGACTGGTTAATCAAATCCTGCACCAGTTGGCTCACAGCGGAGGAACTGTTTCCATATCAAGGTCAATCACGAAGCTCAGCCGGTTCATGCGACCCTGGCGCCGATAGGTCAGGTCACGGGTCATGTCGCGGATCAGGGCCCATCCGAATCCCCCTTCCGGAAGCGCCTGCACATCCAGCTTGTCCGGCGCGTGCCGCCGTGCAGGGGGCAGGCATCCATTTGGCATGGGCGCTCCCCAATCCCGCAACGTGCAGTGAATGGAATTGAACCAGACGGCGATATCCATCTCGATCCGCCCGTGCCCCTGGTCTCGATAGGCATGCTCCACCACGTTGTTCAAGGCTTCGGCAAGCACCAGTTCCAGGGCAAAGAGCTGACCGGTGGGCAGTCCCAGTTGAACCAGTGTCTGGTTCAGCCCGACCAGTTCCCGGGTGACAACCTCCGGCCGCGCCGTGAAGCTGCGCTGACAGCTCCAGCCGATAGGATCGGGCGGAAGAAAGCCGCCCCCAAGCGTAGAGGTCATCAGCCCCCTCATGCCGCGGGCTTGACCCCGTGCGCGGCGAGGGCTGCATCCACATCCTCATGGATGGGAAAGACAGCATTCATCCGGGTCAGGCGCATCACCTTGTCCACGGCGGGGCTTAGCCCCGAAAGGGCGAGTTGGCGTCCCTCGCCAAGCAACTTGCGGGCGGCCACCACCGCCCCCAGGCCCGAGCTGTCCAGGAACACCACGTTTTGCAGGTCCAGCACCACCGGGCCGGTCCAGTCGCGGATCAATTCGCGGAACCGATCCTTGAACTGGATCGCAACCGAGGCGTCGATCCGGTCAGGGACCACATGCAAAAGGGCCACCTCACCCCGAGCCTCCAACCTGATATCCATGGGCTCTCCTTTTTTGCCTGAGTGCAAATGACCCTAGACGGCAATCCTTTCCAAACGGTATCGAAGGGCGCGACGAAAGAAGGGAGAATTCTATGGATCAGGTGGTCATCTGCGGGGCATCTCGCACACCCATGGGCGGGTTCCAGGGCTGTTTCGCTGGCGTTTCGGCTTCCGATCTTGGCGGAGCGGCCATCAAGGCCGCCCTGGAGCAGTCCGGTGCATCCCCCGACGATGTGCAGGAACTGCTGATGGGCTGCGTTCTGCCGGCAGGCCAGGGCCAGGCTCCCGCGCGCCAGGCCGGTTTCAAGGCCGGTCTGGGTCAGTCCGTGCCCGCGACCACGCTCAACAAGATGTGCGGCTCGGGCATGAAGGCGGCGATGATCGCCTATGACCAGCTTGCGCTCGGCCAGACCGACCTGATGGTGGCCGGTGGAATGGAGAGCATGACCGAGGCCCCCTACCTCTTGCCGCAAATGCGGGGCGGTGCCCGCATCGGTCACGGGCGCACCGTGGACCACATGTTTCTTGACGGGCTGGAAGACGCCTATGACAAGGGCCGCCTGATGGGCACCTTCGCCGAGGATTGTGCCGAAGCGTTCCAGTTCACGCGCGAAGCCCAGGACAGCTATGCGCTCGCCTCTCTCTCGCGCGCGCTCGACGCGCAGGCATCCGGGGCATTCTCCGATGAAGTGACACCGGTGTCGATCGGCGGTCGCTATGGCGACCGGTCCGTTACCGCCGGCGCGCACGAAGGCTGGACAGTTGTGGCCGAGGACGAACAGCCCGCCAAGGCGCGCCCCGAGAAGATCCCCCAGCTCAAGCCGGCTTTCCGCAAGGATGGCACGGTGACGCCGGCGAATTCCTCTTCGATCTCAGATGGTGCGGCGGCCCTGGTCCTGGCCCGCGAAAGCGTGGCAACGGCCAAGGGCCTGCCCATCCGGGCCCGTATCCTGGGCCACGCCAGCCACGCGCAGGAACCCGGTTGGTTTACCACGGCACCCGTGCCGGCCGCAGAAAAGCTGCTGGCGCGGCTTGGATGGTCCAAGGAGGATGTGGACCTGTGGGAGGTCAACGAAGCCTTTGCCGTCGTTCCGATGGCGTTCATGCACAAGATGGGCCTGCCGCATGACAAGGTGAACGTGAATGGCGGGGCCTGCGCGCTCGGTCACCCAATCGGGGCCTCGGGCACAAGGATCATGGTCACGCTTCTCAATGCGCTTGAAAAGCGGGGCCTCAAACGCGGCATCGCTGCGATCTGCATCGGAGGCGGCGAGGGCACGGCCATCGCGATCGAGCGCCCCTGATCCCTTCATTGTTCCCCAAGTATCCCGGGGGGTCCGGGGGGCTGGCCCCCCGGCGGGTCGTCGCCGAAGGCGGCGAAACACCAACCCAGCTGACGGAGCCTCCATGTCCCTGGATTACACGAGTCTCGCACGGACCATCGCGGCCCTGACCAACGGCGAAACCGATGAGGTCGCACTCATGGCAACCATCGTGTGCGAGCTGCATCACGCGGATGAGCGGTTCGACTGGACAGGATTCTACCGCGTCACGGAGCCAGGGCTGCTCAAGATCGGCCCCTACCAGGGTGGCCACGGCTGCCTGCAAATTCCCTTTGACCGGGGCGTCTGCGGGGCCGCCGCGCGAACGGGAGAGGTGCAGCTGGTTCCCGATGTGGATGCCTTTCCGGGCCATATCGCCTGCGCCTCCTCCACCCGGTCAGAGCTCGTCCTTCCGGTCCGGAACAGCCAAGGCGACATCATCGCGGTGCTCGATATCGACAGCGACAAGCCCGACGCGTTCACCGAAGCCGATGCAGAGGGTTTGGCCGCAATTCTGAACGATTGCTTCACCCGCTAGGAGCGGGCCGGATTTTTTCGAAAAATCCGGGAAAAATCTTCGGCAAGATTTTTCCCGCCTATCGGCGGGGCAGGGGTACGACCTCGGCCTCGTCCTTGCCGCCCAGTTCCTCGAAATCGAAGCTGTCCAGCCGCGTTGCCCGCTTGCCCGCGCGCTCGGCCGCCGTGCTGATATCGTCGAGATCCTTGCGAGCCTGCCCGAAATGGGTGGTCAGCTTGCCCACGCGTTCCACCACCAGCTCCACGTCCCGATGCAGCATCGCCAACTGCTTGCGGATCGCGCCGGCCTGCTCGCGCATGCGCGCATCCTTCAGCACCGCGCGCATGGTATTCAGCGTGGCCATGCAGGTGGTGGGCGACACGATCCAGACCCGTGCGGCGAAGCCTTCGCGGACCAGTTCGGGGAAGTTGGCATGCAGTTCCGCGTAGACGGCTTCGGAGGGCAGGAACATGAGCGCCCCGTCAGCAGTTTCCCCGTCGATGATGTAGCGCTCGGAAATTGCCTTGATATGGCCGCGCACCGCGGTGCGCAGGGCACGCGCTGCCTCGTCGGCCTCTCGCTGGTTCTGGGCCCGGCGAAGCGCCTCGTAGGGCTCCAGCGGAAACTTGGAGTCGATCACGATCGGCCCCGGCGGCTTGGGCAGGTGGATCAGGCAGTCGGCGCGGCGTCCGTTGGGCATGGTCGCCTGCAAGGTGTAGCTGTCCGGCGGCAGCGCCTTGTGCACGATGTCGTTGAGCTGAATTTCCCCGAACGCTCCGCGCGTCTGCTTGTTCGACAGGATGTCCTGCAATCCCAGCACATCGCCCGACAGCTTCTCAATCTTGGCCTGCGCCTTATCGATCTGTTCCAGCCGCTGCTGCAATTCACCAAGGCTGCGCGCCGTGCGGGTCGAGGTGCCGTGCAGGGTTTCGCCCATGCTTTTCTGCACCTCTTCCAGTCGCCGCTCCATCACTTCCAGCATCTGTGCCTGGGACCGTGCCTGAAGTTCGCTGACATGGCTGATGCCACCCGCCAGTTGGTGCTGACCGTCAGAGAGCGACTGCACCCGGTTGCCCAGGGCACCCATCTGCTGCGCAAGCGGCTCCATCGCGCGGGCGGTCCTGTTCGCGGCCGACGCCGAGCGCAGCACGAGGATGAGCAGCAGCAGAACCACCGCAGCCCCGCCAAGGGCAAGCAGGGTCAGGGGGTCGGACAGGTCGATCTGGGTCTCGCCAAGCTGGATCATGTGCGCCCGAAAAGCCTTTCGATGTCAGAGAGCTTGAGCTCCACATAGGTCGGGCGTCCGTGGTTGCACTGGCCCGAATGGGGGGTGGCCTCCATCTCGCGCAGGAGGGCGTTCATCTCCTCCGCGCGCATTTGCCGGCCCGAGCGGATCGACCCGTGGCAGGCGACGCGGGACAGGATCGCTTCGATCCGGGCCTGCAAGGTCAGGCTTTCGCCCAGTTCGTCCAACTCGTCGAGGATGTCGCGCAGCATCGCCTCGGCATTCACGGGGCCGAGGATCGCGGGCGTGGCCTGCACGGCGATGGTGCCCGGCCCGAAGGGTTCCAGCACAAGCCCAAGCCGGGCGAGGTCATCGGCCAGTTCCAGAAGCGCCCCGGCGTCGTTGTCTCCCAGGGTCACGATCTCGGGGATCAGGAGCGCCTGCGATGCGACCCCGTTTTCCGACATCTGGCGCTTGAGCTTTTCATAGACCAGCCGTTCATGCGCGGCATGCTGGTCGACGATCACCATCCCGGTTTCGGTCTGCGCGATGATGTAGTTTTCATGCACCTGCGCCCGGGCCGCGCCAAGCGGATGCCGGGTGGCCTCGGGCGTCTCCTCGACAGGTTCCACCCGCGCCGAGGTCGAGGTGAAATCCGCAGGCCCCTCGGCAAAGCCGGGGCTTGGGGCCTGCCAGTCGCGCGCGGCACGAAGGGCGCCCTGAGAGGGCCTGTCCATCTGGTAGACCCGCGCCGGACCGGGCTCTGGCCGGAAAGCACCAAGTGTTGCGTCTGCCACGGTCGTGGACGCGCGGTGCCCCGCTTCGGCCAGGGCATGACGCAGGGCCGAAACGATCAGTCCGCGCACGACGCCGGGTTCGCGGAACCGGACCTCGGCCTTGGCCGGGTGAACGTTCACGTCGACGCGTTCCGGCGGGCAATCCACGAACAGGGCCACTGCCGGATGGCGGTCTCGACTGAGAAAATCGGCATAGGCCCCGCGCAGCGCACCCACCAGCAGCTTGTCCTTCACGGGCCTGCCATTGACGAAGAGGTACTGCGCCGTTGCCGCGCCGCGCGAATAGGTGGGTAGGGCCGCATAGCCGACCAGCCGCACGCCTTCGCGCTCGGCTTCGATGGGCAGGGCGTTCTCGATGAAGTCACGACCCATGACCTGGCCAAGCCGCGCCCCAAGGGCATCGAACAGCTCACCCTGTTCCGGGTCAGCGCGGAACAGCACCCGGTTCTGTCCATCGGTCATGTCGCGCAGGGTAAAGCCCACGGCAGGCTCGGCCATGGCAAGGCGTTTGACCACGTCGGTGATTGCCTGCATCTCTGCCCGATCGGTGCGCAGGAACTTGAGCCTGGCAGGCGTCGCGAAGAAGAGGTCTCGCAGTTCGACCACGGTTCCGCCCGACAGGGCCGCTGGCCGCACCACGGAATGCCGCCCGCCGGTCACGGCGATGGAATGGGCTTCCCCCCCGGCCTCGGAACGGCTGGTGATCACCAGTCGGCCGACCGAACCGAGCGAGGGCAGCGCCTCGCCCCGGAAGCCGAAGGAGTGAATGTTCAGAAGGTCGGAACCGTCGATCTTCGACGTCGCGTGACGAGCCAGGGCGAGCGGCAGGTCTTCTGCCCCCATGCCACAGCCATTGTCGATGACCCGGATCAGGCTCTTGCCGCCATTGGCAACCTCGACCGTGATGCGATCGGCCCCGGAATCGATGGCGTTTTCGACCAGTTCCTTCACGGCGGAAGCCGGCCGTTCCACCACCTCACCTGCGGCAATGCGATTGACCACGGTTTCGTCCAACTGACGGATAACCGGGCGGTTTTCGCCTATCTTGGGGTCAGGGATGGCCATGCCACAACAGATAGCATGGCTCGGAACGATTCGGAAACGTCGCTTGCGCCGGGGGGTGGGAAAGGGCGGCCCCGTGCCGAGACCCGGTCAGAGCAGGGCTGCTTCCCACCGTTTGAGCAGAAGCCGCGCAGGGGCGGGAGCGCTCGCATCTGGGCAAGCCAGTTCCGGAAAGAGCCGCAGGAGTTCGTCCCGGCTGGCATCAGGCAATGCCGGCAACGTCATTGGTCCTGGTCGAAAACTCTCGGCGGCCAGGCCATCGGCGAAGACGATTTCATGGCGATCGAACATGAAGTGAATGTAGGTGACGCCTTGGTCCGGAATCGGCTGACTGAACCCATCGCGGTCGAGCAGGTCCTTGGCCGCCACCAGCACCTCGGTTTCCCCGAAAAGAAGCGGAAGCGTTCGCCCGCTTACCAGCAGGCGATGCTGCGGAGACAAGGCCATGTCCCTGGCCGGGCGACCGTGCCCAAGCGCGCCCTTGCGCAGCTGGACGGGACGCAGGGAAGGATCGGCCAGCAGCTGGCCCAGGCTGAGAACAACCTTGCCGATCCAGCGGATGGGTTGGGGGGGGTGGTCGAGGGTTTTGACGAGGTCGCCGACGGCCAGGTGCTCGACGGGGACCGGGCCGGAGGGCGTGTCGATCAGGGTTCCGGGGGTGAAACAGGGCACGACCAGATCGACCACGTCAATCGGCGCCTGGCCCGAACGTCCCGGCCCCTCAGTGGCCCCAAGGACCGTCAACGGTTCCCCGACGGGGGGCCAGGCCTGGGGCGGGCCGACGAGGGCGATACCCTCCACCGTGCCAAAGGCCGGCGAGGAGTTCCGCACGTTCACGGCGAGGATTTCGTAGCTGTTGCCGACACTGTCCTGAACGATGATCCGGTATTCCGCCTCGATCCCGGTGCCCGAAGAATATGTCACGCCATCAATGGTTTGCGCGCCATCCAGGCGCTGGGTCATATCATTGTCGTCGAACCTGGTATCCGACCCGGCATCGCTGATGTCGACCTCAAGCCAGTCCGCGGAATTCAGCGTGATGGTTTCGCCGACAAGGTGACTGCCGTTGCCCTGGGTGATGCCATCAAGGGTGACGCCGCCGCTGACGGAGAGGTTGGACTCTTCAAGAATCCAGATGGAGTAATTCGCCATACTTGCTACTCGATACGCGTGCCATTTTGGGCCTCGTCTTTTACGCGAGGCTTCTTGAACCTTTGTCACCCTAGCCCATCTGGCGCGATCAGGAAAGCGCCCCAAAACGGGGGGTGCCCCCCGTACACCCCCTGTGCACCCCCCATACACCCCCCGTGCAGACGAAACGGCGATAAACGGGATTTTAGGAAAACGCTGTCAGACTGCCCGCCGTTTTCCCAAATCGAGGACCGGCCATGAACCTGGATGGCAAACCGCTGAGCGCCAAGCAGCGGGAACATCATCACTACCTTGTCGATGCCATGGCGCGCATCGACTACGACCTGCACAACCGCATCTACATCCACCGTCGCGTGCCGAGCGACTGGATCAGGATCGCGACCTCGCCCACGGCCAGGAAGAAGCGGGTCACGATCCGGGTGGATGAAGACGTGCTGAAATTCTTCCGCTCCCTAGGCCCCGACTACGGCCCCCGGATGAACGACGTTCTCAAGTCCTTCATGCAGGCGCGGCTGATGGGGTTGCTGCACGGGGACGAGACCATCGACCAGTTCAAGGAGCAGGAGGACACTGGCCCCCGCAAGCGCCCGCAATGGGGATGGACAGAGGCACAGATCGCCGAAAGCGAGGCCTGGCACAAGGCGAGACGGGGGGAAGAGTGAAGGGGCCCGTGGATCAGGGCGAAGCTGGCGGCGCGCGCCGTGGCCTGATGGCGAGTGGCAGGCAGGGCTGCCCACCCTACGCGTCTTGGTGCTTTCAAAAATGGCGTGAGATACGCAGACACTCAGCGCAACAAACGGAACGCACTTTTGATTAAGAATATTGACCTTTGATAGTCGCGGATTAACGTTTCTTGACGACGCTACCGTCAAGAGAACCGGCAACTAATCCAGAGGGCGGAAATGGTTCAAACGTTCTTTTCCCACTATGTAACGCTGCAAGGCTCTGACGACGGGTCCACGCTGAGTTGGACAGTGACATCGGCGGGCGGTTCAAACTTCGTTGAGGACAGCAATGCCGATGGAAACCTGGACACTGGGGGAGGAAGTGACACTGCGGACTATCTGATCGTTCCTTCCCAGCCATTCACGGGCTTCTACTATGTCGCGCCAAATGGACAGAGTTACGCCATTTACGCTTCGGGCAGCGCTCTTGGTGATTACTTCATCCCATACAATGCCGCCGATTACGATCTGCTTGCCAACATGCCAAGCTCTGGCAGCACTACACAGCAAGCCGAAAATTTTTCTCCGACTGGCAATCCGGTCTGTTTTCTTGCTGATAGCATGATCGCAACTCCGGGAGGCGAACGGAGGATACAGGATCTTGAAAGCGGTGAGCTCATCCTTGCTTCCTGTGGGAAAACGATTGAAATCAAGTGGATCGGCCGCCAGACAGTCTCCACCCGCTTTGGCCCTGCCGAGCGGCTGATGCCGGTGCGCTTTGCGGCGGGCGCGCTGGGCGAGGGTGTGCCGTCGGCTGACCTGACCGTCACGGCGGATCACGGGATGCTGGTGGATGGGGTCATTTGCCACGCGGGCGCGCTGGTGAACGGGACGACCATTACGCGCGTGCCTTTGGCCGAAATGGGGGAGACCTATGTGGTCTACCATATCGAAACCGAGGAACACGAGATCATCCTCGCCAACGGCGCCTCTGCCGAAACGTTCATCGACAATGTCTCGCGCCGGGTCTTTGACAACTACGCTGAGTTCGAGGCGCTTTATGGTGACGTGCCGGAAATGGCGGAGCTGCCCTATCCCCGCGCGATGTCTGCCCGGCAGGTGCCGGAGCGGATCAGGGCGAAGCTGGTAGGTGCTGCGGCGGCCTGAGCCTCAGTCAGAGACCTTCTTCACGAATTGCGACTTCAGGCCCATCGGGCCGATGCCGGGGATCTTGCAGTCGATGTCATGGTCTCCGCCCACAAGCCGGATGTTGCGCACCTTGGTGCCGACCTTGACCACGGTCGAGCTGCCCTTGACCTTGAGATCCTTGATCACGGTGACCGTGTCGCCATCGGCGAGCGGGTTGCCGACGGCATCGCGGATCACCTCGGCGCCGTCCTCGCCCGGGGCCCATTCATGGCCGCATTCGGGGCAATTGAGCAGCGCGTCCACCTGGTAGGTGAAGGCCGAGGAACAGGCGGGGCATGGGGGCAGGGTATCGCTCATGCCCTGGCTTTAGGCTGGGCGGAGCGTCGTGGCGAGAGGCCTTGCTGTCGCGGGGGTTTGCACGCGCCGCTATCGAAAGATTAGACGCATGGGCCGCCTCTGGCTATGCTGCGGCCAGGATCGCCCGGTTTTGGGGGGAAGGGCATCTATCAATCTCGAACCAAGCGAAGTCGGTTTTTCCGAGTATTCCGGGTATTGATTGCAGCGGTCCTGCATCGAGAAATCATTCATTTCTTTGAAAGGACACGACATGAAGAAGACCCTGACTGCCGCCATTGCAGCGGCCACATTCGGCTTGCCGGGTGCCGCGCTGGCTGACCCGGTTTACATCATCGCCACGATCACGGTGAATGACTGGGAAAGTTTCAACGCCGACTACGCCCCTGCCGCGGTTGGCGGCATCTTCGCCGCCGGAGGGGAGTTGCTGGTTGCCACGCCGGAGGCCACGGTTGTCGAGGGCAGCTACGATCACAACTGGACGGTGGTCGTGCGGTTCCCTTCGGAAGAGGCCGCAACCGGATTTTATGAATCGGCGGACTACCAGGCCGTCCTGCCGGTGCGCCTGGCCGCGACGAATACCGACACCTCGGTGCTTGTGATGGCGCCGCAATTCGTGCCTCCGGCGGAGTAGCCCGGCCGACCGGCATGACGCGAAGCCGGGTGCCCGATCAGTCGGCGTCGTCCGGTGACGCCCCGGCCCGGAAGCGAACGCCAAGCAGGCGTTCGTAGACCAGCATCATCGCGCCCTTGTCCTTGTCGCCGTGCCCCTCTTGCAGGGCTTGCTGGTAGGTGGCGGTGGCGGCGGCCAGCAGGGGCGCGGGGATCGCGTGGCGGGCCGTGATCCCGGCCCCGCCGACAAGGTCCTTGTAGGCGGCCTTCATCGGGTAGCCCTCGGAGAAGGATCCTTGCAGAATGCGGGGCAGGAAGAATTCGGATGCGTAGCTGCGCCCGGTGCCGGAATTGACGACCTGTTCCAGCTGCGCGGGGTCGAGCCCCAGCCGGACCGCCATCGGCAGGATTTCCGCAAGCGCGGCGATGTTGATGTCGAAGAGCAGGTTGTTGACCATCTTGGTCAGTTGCCCGGCGCCGGGCCCGCCCATGTGCAGGATGGTCGAGGCCATAGTGGACAGGGCGGGGCGCATCTGCGCCAGCACCTTGGCGTCGCCCCCCACCATCATGGTCAGCGTCCCGTCCTCGGCCCGGGCCTGCATGCCGGAGATCGGCGCGTCCAGCGACCGGAGCCCCATCTCCGCGAGGCGGCTGTGCATGTCGAGCGTCGGCTGGTGGTCGGAGGTGCCAGTGTCGATGACGGTGGTGCCGGGGGCGAGGTGGCGGGCAAGGCCCCCGTCCCGGTCGAAGAGCGCGGCTTCAACCGCCGTCGCGGAGGGCAGGCAGAGGATCAGGGCATCGACCTGCGCGAGGTCCGAGGGCGCGGTGAGGGGCGTTGCGCCGGCCGCCGCGACGCGGGCCAGCGCCGCAGGATCGCGGTCGGCGGCCAGCACGTCGAAGCTGCGCGCAAGGTTCATGGCCATCGGCCCGCCCATCTGGCCCAGGCCCACGAAGCCGATTGTCATTGCCCGGTTCCCCCGCATTGTTCCGGCCTCGCACGATGCGGGCCGGGTGCGGTAAGGTCAAGCAGGGCCGTCAGCCGTCGCTGGCCAGCCCCTCGGGCTGGCCGACCACCACGACATGAAGCCCCTCGGGGTCCATCAGGCGGGCGGCGACGCGCGCGATGTCTTCCAGCGTGACGGCCATGACCTGATCGTTGCGGGTGTTGATATAGTCCATGGGCATGCCGTCGAGCTGCATGCCCGACAGGATCCCGGCGATGGTGGCATTGCCCGTGAAGCGCAGGGCATAGGCCCCGGTCAGGTAGGTTTGCGCGGCCTCCAGTTCCTCGGCGGTGACGCCGTTGGCGGCCACGTCGGTCCATTCGGAGCGCAGCACCTCGATGGCCTCGGCGACGAGGTCATTCGACGAGGAGAACTGCCCCAGCATCATAGGCCCGTGGTCGAAGAGCACGAGGAAGGTGGAAATGCCGTAGGTCAGGCCGCGTTCGACCCGCACCTCCTGCATCAGGCGGGACCGGAAATTGCCGCCGCCGAGGATCTGGTTCAGCACGTAGGCGGCGAAGAAATCCGGGTCGTGGCGTTCGATCCCGGCATGGCCGAAGAAGGCCGTGGATTGCGGGGTGGGATAGTCGATCACGGTGATGCCGCCCGAAAGGTTATAGGGCGCATCGCCCGGCAGGGCGGTATTCGACAGAGGCAGGTCGCCAAGAAGGCGGTCGAGCAGCGGGCCCAGTTCCTCGGGCGTGATGTCGCCCGACACGCCCACGAAAACGCGGTCGCGCACAAGGGCCGCGCGATGCGCGGCGAACATGTCCTCGCGCGTCAGGGCCGAAACGCTGTCGGGCGTGCCCTCGTGCTCGGAGCCGTAGGGATGATCCCCGAAGGTCTGTTCGTAGAAGGCCGCCGAGGCGAGGTCGGAGGGATCGTGGTCATTGCTGTCGATGATCGAGAGCACCTGCGCGCGGACCCGGTCGAGCGCCGACTGTTCGAAGGTCGGCTCGACCAGCGCGGCGCGCAGAAGATCCACCGCCTCGTCGCGGTTCTGGGTCAGCATCCGCGCGGTGACGTTGAGCGAGTCGCGATAGGCGTCGAAGCCGAAATAGGCGGCGAGAGCCTCTGAGGCCGCGGCGAATTCCGCGTTGTCCATGTCGGCAGCGCCTTCTTCCAGCAGACCGGTCATCAGGTAGGTGGCGCCCCGGCGCCCCGGTGCGTCGAGCGAGGTGCCGCCTTCGAAGAGGATATCGAGCGCCACGAAGGGGATGGAGTGATCCTCGACCAGCCAGGCGGTGATGCCGCCGGGCGAGGTGACTTCCTGGATCTCCACCTGCGCGCGCGCGGGCAGGGTGGCGGCCAGGGTCAGGGCGAGAAACGCAAGGGTGCGGAACATGGGATGTCTCCTCACAGGCCGGGGGCGGTCAGGTAGCCGGTGACCGAGGTGCTTTCGGTGAAGATCATCCGGGCGGCCTCCATCACTTCTTCGGGGGTGATCGATGCGATGATGCCGGGCCAGGCCTCGATATCCTCGACCGTCAGGCCAGAGGTGAGCCCCACGCCATACATGCGGGCGAGATCGCCCACGTCGTCCTGGGCATAGATCATCTCGGCTTCCCATTGAAACTGGATGCGGGCGAACTGTTCGGGGTCGATGCCGTCTTCAAGGAACTGGGCAATGACCCGGTCAAGATCGGCCTCGGCCTCTTCCAGCGAGACGCCCGGCACCGGCACGTTGAAGAGCGAGAAGCTGGTATCGTCGAGATTGGTGCCGTTGTAGCTGGCGGCGGCATAGAGCGAGCGCTGTTCCTCGACCTGCAGCACGCGGGGCAGAACGGCGGTGGCCCCCGACCCGGCGAGGACGTTCGACAGCAGCGTGAGCGCCGCGGCCATGCGCTGATCGCCCGGATCGCGTTCGGGGGCGAGGTAGCTGCGCACCACGTAGGGGTCGGCCACCCGGGGATCTTCGTAATAGACGCGGCGATCGGCGATCTGGGGCGGCTCGGCAGGGCGCGCGCGCGGCTCGACGCCCGAGGGCGCGATGGGGCCGTAATGTTCCTCGGCCAATGCGCGCACCTCGTCCGGGGTCACGTCGCCCGCAACGATCAGGATCGCGTTATCGGGCGAATAGAAGTCGTGGTAGAAGGAAAACACGTCCTCGCGCCCGAGCGTTTCGATTTCGTGGCGCCAGCCCGAGATCGGGATGCGGTAGGGATGGGCGAGATAGAGCGAGGCGCGCATCTGTTCGTTGAAAAGGGCGCCTGCGCTGGAATCGGTGCGCTGCGCGCGTTCTTCGAGGATCACGCTGCGTTCGGTTTCGATGTCGTCATCGGTCAGCAGCAGGTTGCGCATCCGGTCGGCTTCCATCTGCATCATCAGCCCGAGCCGGTCCGACGCGATGCGCTGGAAATAACCGGTGTAGTCCCAGCTGGTGAAGGCATTGTCGGACCCGCCATTGGCCTCGACGACCTGGCTGAACTCTCCGTTCTCCAGGGTTTCGGTGGCCTTGAACATCAGGTGTTCGAGGAAATGCGCGATGCCCGAACGGCCCGGCGGTTCATCCGCGGCCCCGACCCGATACCACAGCATGTGAACCACGACGGGCGCGCGGTGATCCTCGATCACCACGGCCTGCATGCCGTTTTCGAGCGTGAACTCGGTCACCTCGGCGGCGCGGGCGATCGAAGAGATGGGCAGGCAGCACAGGCAGGCGGCCAGGGCGAAACGCAGCATTCACGAACCTCTTGCTCAATTCGGATGCCCCAAAGACATACGGTCTTTGCCGCGCGTATCAAGCACGGGTGACGGGGATGTGAGGGATTGGGACCTGCGCCGGGCGCGGATCAGTCGAGATTGCCGATCTCTTCGGGGGGCGCGGCCGGGGTGCGGATGCCTGCGGCGCGCATGCGCTCAAGCTCGGCATAGCGGTCGAGCGACATCGAGCGGTAGGCGCGGTGATAGACGTTCACGGCGGCGATGCGTTCGAGGATGCGACCATTGTTGTCGCGGCGGAATTCGAGGTCTTCCGCGGCCAGCGTTTCGCGGATGCCAGCGGCCATGCCGAAGCGTGTAACGTAGGTGATGAAGCCCTGGCTGCCGCCCGCGGCGCGGTTGATATTGCCCCCCAGGGCCGCGGCCACGTCGGCCTCGGGGTCGGGATCGGCGAGGTTGCTGCCGCCAAGCGTGGGCGTGGGCAGGGCCGCCATGTCGGTGGGCATTTCGAGCGGGCGGGTTGGCAGGATGGCAAATTCATCCGGCCCGTCGCCATCGGCGCGCAGGTTCAGCAGGCGCGGATCACCGCGGCTGCACGCGGACAGCGCCAGAAGCACCAGTCCTACACCGATCGCTGCACGAAGCCTGCTCATCCAGTTTCTCCTCTGCGGACGGGTTTAGCGCATGTTTTTGCCGCCGTCACGGGGTGATATTCTTCTCATCGGCGAAGATCAGCAACCCCAGGGCGCCGATGAAGATGCCGATATCGGCAATGTTGAAGGCATAGGGGTTTTCGAACCCGCAGCAGGTGGTGTTGAGAAAGTCCGCAACGGCCCCGTAGATCACCCGGTCGAAAGCATTGGCAATGGCCCCGCCCACGATCAGCCCTGCCGAGATCATCGAGATTCGCTTCTGCATGCGCTTGGACCACCACAGGATCCAGGCCGAGACCACGAAGGCCAGCGCCACCAGCAGCCAGCGGGTGGCATTCGCGTCGTTGGCGAGCAGCCCGAAATTCACGCCGGTGTTCCAGCCCATGCGGAAATTGAGCAGCGGTGGCAGCACCTCCATCTCGCCGATGGTCAGAAGGTCCATCTGGTAGAGGACGATCCATTTGCTGATCTGGTCCAGCGCGAACCAGAACAGCGCGGAGAGCAGCGTGAGGCGCAGATCGAATTCCTTCTGCCATAACGGTTTCGGCGCGTGCGGCGCCGACCCGGGGGGGGGGGGGGGGGGGGGG
>NZ_CAXREX010000130.1:0-2155 GCF_964229645.1 Nioella sp. | reverse complement strand
AAGGCGAAGGCCTGCAGGTCATGGGCATCGCCGAAGCGGCAGCCTGGTGCGACCTGATCATGTTCACCATGCCCGACGAGCTGCAGGCCGAGACCTACAAGAAATACGTGCATGACAACCTGCGCGAAGGCGCGGCGATTGCCTTCGCCCATGGCCTCAACGTCCATTTCGGCCTGATCGAGCCCAAGCCCGGCGTCGACGTCATCATGATGGCGCCCAAGGGTCCCGGCCACACCGTGCGCGGCGAATACACCAAGGGCGGCGGCGTGCCCTGCCTCGTGGCCGTTCACAACGACGCCACCGGCCGCGCGCTGGAAATCGGCCTGTCCTATTGCTCCGCCATTGGCGGCGGTCGTTCGGGCATCATCGAGACCAACTTCCGCGAAGAATGCGAAACCGACCTCTTCGGTGAGCAGGCGGGTCTGTGTGGCGGCCTCGTTGAGTTGATCCGCATGGGCTTCGAGACCCTGGTGGAAGCCGGCTACGCCCCCGAGATGGCCTATTTCGAGTGCCTGCACGAAGTGAAGCTGATCGTGGACCTGATCTACGAAGGCGGCATTGCCAACATGAACTACTCGATCTCGAACACCGCCGAATACGGCGAATACGTGTCGGGCCCGCGCATCCTGCCCTACGAGCAGACCAAGAAGGCCATGAAGGACGTCCTGACCGACATCCAGACCGGAAAGTTCGTGCGCGACTTCATGCTGGAAAACGCCGTTGGCCAGCCTTCCTTCAAGGCGACCCGTCGTATCAACGACGAGCACCAGATCGAAGCCACCGGCGAAAAGCTGCGCGGCATGATGCCGTGGATCTCCGCCGGCAAGATGGTCGACAAGTCGAAGAACTGATCCCGAACGGGTCAGGCGCAAACGAAAAGGCGCGGGGTGGGACACCACCTCGCGCCTTTTTTCATCGGTCGGGGCCTGTCGCGCTCAGCCGCCGCCCATCATCCGCTCATGCACCGCCTGCATGCCGCGCGCGGCCATGTCGCTGACCTCGGCGGCGTGGGTGTGCAGGGCTGCGACCAGATCCGGATCGTCCGAAGTCTGGGTCACCACGATGCCGGCTTCGGTGATCTCGATCTCGTTTTCCAGCCCCTCGTAGCGGGCGAAGAAGATGTCGAGAGTTGGGCTCTGGATGAAGATCTGGGGATCGTCGCCGGCCTCGACCCGGCCGATCATCTGGGTAACGTGGCGCACCAGCGCGTCCATCACGTAAGGGTCGGTCGCACCGGTGACGGTGCGGATGCCATTGGGCAGGTTTTCCACCTCGCGGTAGAGCGTGTCGAAATGATGGAACATTGTCATCAGGTCGGCGCTTTCGCCGGGTGTCGCGTTGAGGCCGCGCAGCCCCGGCATCGTCACCTCGTCATGGCCGGTGCCGTCCTGGCCGTGGTGCATCATGCCCTGGCCGCCGCCATGCATCTGAGCCTGTGCCGCGCCGGAGAGGAGAGAAAGCGCCAGCGCCGCGGCGGCGAGCCTTCCCGTTACTGGAATGATTGTCATCGTCAACTCCTCCTTTCCGGCACCCTAGAAGGCGGACGGGCTCGGTGCAATCCGGCCCCGGCCTTGTGCGCTCGCGCAGATTGTCACGTTTGCGTGTCATCCCCATCTGGCCGGTCATGACCCACCACATCACGACACGGGAGGGCCTTCCGCCCGAAATGCGGAGCCTCCTGCGGGACCTGCCACGCGATGGCTGGCAGGCGCATCCCGCCTTCGCCCGCTCCATCCGGAACTGGATGGGCGCCCATCAGATGTTCCGCCAGCTTGGCGCGATCGTTCAGGAGGACAGCGAGAGCTTCCTCGATGGCAGGATGGAGGCCGACCGCTATGCCGGGCGGCTGGCGCATTACGGCAACCTCTTGGTGCGCAACCTGCACGGCCACCACACATGGGAAGACCGGACCTACTTCCCCGAGCTTCAGGCCGCCGACCCGAGGTTTTCGGACGGGCTGGAGATGCTGGAGACCGACCATGCCGAACTGGACGGTCTGCTCGACCGCTTCACCCGCGGGGCAAACCGGGTGGTGCAGCTGGCCACGCTGGAGCCTGCGCAGATGGCAGGCGACGCGGGGCCGGTGCGCGACCTGGCCGAGCGGCTGAACGGGTTCCTGCACCGGCACCTGAGCGATGAAGAGGATCTGGTGATC
>NZ_CAXREX010000129.1:0-3654 GCF_964229645.1 Nioella sp. | reverse complement strand
GCCGCCCCAGGGGGGCGGGTCGGCGCTGCCCGGCGTGCCGCCGGGCGGGACTTAACTCGAATGTACGGACGAAATTAAAACAAGGGTGGCTACGTCACCAAGGCGATTTCGTAAGCGGCTCACTCAACCACCGTTTCCGAGAGAAATTAGACACCCCAGCCCAACCCAATCAATCCCCAAGATCGGCGAACAGGTTGTCGTCTTCCAGGAAATCCAGGCGGCTTTCCTCGACCGTGCCGGCGTTGATGTCGCGCACCTCGACCCGGCCGCCGCCATAGCCCACGATCACGCAGTCGCAGATGTCGATGAACAGCCCGTTCTCGACCACGCCGGGCATCTGATTCAGCACCATCGCCATCTGGCGCGGTTCGCCGATGCGGTTGAGGTGCAGATCGAGGATGTAATTGCCCTCGTCCGTCACAAAGGGCGTCGCGCCGTTCATCCGCAGGGTCGAATTCCGGCCCAGCACGTCCAGAGAGATCAGCGTTTCCTCGACCAGGGCCTGGGTGGTCTGCCAGCCGAAGGGGATGACCTCGATCGGCAGGGGAAAGGCACCTAGCGTATCCACCTGCTTGCCCACGTCCGCGATCACGATCATCTGGTCGGACGCGGTGGCCACGATCTTTTCCTGCAGCAGCGCGCCGCCGCCGCCCTTGATCAGGTTCAGCCCGCCGTCGAATTCATCCGCCCCGTCAATGGTCAGGTCCAGCCACTTGGCCTCGTCCAGGGAAATCACGTCGATGCCGACTTCCCGGGCCAGCTGTGCGGTGCGGGCCGAGGTGGGGACACCCTTGATCTTCAGACCGTCCTCTCGCACCAGTTCGCCCAGACAGCGCACCATCCATGCGGCGGTCGAGCCGGTGCCCAGACCAACCCGCATCCCGTCCTCGACATAATCCACGGATCGCTTGGCCGCGACATACTTGGCCTTGTCGATGGGTGACAGATCTCCGGACATGGGCGTGCTCTCCTCTGGGGTGTCTCGCTTATAGGGCGCAGGGTGCCGAAGGGCGAGATGGAATTGGTCGGCCCGGTCGCGCATCGCGTTCCTGCGCCATGGCGACGGCGCAGGATTGTGCGACATCGCACAGCCAGGCCCCCGCTGCCTGCCCGACTGCAAGGGTGACCGGCGTTTTCGCGCGGGCGAGCGTCGTTTCCGGTGGTGTGTCCGCGCCGTTATCGGTCAGGATCATGGAAGAAACCAAAGGACTGCCCCATGTTCCTGTCCATTTTCGATGTCTTCAAGATCGGCGTCGGCCCGTCCTCGTCCCATACCATGGGCCCCATGGTGGCGGCGGCGCGGTTCCTGGACCGGCTGCGGGCCGCGCCCTTCTCGGCCTCGGGCCTGCGGGCGACGCTTTACGGATCGCTGGCCTTCACCGGCAAGGGCCATGCCACCGACCGCGCTGTGATCCTGGGCCTTGCGGGGTTCCGCCCCGACACCTTCGACCAGGAGGCCGCCGAGGCGACCCTGGCCGAGATCCACAAGACCCGGCAGATCACCCCGGCGGATCTGCCCACGCTCAAATTCGACCCCGAAACCGACCTGCGGTTCGATTTCGATGCCCCCCTGCCCGGCCACGCAAACGGCATGACGATCGAGGCGCTGGACAGCCAGGGCGACGTCATCCTGTCCGAGATCTATTATTCCATCGGCGGCGGCTTTGTCCTGACCGCGGATGAACTGGCCGCCGGCACCGCCAGCGACGAAGGCGCGCCGGTGCCCTTCCCCTTCAAGTCGGCCGCGGAGATGCTGGAGATGGCGCGCAGCTCGGGGCTGAGCATCGCGCAGATGAAGGAACGCAACGAGGTCGCGCGCAGTGGCGGCGGGGCCGCCGCGCTGAAACAGGGCAGCCTGCGGATCTGGCAGGTGATGCGCGATTGCATGGACCGGGGGCTGGAGACCGAGGGTATCCTGCCCGGCGGGTTGAACGTGCGCCGCCGCGCCCCGGCGATCCGTGACCAGCTGATCCGCGATCGCGGGCTGAACCTGGCCGCGCCGCATGTGGTCAACGACTGGATCGCCATCTACGCCATGGCCGTGAACGAAGAAAACGCCGCCGGAGGACAGGTGATCACCGCGCCCACCAATGGCGCCGCCGGCGTGGTGCCCGCGGTGATCCGCTATTACCTGGACCATGTCCCGGGGGCAGCCGAGGCGCGCGTGCCCGATTTCCTGCTGACCGCCGCCGCGATTGCCGGGCTGGTCAAGTTCAACGCCTCGATCTCGGGTGCCGAAGCCGGGTGCCAGGCCGAGGTGGGATCGGCCTCGGCCATGGCGGCAGCGGGGCTTTGCGCCGTGATGGGCGGCACGCCCGAGCAGATCGAGAACGCCGCTGAAATCGCGCTGGAACACCACTTGGGCATGACCTGCGACCCGGTGAAGGGCCTGGTGCAGGTGCCCTGCATCGAACGCAATTCCCTGGGCGCGATCAAGGCGGTCAGCGCGGCATCGCTGGCGCTGCGCGGCGACGGCACGCATTTCGTGCCCCTGGATGCGGCGATCGAAACGATGCGGCAGGTCGGGCGCGACATGCATGAAAAGTACAAGGAAACGTCACTTGGCGGCCTGGCCGTGAACGTGCCCAACTGTTGATCCCCGCGCCGGCGCATCCCTGCAGAGGCGGGTATGTCGCGCCGAGCGCGCCCTTCGGGCTGGACCCGCAGGGGGCACCCGTGATCTTCATGTCTGACCCGAATTGACAGGAAAAGACATGTCCGAAGACCGCCCGGTTCTGGGTATCATGCTGATGCTGGGCTTCTGCCTTGTTGCGCCCCTAAGCGATGCGACCGCGAAACTTCTGGGCCAGCCCGAGCTGGGCCAACCCGTGTTCCAGGTGGTGCTGCTGCGGTTCACCATGCAGGCGCTGTTCCTGGTGCCGCTGGCCTATCTGCTGCGCCGTCCCTTTGCCATGTCGCGGCGGGTCACCTTCTTTGTCTTCCTGCGTACCGTGACCCATGTGGCGGGGGTCGGGCTGATGTTTGCCTCGCTCCGGTTCCTGCCGCTGGCGGAAACCATCGCCATCGCTTTCGTGATGCCCTTCATCCTGCTGCTGCTTGGCTGGCGTTTCATGGGGGAAGAGGTCGGCTGGCGGCGCCTAAGCGCCTGTGCGGTCGGCTTTGTCGGCACTCTTCTGGTGATCCAGCCCAGCTTTGCCCAGGTCGGCTGGCCCGCTCTTCTGCCGGTCCTTGTCGCCTTCAGCTTTGCGTTCTTCATGCTGGTGACCCGGCGGATCGCCAAGGAAACCGATCCGATCGCCATGCAGGGGGTCAGCGGCGTGATGGCCGTCGCCCTGCTGCTGCCGCTGGCCGGAGTTGGCGCGGCGCTGGATCTGCCCGGGCTGAGCTTCGCGGCGATCCCAGACAGCGCGATCTGGCTGTACCTGGTGCTGGGCGTGCTGGGATCCTTCGGTCACCTGCTGATGACCTGGTCGCTGCGCTATGCGCCTTCGGCCACGCTTGCCCCGATGCAATACCTGGAAATTCCGGCGGCCACGATGATCGGCTGGGTGGTCTTTTCCGACCTGCCGAACGGGCTTGCCTCGGTCGGGATCGCGATCACCTGCGGCGCGGGGCTTTACGTCATCCTGCGCGAGAGGGCCATCGCGCGTCAGACCGTGACAGCGCCGCAAGCAGCGGGCGGAGGGCCGGGCG
>NZ_CAXREX010000128.1:0-4396 GCF_964229645.1 Nioella sp. | reverse complement strand
CTTTGCTTCCATTTACTTGTCCTGCATTGCGCCCCATTAGTTCTGGATGAACCGGTCTCGGATCAGGTGAACCCTGATTCCTAGCGCCATGTTGTTGGGGTTGTTGGATTTTCCCGTGCCAAGAAGCAGGTGCATCTTGCGTTGCAAGGTCACCGACTCCAGGTTCAATTTGCACATCGCCAACCTTATCCGTCGCGGGCGTGGCATTTGCTTTACCGATTTCAGGAATGGCTTCGGATGCGGGGGCTTTTCGCTGCTCATGACCTTTCGGAACTGCTCCATTGGCCGCTGGTATTGGCGATGTTTGGTTGATCCAGTGCGCCGCTTGGGGCTTCTCGGTTGATTCTCCCAGCGCCTTCGAGCCTTTGGCCGGGCGATCGGTTTCATCTACCGGGAATATATTCGACTTAGAATCCGCGACGCGGCCTGCAATCGGTGTCGCCAGCATTTCTGTTGTTGGAGTCTGCACCGGCCCAAACGATGAGTTTTGCTTGCCATGATGCGCCGAAAAGTCGGAAATTCTACTTGCGCCTGCCGAATTTCGCGCCTCGCTTCGCGTGTTGGGCGTAGGCGCGTTGATTGAGAAGCCAACAGCAGGCGGACGCTCCTTAACTGCGTTTTCCTGTTCCGTGAACCCGAGCGGCACGGACGGCCGCGTAGGGTCTCGCATGTGTTCCTTGTGATCCTCCACCAAGTGAAAACTCCGCGTGTCGGACTGCGAGGTTGCAACACTTGGGAATGGGTATTTGAAGACTTCGGCTTCCAACCCTTCCGACACTTCTGTGGCACTGGCATCCGGCGACCAAGCTGCCAACTCAGTTGGAAAACCCTTGTCCAAGGACAACTCTGGATTTTGATCAGACGTCGGATCAGCCAAGACGAGAAGGTCGTCGGGAGCGTCAGCCACGACAGCCATTTCTGATGTCATGTCCCGGTCGAAAACCTCTGCAAACGCAACGTGTTCGCCCCCTTTTGACAAAGGGACTTCTGGCGCTCTTGCAATCCGCATCAGGGACAGAAGATCAATTTTCATATTGGCCTCGGGAATTCTTCCGCTCACGGCCACTGTCTCAGATCCCGGTTACTGATCCTTTACCGCTCTCAGGCAAAATCGAGCAATCTGATGACAATTGGAGGTATCTGATGTTTGTCGATTCGAACCGGCCTACCGCTGTGCCACAGGGTCCCAAGGACGCGCAGTTGCGTGACGCCGCCGTGGCGTTGGAGGCGTCCTTCTTATCTGAAATGTTGAAACATTCCGGCTTGGATGGGTTGTCCGGATCGTTCGGGGGAAGCACGGGTGAAACCCAATTCGCATCCCTCTTGCGAGACGAACAGGCGCACCAGATGGCCAAAGCCGGGGGAATCGGCCTGGCGGAAAAACTATTTCAAGCGTTGAAGGAGCAACAGGATGGCTGAGCCTATGTCCGAAACCGAGGCCGTCGCGCGTCTTGATGACCTGCTGGATCGGGAACGCCTTGCGCTGATCCAAGGCGACCTGAGCGTGATCGCAACCATCCTGGAAGAGAAGGAAGCGTTGTTGGAGCGCCTTCCCGAACTTGACGGTCCTGCGCGTGGCAATCTGGCCAGCCTGCAGGGCAAAGCGCTGCGAAACCAGGCGCTCCTGGACAGCGCCCTGCGGGGCATCCGATCCGTCGCCAACCGTTTCGCGACCCTGCGGAGAATTCGCAAATCGTTGGAAACATATGATGAGTTTGGCCAAAAAACCGCTTTTCCAGCCAGCGAAAATAATCAGGTTGAAAAACGCGCCTAGACCGAATGATTCAAATCGGAGGGAAATGGAGGGGGCGTCTTAGGTTTCCGTTAGGGTCTGTTCGTCACAGTGCCCGGGCATCCCCATCGGATGGCGCGGCACCGGGAAAGACCCGGTTCCAGCACAAGTCAGAACGACGATAGATCCGCCCCGACGGGGGGCGGGATGTGCAACGGGTGCAAAAGCATCCAAGATCAAAGGAACCTATGCATGGCCACCTTCCAGGCTCCGCCGTGGTGACCATCACCGCCGACGACCTTCTTCCGTTTGATTATGACCGGCGCCGCGTTTGCCTGCGCGCTCATCCACTCACCCTTTCTCACCCGCTACCGGGATAGGCGGGGAGTGTTAGCGGGGGGTTAAATTGCGCGCAGGCGGGCCCCGGGAAACGGGGCGGGATTGTCTTAAAGTCGATAGACCCGCGCCGCCGTGTCGTGGAACAGGCTGGCCTTTTCCGCATCGCTCGCCCCTGCGGCGATCCGTTTGAAGGCGTTCCAGACCACGGGGTAGGACACCGCGCCCTTGTCCACCGGGAAGTTGCTTTCGAACATGCAGCGGTCTGCGCCGAACAGTTCGATCGCGTTCTCGATATAGGGCCGCCACAGCCGCGCGCATTCGCCAGAGGATGGCGGCAGCGGCTCAAGATGCAGGTCAAAGCCGTTCACATCCATGGCCAGCCCGCCCAGCTTGATGATGACATTGGGACAGCCCGCCAGGTCCTGCATGTAGCCCTTCCATTCGGCAAAGACTTCGTCGCCCTTGCCGCGATAGGGGCCGATGCCCAAGGGGCCGCCCAGGTGATCCAGGATCATCGTGGTGTCCGGGAAGGCACGCGCCAGGTCGGTGAAATCCGGGATCTGCGGATGGTAAAGCCAGGCATCATAGGTCAGCCCGTTGGCGGCCAGATGACCAAAGCCCTTGCGGAAGGCGTCGTCGTACATCAGCCGCAGCGGAGAATTCGGAACCGCGCCGGAGAACCGGTCCCCGCCCGAGGCGGTGTAATGCCGGATGCCACGCAGCCGCCCCTTCGCGGCCTCTTTGTGGGCGTCCAAAACGGGCTGCACCGCGTCGCCCAACAGCAGGTTGGCATGGGCGACAATGCCGTCGCAGGCCCCGATGTCCGGTCGTTCGCGGGCGCATTCCTCGGCGATGCCCACGACGAACTCCGTCTCTCCCACGGGTTTCAGATCGGTCGGCCCGTCTTCGCGATAGCCATAGCGGCACTGGATGAAGACCGTCTTGCGGATGTTATGGCCCGAGGTCAGATCGGCCAGCAGCTCATCCGCGAAATAGGGGCCAAGCCGGTCCCAAAGGTGATGATGCGGGTCGATGATGGGCAGCTCGGGTTCCAGGATCTCCTCGCTTGCCTTTGCCAGCCAGTCGTCTCGCGTCAGGATATGGGTCGTGGCTTCGTAATCTTGCGTCATGTTGGTCCTCCCTTCCGGGAAGATACGGCAAAGCGTCATCAGTGGAAGAAAATTCCTGCATGCGGAATTGAATGCGCCGGGTTTGTGTAAAATTCCGAGTATCTCGGGCCGGGGAACCCGGGCCAGCGTGCGGTGCGATTACCGATCCTTAAGCTGCGCGGCCCTAGGGTCGCGCGCATGGCTTATGACATGATCCCTTTCGCTGTTGTTCTGCCCCGCCTGTCCTGGGCGCGCCAGTTTGGGGTCAGCCTCTCCTGGGCCCGAAAAGCTTGGGCGTCTCTTGCCGGCCTGCGGGGCCATCTGGACGGAAAGCGGCTGTTGGACGTGACGCTGGTGCTGCTGGCGCTGCCGGTCTGGGGGCCGCTTCTGCTGGCTCTGGTCGGGCTGCTGCGGCTGCGGCAGGGGCCGGGCGTCTTCTTTCTGCATTCCAGGATCGGGCGCGACGGGCGCGAATTCCGCATGATCAAGCTGCGGACCATGGTGCCGGATGCCCCCGACCGGCTGGCCCCGCTTCTGGCCGACCCGAGGATAGGTGCGCATTGGGCCCGCCATGCCAAGCTGCCGGAAGATCCGCGCCGCACGCCCCTGGGCCGCGGGCTGCGCGACACCAGCCTGGATGAGCTACCCCAGATGATCAACGTGCTGCTCGGACAAATGAGCCTTGTTGGCCCCCGCCCCGTGCCCCAGTCCGAATTCGCCGCGCAATATTCCGGGGCCTCTGCCCGGGCCTATTTGTCGCTGCGGCCGGGGGTATCGGGGCTGTGGCAGGTGACAGCGCGCGGCGGCTCCTATGACCGCCGCCTGGCGCTGGACTGCTACTATGCGGACAGCCGCAGCCTGATGCTGGACCTGCGGATCCTGCTGCGAACATTCGGTACCGTATGGAATGGAACCGGGGCGTGATGCGCGCGCAGCATTCACCTGCAAGTCGCGTCGCATAAACGAAAAAGCCCCGGCGCATTCCGGGGCTTTTCATGTTCCAGATTGGCCAATCCGGCCCGATCAGATCGCCTTCTTGCGGCTCTCGTCGATGTAGATCTCGCGCAGGCGCAGGGCCACCGGACCGGCTTCGCCCTTGCCGATCGTTGCTCCGTCGATCGACACGACGGGCTGCACGAATGTCGTGGCCGAGGTGATGAAGGCCTCATCCGCCTGCTGCGCTTCCTCGATGGTAAAGCCGCGCTCCTCGACCTCC
>NZ_CAXREX010000127.1:0-3264 GCF_964229645.1 Nioella sp. | reverse complement strand
GCGGTGGTCTCTTCCTCTTCCTCCTCGCCGGGCAGGGCGCGGGGCGGCTGCTGGACGATGATGTCGGGCGAGACGCCAAGCGCCTGGATCGACCGGCCCGAGGGCGTGTAGTAGCGCGCCGTGGTCAGACGCATCGCGCCGTCGCCCCGCAGCGGCATGACCGTCTGGACCGAGCCTTTGCCGAAGGATTTCGTGCCCACGACGATGGCGCGGCGGTGATCCTGCAGTGCGCCTGCAACGATTTCCGACGCAGACGCCGAGCCGCCGTTGATCAGCACAACGATCGGCTTGCCTTCGATCAGGTCGCCCGGCGTCGCGTTGAACCGTTCCCCGTCCTCGGGGTTGCGGCCGCGGGTCGAGACGATTTCACCCTTCTCAAGGAAGGTATCGGCCACCTTGATCGCCTGGGTCAGCAGACCGCCGGGGTTGTTGCGCAGGTCCAGCACGATGCCGTTGACCTCGTCCATGCCGCCGGCCGCTTCGATCTGGGCCTCAAGGCCTTCGACCAGGTTCGGCGTCGTCTGATCGTTGAAGGTCGTCACCCGGGCAACGATGGCATGGCCTTCGGTGCGCACGCGGGCGGCGGTCAGCTTGATCGTGTCGCGGATGATCGAGACGTCGAAAGGCTCGGCCTCGCCTTCCCGGACCACGGTCACGACGATCTCAGACCCCACGGGGCCGCGCATCAGGTCGACCGCCTCGTCCAGGTTCAGCCCCAGAAGGCTTTCGCCGTCCACGTGGGTGATGAAATCTCCGGCCTCGATCCCGGCTTCGAAGGCGGGCGTGCCATCCATGGGCGAGACGACTTTGACAAAGCCCTCTTCCTGGGTGACCTCGATCCCGAGACCGCCGAATTCGCCCCGGGTCTGCACCCGCATCGCGGTGGCGTCATCGGGCGACAGGTAGGACGAATGCGGATCAAGAGAGGTGAGCATGCCGTCGATCGCCGCTTCGATCAGCTTGGATTCGTCGACCTCTTCCACGTATTGCGCGCGGATACGCTCGAAGATGTCGCCAAACAGGTCCAGCTGCTCGTAGACGTTGCTTGATCTTGCATTGTCCTGGGCCAGCAGCGGTGCCGCAACCTGTGTCGAACCCAGCAGGCCGGCGGTGATGCCGACCAGACCGGCGACGATATGTTTCTTCATGCTCTTATTCCTTCATCTCCCGGAACCACTCTGCGGGGTCCTGCGGGATATTGTCTTGTCGCACTTCCATATAGAGCGTTTCGCTCAATTCCGTATCGGCCCCGTTGCCATTGGTCTCGATCAGCATCGCCCCGAGGTCGGGGGTCGTCCCCCCCATCAACCCGATCGGCGCGCCGGCCGCAAGAATGTCACCCGAGGCACCATAGACCACGTCCAGCCCCGCGAATACGAACAATATGCCCGGTTCCGGTTCAAGGATCATCACATTTCCGAGGTCAAGCAAAGGCCCCCGGTAGCGGATTGTCGAGGCGACGGGCGATGTGACCAGCGCCCGGGGGCGTGTCACCAGCACCACGCCGGGGCGTGTGATCCCGGCCGCATCCGCCTGGCCTGCGCGGCGCAGTACCCGGCCCTGGACCGGGCTGGGGATCTGCCCCTTGCGGTCGCGGACGCTTGGCAGATCCAGCGCGCGTTCGTTGCTGGCGATCTGCGTCAGCCCCGAGGCAAAGGCATCCAGCGTCTCGGTCGAGGCGATCAGAAGCGCGGTCTTGATGGGATCTTCGGTGAATTTGCGCGGCAGATCGCGGCGATCGGCCACGGCCTGGCTAAGATCGGTGCGGGCCTGCTGCACGCCGCGCAGCCCATCCGCCAGGATGGTCGAGGCGTTTTCCTGCAGCTGCCGCAGCACCCGGACCTCTTCCAGATCGGCGCGCAACCCGGCGGCCTGCTGGTCCAGCCCGCGCGAAACATCGGCGACGATCATCGCCGAACGTGCGGTGCCCACGGCCCCCGAAGGATGCAGGAAAACCGCCGGTGTGCCGGTGCCGCCCATGACCTGAAGCGTGCCCAGCAATTGGGCAATCTCGTCTTCGCGGGCATCAAGCCGGGCGCTCAGCTCGGCCTCTCGCGCGGCGACGCGGCGCAATCCGTCGCGCATCGCGGCCAGCCCGGCCTCGAAGGCGCGGGTGGTTTCGGTCAGCGCGGCGACGCGGTCGGGGGCTTCTTCGGTCGCGGCCAGCATGGTGACTGCGGCTTCGATATCCTGGGCGGCCTGGCGCGCGGCCTGCGCCGTGTCCGGCTGCCCGCCAGCCCCCTGCGCCGGGGCAAGGCCCGGCAGGCACAGCAGCGCGGCAAGCGCGGCAAGGCGGGCGGCACGGATCATGAAAGCAGGCTTTCCCCGGTCATTTCCTCGGGCTTCGGAAGGCCCATCAGCTCCAGCAGGGTCGGGGCCAGATCGGCCAGACGCCCTGCCCGCAGCTTGGCCCCCTCGGGCCCGCCGATCAAGGCCACGGGCACAAGGTTGGTGGTATGCGCGGTATGCGGCCCGCCGGTTTCGGGATCCACCATGACCTCGCAATTGCCGTGATCGGCGGTCAGGATCATCGCGCCGCCGGCCTTGTCCAGCGCCTCGACCACGCGGGCCAGGCCCCGGTCCACCGCCGCACAGGCGGCCATCGCAGCCTTCAGATCGCCGGTGTGACCCACCATGTCGGGATTGGCGTAATTGGTGACGATCAGGTCATAGCCCTTTTCGATCGCGGAAACGAACTGCTCCGTCACCTCTTCGGACGACATCTCGGGTTGCAGGTCATAGGTCGCCACCTTGGGCGAGAGCGGCATGAAGCGGTCTTCGCCGTCCTTCTGGTTTTCGACCCCGCCGTCGAGGAAGAAGGTCACATGGGGGTATTTCTCGGTCTCGGCCAGGCGGAACTGGCTACGGCCCTGTTTCGCGACCCATTCGCCAAGCGTGTTGCGGATGTCCTGCTTGGGGTAGCAGGTGGTCATATAGGCGTTGTGGTCGGTGGAATAGTCGACCATGCCCAGAAGCGCGGCCCAATTCGGGCGGGCACCGGTGTCGAAGGCGTCGAACCCCGGCTCGCCCACGGCGCGCAGGATCTCGCGGGCGCGGTCGGCGCGGAAGTTCAGGCAGAAGAACCCGTCCCCGTCCTGCGCCCCGGCGTAGGAGCCGAGGACCGTGGGCGTGATGAATTCATCCGTCTCGCCGTTCTCATAGCCACGGGTGATGGCGGCATGGGCATTGGCGGATTTCTGACCGTCACCGCGGACCATGGCGGAATAGGCCTCGGAGACGCGGTCCCAACGGTTGTCACGGTCC
>NZ_CAXREX010000126.1:0-3080 GCF_964229645.1 Nioella sp. | reverse complement strand
TCCCTTGGGATCGGCGCTGGGCCGTCGTTCACGACGCGGCGGCGGACGATGCCTCGACAGGTTGGGTCCCCTGCCAGAACTTCATGATCGGCACCCGCACGCCCGGCCTTGCCGGCATCTGGGCAAGGCTAGACCCAGACGCAGGGCGCATCACGCTGTCCCATGCCGAATTGGGCGAAATTAACTTCTCGCCCGACGATGCCGCAGATCAGGTCCGGTTCCTCGACTGGGTCATGCCGCTCTGCCCCGAAACCCGCGCGCGCCCTGTGGCTGTCGTGGCTCTGCCTGATCGCGGTTGGACCGATACCGATTATCCATCTGTAACGCTGATGAACTCCGCCTCGCACCGCGCCGTGGAAGAGCGCATTGGCCACTCGCTCGAGCCCGAGCGCTGGCGCGGCAATATCTGGTTTGACGGACGAACCGCTTTCGAAGAACTCGACTGGATCGGCAAGCGCCTTCGGGTCGGGACCGCCATCCTTGAGGTGAGGGAGCCTGTGAAGCGTTGCCTGCACACCGCCGCCAACCCCCGGACCGGCGCGCGCGATGCCGACACACTGGGCGCGCTTGATGCCGGATGGGGCCATCGGAACTTTGGCATTTACACAGAAGTCGTGCAGGATGGGACCGTGGCCCTCGGAGACGAACTGGAGATCCTGAATTGAACCTGACTTTCCCCGAGGCCGAAGCCCCCGACGATGAAGCCCGCGAGATCGGCCGCAAGCTGTTTGCCGGCCAGACCGAGTTTCTCAAAGGCGTAGTCGCCATGTCCGGAATGCCGCCTGCCGACCGGATCGAGGTCTGCTTTGCGGGGCGCTCCAATGTGGGCAAATCGAGCCTCATCAACGCGCTCACCGGCCGCAAGGGCCTTGCCCGCGCTTCCAACACGCCGGGGCGCACGCAAGAGATCAACTTCTTCACCGTGGGCGAGGCGCATTATCTTGTCGACCTTCCCGGCTATGGCTTTGCCAATGCGCCGCTCGCGGTTGTGCAGAAATGGCAGAAGCTGCTCAAATCCTATCTCTCGGGCCGCCCCACCTTGCGGCGCGTGTTCGTCCTGATCGACGCCCGCCACGGCGCCAAGGCCGTTGACGAAGAGATTATGGGCCTTCTCGACAAATCCGCCGTGACGTTTCAGGTGGTGATGACCAAGACCGACAAGGTCAGCAAAGCCGAGCTTGCCAAATCGCTCGAGATCACGCGGGCCTCGCTGGCCAAACATCCCGCGGCCTTCCCCGAGATCGTTCTGACCTCTTCGGAAAAGAGCGACGGGATCGAGACACTTCGCGCTATCATTGCAACCATCGACTAACCCGCAGAAGGGGATCAGAGGGTGAGGAAACAAGACATGAACCGAGACTGGATCGCCACCGCCCGGACCCTTTCCGAGGCCCTGCCGTTCCTCCAGCGCTATTCCGGGGCGATTGTCGTCGTGAAATTCGGCGGCAACGCGATGGGCGATGCCGAGGCCATGGCCGAGTTTGCCCGCGATATCGTCTTGATGCGGCAGGTGGGGGTCAATCCGGTTGTCGTTCATGGCGGCGGGCCGATGATCAATGATCTTCTGAACCGTCTTGGCATCAAATCCGAATTCGTGCGCGGCAAGCGCGTGACGGATCAGGCCACGGTCGAGGTGGTCGAGATGGTCCTCACAGGCCTTGTCAACAAGCGCATCGTTCAGGCGATCATGGACGAAGGCGGCCGCGCCGTGGGCCTTTCCGGCAAGGACGACGATCTGATGGTCTGCGAGGCCGACGATCCGGAGCTGGGCTTTGTCGGCCGCCCGATCGAGATGAACGTGCAGGTGCTGCGCGACCTCTTCACCGCCGGGATCATCCCCGTGGTGGCGCCCGTGGCGACCGGCATGGACCCGCTCGAAACCTTCAACGTCAACGGCGACACTGCGGCCGGGGCAATCGCGGGTGCGCTGAAGGCGGATCGCCTGCTTCTGCTGACGGACGTGGCCGGCGTGAAGGACAGCTCGGGCGAGGTGGTGACGGAGCTTGTCCCCGACGACATCCGCAAGCTGACCGCCGAAGGGGTGATCGCGGGCGGCATGATCCCGAAGACCGAGACCGCGCTGAAAGCGCTGGAGGAAGGCGTGCGCGCCGTGGTCATCGTCGACGGTCGCGTGCCCAACGCCTGCCTGCTGGAGTTGTTCACCGAACATGGCTCCGGCTCGATGATCCGGCAACCGGACCTGCCGCCGCTCACCCCGCGCAGATGACCCTCGAGCGGGTGGATGCCGCGGCCCGCGCGCAGGCACTGGCCGTGCGTGGTGTGCTGCATCCCGGCCCGCACGACGGCGCGCCCGAAGGCACAGGGACCATCGTGCTGCTGGGCCCGGACGAGCCGCGCTTCTGGCAGGTGTTCACCGCTTCGCCCGAGTATGGCGACGGCGGCGAGGACCCGCTGGACCGCTGGTCGAAACGGGTGATCGGCGCGCTGGCCTCGGACCTCGGCGCGCCCGCCATCTTCCCGTCCGACGGTCCGCCCTACCCGCCGTTCCTGCAATGGGCGGTGGACAGCGGGCGATGCTGGCCGTCCCCCGTGGGCCTTCTGGTGCATGACCAAGCGGGGCTGTTCCTCAGCTTTCGCGGTGCCCTCGCCCTGCCCGACCGGCTCGACCTCCCCGCGCCGCCCACGCGCCCCTGTGACACCTGCGCCGCCCCCTGCACGACCGCCTGCCCGGTGTCCGCGCTGGCAGAGCGGCAGGCCTACGATGTCTCGCGCTGTCAGGCCCACGTGGCAAGCCCTGAGGGGGCCGCGTGCCGGCAGGGCTGCCTCGTCCGGCGCGCCTGCCCGGTGGCGAAAGACTTCCGGCGGCGCCTCGAACAGTCCACCTTCCACATGTCCGCATTCATGAGGCATTACCGACCGTGAAACGCCTGATCCTGATGCGCCACGCCAAGTCCGACTGGTCCCTCGGCCAGCCCGACGCCGCCCGTCCACTGAACGCCCGGGGCCAGAGGTCCGCCGAAGCCATGGGCGACTGGCTGCGAGAGAAGGGCTACCTGCCCGACCAGATCCTCTGCTCCAGCGCGCAGCGCACGCGCGAGACGCTGGACCTGCTGCGCATC
>NZ_CAXREX010000125.1:0-16218 GCF_964229645.1 Nioella sp. | reverse complement strand
GGAGTTGCGCAAGGCCGCGCGTCTCTTCGCCACCGGTGGCAATGGCGCGATCTACTATGGTCTGGGTGTGACCGAACACAGCCAGGGCTCCACCACCGTGATGGGTATCGCCAACCTCGCCATGCTGACCGGCAATATCGGTCGCAAGGGCGTTGGCGTGAACCCGCTGCGCGGTCAGAACAACGTGCAAGGCTCCTGCGACATGGGCAGCTTCCCGCATGAACTGCCGGGCTACCGCCATGTGAAGATGCCCGAGGTGCGCGAGATCTTCGAGAAGGCCTGGGGCGTCGAGATCGACCCCGAACCCGGCCTGCGCATCCCCAACATGCTGGACGCTGCCGTCGATGGCACCTTCAAGGGGCTCTACTGCCAGGGCGAGGACATCCTGCAATCGGACCCGGATACGAAACATGTGGCGGCGGGCCTTGCCGCGATGGAATGCGTGATCGTGCACGATCTCTTCCTCAACGAGACCGCGAATTACGCCCATGTGTTCCTGCCCGGATCGACCTTCCTCGAAAAGGACGGGACCTTCACAAATGCCGAGCGCCGGATCAACCGCGTGCGCAAGGTTATGGCGCCGCGCAATGGCTATGCCGACTGGGAAGTGACCCAGATGCTGGCCAATGCCATGGGGGCGGGCTGGCACTACACCCATCCCTCCCAGATCATGGAAGAGATCGCGGCCACCACCCCCGGTTTCGCCAATGTGACCTATGACATGCTGGAGGAACGCGGCTCGGTGCAGTGGCCCTGCAATGACAGCGCGCCCGAGGGCACGCCGCTGATGCATGTCGATGGCTTCGTGCGCGGCAAGGGGCGGTTCATCGTCACCGAATACGTGGCGACCGATGAAAAGACCGGACCGCGCTTCCCGCTTCTGCTGACCACCGGGCGCATCCTGTCCCAGTATAACGTGGGCGCGCAGACGCGGCGCACGGAAAACGTGGTCTGGCACGACGAGGACGTGTTGGAAATCCATCCCCATGACGCGGAAAACCGCGGCCTCAAGGATGGCGACTGGGTGCGCCTGGCCTCGCGGTCGGGAGAAACGACCCTGCGCGCGAAGATCACCGACCGGGTCAGCCCGGGCGTGGTCTACACAACCTTCCATCACCCCGACACGCAGGCCAACGTCATCACCACCGATTTCTCGGACTGGGCCACCAATTGCCCGGAATACAAGGTGACGGCGGTGCAGGTTGCGCCTTCGAACGGGCCGTCGGAATGGCAGGAAGACTACAATGCGCAGGCGGCTCAATCGCGCCGCATCCTGCCGGCGGCGGAGTAAGCCCGGTGGCGCGGCCCCTGTCACGGTCCCTGCCGGGCCTCTCGGTGCAGTCGGACGGGCAATTGTCCGTTCGGCGCAACCTGCCCGAAGAGGTGCCGGTCGCGGTGGTGTTTGACGGCACCACCCAGGCCGTGATGATGGCCAGCCCCGGCGATATTGCCGATTTCGCGCATGGCTTTGCCTTGTCCGAGGGCTTCATCGAGACGCTCGACCAGGTCGAAAGCTTCGAGATGGTCGAGCACGAGGCCGGGATCGAGGCCCGCTTCTGGCTGACCGGCGACCGCGCGAAGGCACTGGAGACCCGGCGGCGCAAGATGATGGGCCCGGTGGGCTGCGGCCTGTGCGGGATCGACAGCCTTGAGGAGGCCACCCGCGCGCTTCCCGTCGTCACCGCCGAGCCGCGCCTTTCCGTCTGCGAGGTGGCCGGTGCCACGGACGCGCTGCGCGCGCTGCAGCCCCTGCATGACCAGACCCACGCCGTGCATGCGGCAGGCTTTCTCGTTCCGGGGCAGGGGATCGTCCTCGCGCGCGAGGATGTGGGGCGTCACAACGCGCTCGACAAGCTCATCGGTGCGCTGGCCCTGCAAGGGATCGACCCGGCAGGCGGGGCTTTCGTGCTGACCAGCCGCGTGTCGGTCGAACTGGTGCAGAAATCCGCCATGGCCGGGTGCCCGGTGCTGATCGCGGTTTCGGCCCCCACCGCCCATGCCCTTCGCCTCGCCGATCAGGCAGGCATCACCGTGGCTGCCTTCGCGCGCGGCGGCGGCTTCGACCTTTATTCTCATCCGCATCGCATCACGACGGAGACGCCAGATGTCGCCCGATAAAATGGTCACCATGGCCAACCAGATCGCCACCTTCTTCAAGACCCAGCCGGGCGACGACCAGGCCGAGCGCGTGGCAGGCCATATCCGCGATTTCTGGGAACCGCGCATGCGCGACAAGCTCCAGGCCCATATCGCCGAGGGCGGCAAGGGGCTCGACGATCTCGTGCTGGCAGCCGCGCGCAGGATCTGACATTTCCGACGCCGATCGGAACCCTAATTTTCCTTACAGCGCAGGGGGTTGCCCCCTTGCGACCTTGCAATGGCTTGAAGCTGCCCACACGTCATGACAGAAGGCGCCAGCCGAACCGTCATGTGCTTGTTACCTGAAGGGGCAGAATGTTCGATATTGCTACCATGCGCGAGGAACTGGCCCTGGCCTATGACCTCGCACCGAACCCCGACCTGGCCGAGGAACTGGCCCCCATCTATGCCCGGATGGACCGCGTGGTCACCCCGGTGGACTGGGTGCGGCATGCGCCCTACGTGGCCGCGATCAACAAGCTCAAGCGGGAACGCAACGCCGTTATCCTGGCACATAATTACATGACGCCGGACATCTACCACGGGATTTCCGATTTCGTGGGCGACAGCCTGCAACTGGCGATGGAAGCGCAGCGCACCGATGCCGAGGTGATCGTGCAATGCGGCGTGCATTTCATGGCCGAGACGTCGAAGATCCTCAGCCCCGAAAAGCGCGTGCTGATGCCGGACATGGAGGCGGGCTGTTCCCTGGCGGAATCGATCACCGCCGCAGGCATCGCGGAAATGCGCGCGAAATATCCCGGCGCGCCGGTTGTGTCCTACGTGAACACCACGGCCGAGGTGAAAGCCGCCTCCGACATCTGCTGCACGTCTTCCAATGCCGCGCAGATCGTGGCGGCTCTGGACGCCGATACGATCATCATGACCCCCGACCAGTATCTGGCCCAGAACGTCGCCCGCGACGTGCCGCAAAAGAACGTGGTCTGGTGGGAAGGCTCCTGCATCGTGCACGAACAGTTCACCGCGGAAGACATCAAGGACTTCCGCGAATGGAACCCCGGCACCCGCATCATCGCCCATCCCGAATGCCCGCCCTCGGTGGTCGATGCCTCCGATTTCTCGGGCTCGACCAAGGGCATCATCGACTACGTCGCCCGTGAAAAACCCGAACACGCGATGCTGCTGACGGAATGCTCGATGGCGTCGAACATCGCCGATGCCCTGCCAGAGGTGGAGTTCGTCGGTCCCTGCAACATGTGCCCCTACATGAAGAAGATCACGCTGGAAAAGGTGCTGTGGTCGCTGCACAGCATGTCGCCCGAGGTGCATGTGGACGAGGAGATCGCCGTGAAAGCGCGCCTTGCGGTGCAGCGCATGATCGACCTCTCCCGCGAACTGGGGATCTGACACAGGTGATCCGGACCGAGCGCATCGTCATCGTGGGTGCCGGCCTCGGCGCGCTCTACGCCGCGCTGGAACTTGCGCCGCGCCCGGTCCTGATGATTTCGCCCGAGGCTTTGGGTGACGGGGCCAGCTCGGCATGGGCACAGGGCGGTGTCGCCGCCGCCATGGCGGCCAGCGACAGCCCCGAGGCCCATGCCGCCGATACGGTCAGCGCCGGGGCAGGGACGGTCGATGCAGACGTGGCCGCGATGGTGACCCGCGTCGCACGCGATCACATCCTCGATCTGACCAGCCTCGGCACCCCCTTCGACCGCGATGCCGAGGGCGGCTACGTCATGAGCCGCGAGGCCGCCCATTCCGCCGCCCGCGTGGTGCGGGTGCAGGGCGACCAGGCAGGCAGGCAGATCATGGAAACGCTGATTGCCGCGCTCAGGGCTACGCCCTCGGCGCAGGTGATCGAAGGGGCGCTGGCGACCAGGTTGGAAACCGACGGCGACCGCGTCACCGGTGTCTGGATCGCCTCGTCGCGCGCGCCCTCGGGCGAGGTATTGATCGAAGCCCCCGCCGTGCTGCTGGCTGGCGGAGGGTCCGGCGGGCTCTATGCGCATACCACGAACCCGCCGCGCATCCGGGGCCAGGTGATCGGCATGGCCGCGCGGGCAGGGGCGCAGATGGCAGACCCGGAATTCGTGCAGTTCCACCCCACCAGCTTCGATATCGGCGAAGATCCCGCGCCGCTCGCGACCGAGGCCCTGCGCGGCGAAGGGGCGACGCTCATCAACCGCCACGGCACGCGCTTCATGCTGGACGTGCATCCCGATGCCGAGCTTGCCCCGCGCGATATCGTGGCCCGCGCGATCTTTGCCGAAACGCAGGCGGGCAACCGCCCCATGCTGGACACGCGCGCAGCCCTCGGGGCCGAGGTTCTGACACAGTTTCCCTCCGTGGCCGAAACCTGCGCGCGGGCCGGGATCGACCCGGTGAACGCGCCAATCCCGGTAGCGGTGGCCGCCCATTACCACATGGGCGGGATCGCCGCCGATCAGGCCGGGCGCAGCAGCCTGCGCAATCTCTGGGTCTGCGGCGAGGCGTCCTCCACCGGCCTGCACGGCGCCAACCGGCTGGCCTCGAACGGGCTTCTGGAGGCGCTGGTCTATGCCCGCAACGCGGCCGCCGACATCGCTACGACCGTGCCCCTGGCCGAGGCCGCCCCGGTCCCGGTCGCCTTCCCGGAAGGCGGTCAGGACCCCGACCCCGAGGCGGTGGCCGAACTGCGCCGGACGATGACCGATCACGTGGGCGTGCGACGCACCGCCGAGGGTCTCGAAACGGCCCTGCGGACGATTGCCCGGCTCGAGGCCGCCCATGCCGATGACCCGAGCTTTCTCAACATGACCGCCACCGCGACCCTGATTGCCGCCGCAGCCCTCGCCCGCGAGGAAAGCCGGGGTGGGCATTGGCGCGACGATTTCCCGGACCCGAATCCCGCGATGGCCCATCGCACCCTTCTCCATCTCTCGGAGGCGCTGGCGCTGCGCATGTCCGTTCTGAACGAGGCCCAATGATGTCCCATGCCGAGCTTCCCGACCTGATCCTGGAACCGCTGGTGCGCGCGGCTTTGATGGAGGACCTGGGCACCTATGGCGACGTGACCACGCGCGCCGTGATCCCGGCGGGCGTGACCTATGACGCCCGGCTGAACGCGCGCGCGGCGGGGGTGGTTTCGGGCATGCAGATCGCGCGGCTGGCCTTCCGGCTCGTCGATCCGACGCTGGAGGCGACGGTGCTGCGACCCGACGGGTCGCCCTGCGCCCCCGGCGACACGCTGATGACGATCAGGGGCAGCGCGGCCTCGATCCTGTCGGGCGAGCGCGTGGCACTCAACTTCGCGGGCCGCCTGTCGGGCATCGCAACGCTGACCGCCGCCTTCGTCGCGGAAACCGTCGGAACGCAGACCCGCATCACCTGCACCCGCAAGACCACGCCGGGTCTGAGGATCGTCGAGAAACAGGCGGTGCTGCACGGGGGCGGCTTCAACCATCGCTTCAGCCTGTCGGACGCGATCCTGATCAAAGACAACCACATCGCGGCCGCAGGCGGCGTGCGCGCGGTGCTGGAGGCGGCCAGGGCCACGGCAAGCCACATGATGCGCGTCGAGATCGAGGTCGATACGCTCGACCAGTTGGCCGAGGTGCTGGAAGTGGGCGGCGCGGACGTGGTGCTGCTCGACAACATGGACACGCCGACGCTGGAAGAGGCCGTTGGGATCGCGGCGCGGCGCGTGATCCTTGAAGCCTCCGGCAACATGCGGCTGGATCGCATCGCCGAGGTCGCCGCGACCGGGGTGGATTATATCTCGTCCGGGGCGCTCACCCATTCGGCGCAGACGCTCGATCTCGGCCTCGATTTCTGAGCCGTTCCGGGGACGCAGAGAAAAGTTTTCCGGAAAACTTTTCAAATGCGCGCGCGCCGGGCGGAAAAATCTTCCGGAAGATTTTTCACGCCCTTTTCAGACGTCGTAGACCAGCCGGAATCCCTGGTGCGGGGTGGCGCTGTCGGGCGCGTTCCCGTGCCGCGCGGCAATACGATACCGGTAGCAATAGGAGATATGGCACAGGAAAGAGCCGCCTTTTTGCAGCTTGAACCCTTCCTTGCCCCGATGCGCGGCCTGGCTGCTGCGCTTGAGCGATTTCACCCGGAAGGGCTCAGCCGTCCATTCCCAGACATTGCCCACCATGTTGTAAAGCCCGAATCCGTTCGGCGCGAAGGACCGGGCGGGCGCGGTTGCGAGGTAGCCATCCGCGGCACTGTTGTGATGCGGGAAACTGCCCTGCCAGATATTGCAGGGCAGGAAGCTTGTGTCGTCGGGCTCCTCGTCCCCCCAGGGGAAGCGCACGTCGCCAAGGCCGCCGCGCGCGGCATGTTCCCATTCCGCCTCGGTGGGCAGGCGTCCCCCGGCCCATTGCGCAAAGGCCACGGCATCGTTCCAGCTGACCTGCACCACCGGGTGATCGTCGTGATAGGCATCGGGCCGGTCGGGTCCGTGCGGCATACGCCAGCTGGCACCATCGACCATGCGCCACCACTCGCTGCCCACCACGCCCCGTGTCGGCGGGGCATCCGGGGGCAGGAAGCTGAAAAAGACGAAGGAATTGCCGAAGCGTTCGGCCTCGGTCACGTAGCCGGTATCGGCCACGAAGCGGGCGAAGCGGGCCTTGGTGACGGTGGTGGCATCCATCAGGAAGGGCCGCAGCTTCTTGCGACGCGGGGGGCTTTCGCCATCCATCGGCAGGCCGGGCCGGGCGGTGCCCACCAGTGCGCTGCCCCCCGGAACGGTCAGGGCCGTGGAACGTCCGTCCCCGTCGCCCCCGGTGCCTGTGCCGGTGACGGGGGCAGGCGCAGCCGGCGCCGGCGCGGAGGGGGCCTCGCCGCTCCGGGCCGGGGCACAGCAGGATTTTGCCTTGGGCTCGCTCATGTCGCCTCGATCGTCGGGGGTGTTCAAGTCATGGCGCGCTTTCGGGGCGAGGTCCAGAACGACCTGTTTGACATTGCCGCCGTTCCTGCCATTGCCTTGGGGCATCAGACCGAGGACCCACGCGCATGACCGATTACCTCTTTCCCGCCCCCAAGGTGCAATCCATCCCCGTGATCGGAGAGGCCGCCGAATATCCCGTGCATCGCATCTTCTGCGTTGGCCGCAACTATGCCGCCCATGCCGCCGAGATGGGTGCCGAGGTCGATCGTGAGGCCCCGTTCTACTTCACCAAGAACCCCCATGCGGTGCTGGCCAGCGGCGCGGTGCTGCCCTATCCGCCGGGAACCGCCGACTTCCACTACGAGATGGAACTGGTCCTGGTGCTGGGCCAGAAGGTCTTCCGTGCCGCGCCGGACGAGGCCGCGCAGGCGATCTACGCCTATGGCTGCGGGCTCGACATGACCCGGCGCGACCTTCAGGGCAAGGCCAAGGACAAGCGCCGCCCCTGGGACCTGGGCAAGGATGTCGAGGGCTCGGCGGTGCTGGCTCCCCTGACCCGGGCCGGGCAGGTTGGGGCGATCGGCCCGCAGCGGATCCATCTCGACGTGAACGGCGCGCCGCGCCAGGGCGCGGTCCTTGCCGACATGATTCATGGTGTGGCCGAGATCGTGGCCGACCTCTCGCACTACTACCACCTTGGCCCCGGCGACGTGATCATGACGGGCACGCCGGCGGGCGTTGGGGCGGTCTCGGAGGGGGACGTTCTGACAGGCGGCATCGAGGGCCTCGCCCCCATCAGCCTGACGATCGGTGCGCCCGAGTAGGCCCGCCCCAGGCCCCCGGCAATCGAGGACAGGGGCAGGGTGAGGGCCGCCTTGCCGGCCCCGATCCCGGCTTCATCCAGACATCCAGCAGCAGGCAGGGTCGTCGGCCTTGCCCACCTGCCTGCTGCGCGCTTTCGCGCTGATCCCCGGCCCTGACGCAAGAGCCGTGTAGAAAAGGCGTTGCGCGGGACAGATAATTAGGTTACCGAACGGTTGGTCGTTTTATTTGAAACGAAATGCGGCCGGGGCAATCCGGGGCTTTCGCAAAGGTATCGACAAGAATAGTTATGTTGTATACCTATATTGGCGGAGGAAGACATTTCGTCAGAGAATCATGTGTAACCGCATCCGAATGCGGCTACGCTCGGGTCAAAAGGGAGGAAACCGACAATGACCATAACTCGTCGTAACCTGATCAAGTCCACCGGCGCGGCCGGTGTCGCCGTCATCGGCGCCAGCGTTCTGCCCAAGGCAGCGCGCGCAAATGAATTCACCCTGCGCCTGCACCAGTTCCTGCCCGCGCAGGCCAACGTGCCCGCCCATGTGCTCGACCCCTGGGCCGATGCCATCGAGGAACAGTCCGGCGGCCGCATCACCGTGGAACGCTACCCCTCCATGCAGCTCGGCGGCACGCCCCCCGATCTGATCGACCAGGCCATCGACGGCATCGCAGACGTGGTCTGGACCGTTGCCGGCTACACCCCGGGCCGCTTCCCGCGCACCGAAGTCTTCGAACTGCCCTTCATGATGACCAGCGCCGGCCCGACCAGCCGCGCCTACTGGACCATGGCAGAGCGTCACATGATGGATGCCGACTTTGCCGCGTTCAAGCCGATCGCGCTGTGGGTCCATGGCCCGGGCCTCATCCACTCGGCCGATCCGATCCGCACGCCCGACGATCTCAACGGCGTCAAGCTGCGCGCGCCCACCCGCGTGACCAACCAGCTGTTCTCGAACCTGGGCGCCACCACCGTCGGCATGCCGGTTCCGGCGATCCCCGAAGCGCTGTCGCGCGGCGTGGTCGACGCAACCGTGATTCCGTGGGAAGTCGTGGGCATCCTGCGCGTGCAGGAACTGGTGGAGAACCACACCGTGTTCACCGGTGCCTCGCTCTACACCACCAGCTTCATCTTCGGCATGAACCAGGCCTCCTACGACGCGCTTCCGGCCGATCTGCAGGCCGTGATCGACGCCAACTCGGGCGCGGACGTGTCCGAATGGGCAGGGGCCACCATGCAGGAATACGATGCCGGCCCGCTTCAGCAGGCCATGGATCGTGGCAACAACATCATCGAACTGTCCGAGGAAGAGGTGCAGGTCTGGCGTGAAGCCGCTCAGCCCACCATCGACGCCTGGGTTGCCGAGATGGATGCCGCCGGTATGGACGGCACCGGCCTTCTGGCGGAGGCCCGCGCGCTGATCGCAGAATACAGCGCCTGATAAGATCGGGCCCCCGCACGCCCCGACGGGCAGGCGGGGGCCTTTTCATTTCCAAAGCAGATGGGGGAAGAGATGCCCAATCTCGTGGATCGGCTGGCCCGTGGCATGGCCGTTCTTGGTGGTTTGATCCTGACGATCCTGGTGATCCTGGTCTTCGTCAGCGTCCTGGGTCGGGGGCTCAACACCTTTGGCAATTCCGACTGGCTGAACGGTATCGCCAGCGGCTTCGCCGAGTGGCTGATCGGCACCGGGGTCGGCCCGATCGAGGGCGATTTCGAAGTGGTCGAATCCGGCATCGCCTTCGTCATCTTCTGCTTCCTGCCGATCTGCCAGCTCTATGGCGGGCACGCGGCGGTGGACGTGTTCACCTCGCTCATGCCCAAGGGCGTGAACAGCTTCCTGCAAGCCCTGTGGGAAGTCGTGCTGGCGGGCATTCTCATCCTCATCACCGTTCAGCTTTTTGAAGGCACGATGGACAAGTACAATAACGGGCAGACCTCGTTCCTGCTGCAATATCCCGTCTGGTGGGCCTATGCCGCCAGCTTCGTCGCGGCGGTCGCGACCTCGCTTGTGGGCGTCTACTGCGCCGTGGCGCGCGTGATCGAGGCCGTGAGCGGCCGCGCGATCCTGCCCGGTTCCGGGGGGGCGGTCCATTGACGATGTTCGAGCTTGGCGCCTGGTCCTTCCCGGCCCTTCTTCTGCTGATCTTCCTGCGCATGCCGATTGGCCTGGCGATGTTCCTGGCGGGCGTCGTGGGGCTGTGGATGGCCACGGGCGACAGCGCCATGTTCATGGCGCGCCTGAAGACCGAAACCTTCACCACCTTTTCCAGCTACTCGCTGTCGATCGTGCCGATGTTCCTGCTGATGGGGCAGTTCGCCACGCTGTCGGGCATGTCGAGCTCGCTCTTCAAGGCGGCCGAAAGCTGGCTCGGCCATCGCCGGGGCGGGGTCGCCATGGCCTCGGTCGGCGCCTGCGCGGGCTTCGGCGCGATCTGCGGCTCGTCGCTTGCCACGGCGGCCACGATGGGGCGCGTCGCGCTGCCCGAACTGCGCCGCTACGGCTATTCGGGCGGCTTTTCCACCGCCACGCTTGCGGCGGGGGGCACGCTTGGCATTCTCATTCCGCCCTCGGTCATCCTGGTGATCTACGCGATCCTGACCGAGCAGAACATCGCCTCGCTCTTCCTGGCCGCGATCGTGCCCGGCGTGCTGGCAGCCCTTGGCTATATCCTGACGATCTCGATCTACGTGCGCATCAACCCCGATGCGGCGGGCACGCGTCCCCCGGTCCCGATGGCCGAGCGCATCCGCAACATGGTCGATGTCTGGCCGGTGATCCTGGTGTTCGGTCTTGTCGTGGGCGGCATCTACCTGGGCTGGTTCACGCCGACCGAGGGCGCCGCCGTGGGCGCGACCGGCACCGGTGTCATCGCCTTCTTCAACGGCACGCTGACCTGGAAGGTGTTCAAGGAGAGCATCATTGCCACGGCCATCGGCACCGCGATGATCTTCTTCATCGTGCTTGGCGCGCATCTCTATAACGGATTCCTCGCGCTAACCCAGGTGCCGCAGACGCTGTCGGCCTTCGTGCTGGACCAGGGCTTCAGCCCCTGGATGATCCTGACGCTGATCCTGGTCTTCTACCTCGTCTTCGGCTGCCTGATGGACTCGCTGTCGATGATCCTGCTGACGATCCCGATCTTCTTCCCGGTGGTCTCGGCGCTCGATTTCGGGCTGGTGGACATGATCAGCCTGCAAAGCGCGCGCCTGGATGCCGCGATCGCGGGCGGGCTGGACGCTGCGCCAGAGCTGATAAGACAGGCGCAGGAGATGCTGGCCGCGGGAACCGAGCTGACCCGCGATCACTTCCGCGAACTGGGCATGCGCCCGGTGACGGAATACCAGCTGGAAGACGTGACCACGACCATGACCGCGATCTGGTTCGGGATCCTGGTGCTGATCGTGGTGGAAGTGGGGTTGATCACGCCGCCGGTTGGGATGAACCTCTTCATCATCAACGCGATGGACCGGGAAACACCGATGGTCGAGACCTACAAGGCGGTTCTCTACTTCGTCACCTCGGACCTCGTGCGCGTGGTGATCCTGGTGCTCTTCCCGGCGATCACGCTGTTCCTTCTGCCGCTCTAGGCGGCCGCCAGCCCCCCGGCCCGAACCGGTCCGGGGGTTCTTGCGTCGCAATTAGTTATGCGGCATAACAATTATGAAACGAAAGAGAGGATTCGCCCATGCGCATTCAGGATCAGGTGGCCATCGTCACAGGGGGCGGGTCGGGCCTGGGCGCGGCAACCGCCCGCCACCTTGCAGGGCTGGGCGCGCGGGTCGCGATCCTCGATTATGACGGGGCCCGGGCCGAGGCCGTGGCCGCCGAGATCGGCGGCATGGCCTGCCCCCTCGATGTCCGCGACGAGGCCGCGGTCGGCGCGGCGGTAGAGCAGGTGGCTGACACCTGCGGCCAGGCCGCGCGCATCGCGGTCAACTGCGCGGGCGTGGGGCTTGCCGCCCGGATCGTGGGGCGTGAGGGCAAGATGTCCTTCGACGTGTTCGAACGCACCCTGCGCGTCAACCTTTTCGGCACCTATAACGTGATGAGCCACGCCGCGCGGCTGATGACCGGGCTGGACCCCACCGGGACCGGCGAACGCGGCGTCATCATCAACACGGCCTCGGTTGCCTGGCAGGACGGCCAGTTGGGGCAGGCGGCCTACGCGGCCTCCAAGGGGGCGATCGCGTCGATGTGCCTGCCAGCGGCGCGCGAATTCGCGCAAAGCGGCATCCGCGTCATGGCGATTGCGCCGGGGCTCTTCCACACCCCGATGATGGAAGGGCTGCCCGAGGAGGTGACGCAGAAGATCACCGCCAACATCCCCTTCCCTGGTCGCCTTGGCCAGCCCGAGGACTACGCGCTGATGGCCGCGCAGATCATCGAGAACCCCTATCTGAACGGCACCACGATCCGCCTTGACGGCGCGGTCCGGCTGCCCCCGCGCTGAAGGTCCGCCCCATGTCCGATATCCTGAAGATCGAGATCGAGGACGGCATCGCCACCCTCACCATGAACCGCCCCGGCAAGCGCAACGCGATGTGCGACGAGCTGCTCAACGCGATCGACGCCTTCTTCTCCAATCCGCCCGAAGGGGTGAAGGTGGTGATCCTGACCGGTGTGGAAGGCCACTACTGTTCCGGGCTCGACCTGTCGGAACATCAACAGCGCGACGCGGAAGGCACCATGCGCCATTCGCGCGGCTGGCACGCGATCATGGACAAGATCCAGTATGGCGGGCTGCCGGTGGTGTCTGCCATGTTCGGCGCAGTGATCGGGGGCGGGCTGGAACTGGCCACCTCGACCCATGTGCGCATTGCCGAACCTTCCACCATCTTCCAGCTTCCCGAAGGCAAGCGCGGCATCTACGTGGGCGGCGGTGCCTCCGTCCGGGTGGGCCGCATCCTTGGCGCCGACCGCATGGTCGAGATGATGCTGACCGGCCGCAAATACGGGGCCGAGGAGGGGCTGGCGCTTGGCCTGACGCATTACAGCGTGGGCGAGGGCGAGGCGATGGCTCTGGCGCGCAAGCTGGCCGGGCAGATCGCGTCGAACGCGCCCCTGTCGAACTACATCATGATCCAGGCGATTTCCCGCATCGAGGACATGGCCAAGGCCGACGGGCTGTTCACCGAAAGCCTCTGCGCCGCGCTGACCCAGACCAGCCCCGATGCGATCGAGGGCTTGCAGGCCTTCCTGCAAAAACGCGATCCCAGGTTCGGGTGACGCGCATGGCCCGGCCAGATCCCAAATCCGTGCCCCCGGTGGTCGAGAGCGTGTCCGACGAGACGCTGCGCAGCTTTGCCGGATACCACATGAAGCGTGCCTTCAACGTGGTGCAGGCAGACCTCCTGCGCGCGCTCAAGCCCTTCAACCTGCGCATGATCACCTATTCGGCGCTGGTGCTCATCGTCGACAATCCGGGCCTGCGCCAGTCGCAGCTGGCGGCCGCGATGGATATCGAGCGGCCCAACCTCGTGGTCATCGTCGACGAGCTGGAACGCCGCGACCTCATCCTGCGGGAAAAGGTGCCAACCGACCGGCGCGCCTATGCGCTGGTGCCGACCCTGGCGGGCCGTCAGCTCTGCGCGCAGGCCGTGGCGGCGGTGCGCAAGCACGAGGAGCGGCTCTTCGCGGACATGGCCCCCGGCGCGGTCGAGGACATGGTCGCGCTTCTGCGCCGGATACAGGCACGGGGATCGGAGGAGTGACCCGATGAAACGCACCGAGACTTTCCTGCCGCACAAGGTGATCCGCACCGACCGTGAGGATGGCACTATCCTGCTGGCATCCGCCCATCCGCTAGGCCCGGTCGTGCGGCGCACCGGCGACTGGCTGCATAGGTGGGCGGGCGAGGCCCCCGACCGGGTCTTCCTGGCCGAACGCTCTGGCGCGGGCTGGCGCAGCGAAAGCTACGCCGCGGCCCTGCAAAAGGTGCGTGCGCTGGCCGCAAGCCTGCTGGCGCGGGGGCTGGGGGCCGATACGCCCATCCTGATCCTGTCGGGCAACGGCGTCGATCATGGGCTGCTGGCGCTGGCGGGGCAATATGCGGGCATCCCGACGGTGCCCGTGGCCGAACAGTATTCGCTGATCCACGGGGCCCATGGGCGCCTGCGCCACGCGGTCGAGCTGGTGCGCCCGGCGATGGCCTACACGATCGACGCCCAGCAATATGGCGAGGCGCTGGACCTGGACTGTTTCGACGGGATCGAGATCGTGGCGAGCCACCCCCATGGCCGCCCCGGCGTGACGGCGTTCGAGACGCTGCTTCAGGGCGATGGCTCGGTCGATCTGGACGCCGCCTTCGACGCGGTGACGCCCGACACGGTGGCCAAGATCCTGATGACCTCGGGCTCCACATCCTCGCCCAAGGGGGTGCTGACCACCCAGGGCATGATGTGCGTGAACCAGGCGCAGCTTGCCGCGGCCATGCCCTTCCTGGGCGAACGCCCGCCGCGCATCGTCGACTGGCTGCCCTGGAACCACGTCTTCGGCGGCTCGCACAACTTCAACATGATGCTGGCGAGCGGCGGCACGCTTTATATCGACGACGGCAAGCCGGTTCCGGGGCTCTTCGAGCGGACGGTGGAAAACCTTGGCCTCGTGACCGGGACGCTCAGCTTCAACGTGCCCGTGGGCTACGGGATGCTGCTCAAGGCGCTGAAGGCAGACGCCGCCCTGCGCCGCCGCTTCTTCGAAGACCTCGACCTCGTGTTCTACGCCGGCGCGTCACTGCCGCAGGAAATCTGGCAGGGCTTCGAGGCGATGGCGATGGAGATCAAGGGCGAGGTCCCGCTGATCACCACCAGCTGGGGCCTGACCGAAACCGCACCCGCCGTGATGCTGCAACACGAACCGATCGACCGCTCGGGCGTTGTCGGCGTGCCGCTGCCGGGCAGCGAGATCAAGCTTCTGCCCGATGCCGACCTGCGCTGCGAGGTGCGGGTCAAGGGCCCCAACGTTATGCCGGGCTATTACGAGGCGCCCGACAAGACGGCAGAGGCCTTCGACGAGGAAGGCTTCTTCCTGACGGGCGATGCGATGGTTTTCGTGGACCCTGGTGACGCCGACAAGGGGATGAAGTTCGATGGCCGGATTTCCGAGGATTTCAAGCTGCTGACCGGCACCTGGGTGCGCGCGGCGCAGCTCCGGATCGACATGCTCGCTTGTCTCTCGCCGCTGGCTGCCGATCTGGTGATCACCGGGGCCGACAGGACCGAGATTGGCGTCATGATCTTCCCCAACATGGCCGAACTGCGCGCCGAGGGCTTTTCGAATGCCGAGCAGGGCGGGGCGCTGTCGGACCCGATGCTTCTGGGCGAGATCCACCGCCGCCTGGCCGAACGTGCCCGTGAAGTCAGCGGCAGTTCCACCCGCGTCGCCCGCGCCATCGTCCTGGCCGAGCCGCCCTCGATGCCCGAGGGCGAGATGACCGCCAAGGGCAACCTCAATTTCCGCAAGGTGCTGACCCGGCGGGCCGATCTGCTGGCCCGGCTATATGCGGACAGCGACGCTTGCGTCACCACGATCTGAAAAGGCCAAGCCAATGGTAGACCTGACCAAAATCCGCGCGATCGACATCCACACCCATGCCGAGGAACCCTGCGGTTGCCATGCCGATGACGGCTATGACGACCTTCAGGCCACCATGGCCAGCTATTTCGGCGCGCCGTGGCAGCATCCGCCCACGGTGCCCCAGACCGCGCAGCATTACCGCGAACAAAACATCGCCGCAGTGATCTTCCCCGTCGATGCGGAACGCGAGACCGGCTACCGGCGCTACAAGAACGAGGAAGTGGCAGAACTGGCCGCCGAAAACAGCGACGTGCTGATCCCCTTTGCCTCCATCGACCCGTGGAAGGGCAAGATGGGCGTGCGCGAGGCGCGCCGCCTGATGCGCGATTTCGGTATCAAGGGCTTCAAGTTCCACCCCACGATGCAGGGCTTCTACCCAAATGACCGCATGGCCTATGCGCTTTACGAGGCGATCGAGGAGGAAGGCGGCATCGCGCTTTTCCACACCGGGCAGACTGGCGTCGGCAGCGGCATGCCGGGCGGCAACGGGATGCGGCTGAAATATTCCAACCCGATGTATATGGACGATGTGGCGGTCGATTTTCCCGACCTCAGGATCATCCTCGCCCATCCCTCCTTCCCCTGGCAGGAGGAGGCGCTGGCCGTGGCGCAGCACAAGCCCAATGTCTATATCGACCTGTCGGGCTGGTCGCCCAAGTATTTCCCCGAGATCCTGGTGAAATACTGCAACTCGAGCCTGAAGAAGAAGGTTCTCTTCGGCTCTGACTGGCCGATGATCACGCCCGAACGCTGGCTCGCGGATTTCGAGAAGATCGCCATCAAGGAGGAGTTGCGCGAAGGCATCATCAAGGGCAATGCCGCGCGGCTTCTGGGGCT
>NZ_CAXREX010000124.1:0-14516 GCF_964229645.1 Nioella sp. | reverse complement strand
CGACGGGTCGGGGCGCCCCAGGCGGGGGGCCAGCCCCCCGCACCCCCCGGGAGTATTTTCGCCAAGAAGATGGGATCAGGCGGTATTGCGGCGGATCATGAGCGCCCTGTGCAGGCCAGGGGCGGCCGCGATGACACCGGGCAGGAGCGGCTTGGGGTTGTTGAAGGCCAGCGCCTTGCCGTCACGGTCGGTGACGGTGGCGCCCGCCTCGGACGCGATGAGGCTGCCGGCCGCGATGTCCCATTCCCAGCATCCGTGCATGCTGATCATCCCGTCGAAACGTCCCTGACCGACAAGCGAGAGCCGATAGGCCAGGGATGGGCGGAAGCTGCGGCGGGTGGCGGGGATGCCGCCGGGCCAGTGTTCCGGGCCGAAATTGTGCCGCGAAGCCAGAAGGGTCGCGTCGGCCTCCTGCTCGGTGACGGAGGCCCGAAGCGGTGCCTCGTTCAGCCTCGCGCCCTGCCCCCGCTCGGCCACATACAGCCGGTCGAGCAGGGGCAGGAAAACCACCGCCGTTTCAACCTCGCCCTTGTGGGCGATAGCCAGCGAATGAGCGAAATTCTTTTGCCCGTCGATGAAGGACCGGGTGCCGTCGATCGGATCGACGATGAAGGTGCGATCGGGACCCAACCTGTCGGCTGCATCCTCGGTTTCCTCCGACAGCCAGCCATAGGCCGGGCGCGCCGCGGTCAGGCTGTTGCGCAGCATGCGGTCGATTTCCAGGTCGGCCTCGGTCACGGGGCCATGGCCCCCCGGCTTGTCCCAGGTGCGTGGGGCGCGGTTCCAGTGGTGAACGGCGATCTTGCCCGCTTCCCGCGCGGCCTCGATCAGGAGCGAAAGATCAGGACCCGGCAAGCGTCAGCCCCTCGACCAGAAGCGACGGCACCACGTGGCTGAGATGCGTGCGGGCATCGTTGGCAGGGGTCAGACGGCGCAGCATGTCGCGCAGGTTCCCGGCAACCGTGCATTCATTGACCGGGTAGGTGATCTCTCCGTTTTCGACCCAGAAGCCACAGGCCCCGCGAGAGTAATCCCCGGTATTGGGGTTGATCGAACTGCCGATCATCGAAGTGATGAGGAGCCCGGTGCCCATCTGCTTGATCAAGTCATCCCGGCTGGCCGAGCCTTGCGTCAGGGCCACGTTCGACACGGAGGGCGAAGGCGGGGCAGAGGTGCCGCGTGCTGCATTCCCGGTCGAGGAAAGGCCAAGCTTGCGCGCAGTCGCCAGGTCCAGCGTCCATCCCGTCAGCAAACCCTGATCGACTATGGCGCGATCTGCCGTTGGAAGGCCCTCGGCATCGAAGGGGCGGGAGCCGCTGGCGCGCGGACGCAGGGGCTGTTCGACCAGCGAAAGGCCCGTGGGCAAAATCTCTTCACCGAGTGCGTCACGCAGCCAAGAGGCACCCCGGGCAATCGCGCTGCCGTTCACCGCTTGCAGAAGGTGACCGATCAGCGACGCGGAAATCCGTTCATCGAAGAGCACGGGATAGGCGCCTGTCTTGGGCTGGCGCGCGCCCTTGCGGGCAACGGCCCGTTCGGCGGCGATGCGACCAACCTCTTGCGGAGACATCATGTCGGCCCGATGCATGCGCATATCGCCGAAATAGTCGCGCTCCATCCCCAGGCCCTCGCCAGTGATGGCCACGCAAGAGAGCCCGTGATCGGTGCGCGTGTAGCCGCCGGAAAAGCCGTTGGTGGCGGCTAGGTGCCGGGTGCGGCGGCCATAGCCTGCGCTGGCCGACTGGACCTGGCTGACACCGGCAACGGCCAGGGCAGCGGCCTCGGCTTCCAGCGCGGCCCGTTCCAGCGCGGCGGGGTCGGGTTCGGGGGCCGGGTCGATCATGTCGAGCGCGGCGATGTCCCAGGTCTGCGCCAGCTGTCCGGGATCCGCGAGGCCAATGGTCGGATCCTCCGGCGCAAGCCGGGCCATGGCGACGGCGCGTTCGGCCATCTCGGCCATTGTTTCGGGCCTTGTATCGGAGGCCGAGACGCAGGCCTGTCTCTGGCCCACAAGAACGCGCAGACCGATCTCGACCCCATCCGACCGTTCGGCATGTTCCAGTTTGCCGTGCAAGACATCGATCGAGACCGACGTGCCCTCGACGGCGATCGCGTCTGCCGCGTCTGCACCGGCCTTTCGGGCGGCGTCCAGAAGGGCATGGGCGAGGGTCTCGGGCGATCGGGTCATGTCGGAAGGTCCTTGGGCATCAGTCAGGATCGAGAGGTAGTGCCCCGCTGCGGGAGGCGCAAGGTGGCAGGAAAAAGCCCCGGACAGCGTGGGCTGTCCGGGGCCGTGGTCAGGCTGGTCTTGCCGTTACTGAAGCGGCACACCGTTGGCGGTGATCGCGCCGCCGGGCAGGAACTCGATGGTCGAGGTGTAGCTGTCGGCGGCAGCACCGGGGATGGCGAACATGCCAAGCATGCCGCGTGCCATTCCCGCCTGCTGCGGCGGCAGCAGCCCGCCATCGCTGAGCGACTGGATCAGGCCGTTTGCCCCGGTAAGGCTGAGGTTCACTGCGCCCACGGGCATCGGGATCATCTGGCCGGGGGCGAAATCCACGTCACCCGTCCCTGTCAGTTCTGCACCGCCGAAGGACACCTGAAGGTTGTTCAGGGTCAGGTCACGCAGTTCGCCCGGAGGGGCAGGCATCGAGGTCGGGTCCATGGTCATCAGGTCAACGAAGAGCTGCACCGTGCCCGACAGGTCCACGATCACCGTGGCCGGCGTGCGCGGAATGGCCTGGCCGGGATCGACCATGTTCCAAAGCCCGTCATCGACGCTGACGCCCTGGTAGGCGATTGCGGCCGCGAAGGGCGACGGGGCGGCCGACTGCGCCAGAGGAATGTCGATCGACAGCGCGGTGGAGTCGGCCGAGGCCGACACCGGGAAGGGCATCTCGTTCGACGCGACGTTCAGTGCGACACCGGTGGCGGACAGGGCGTAGCGCAGGTTTTCCTCGGACATGCCGAACCCGATGGCCCCACCCTGGTTGCTGGCCGAGGCGTCGATATTGTCGGAACCGTCCACGAACTGGAACGACGCCGAAGCGGCGCTGTAGGTCGCGTCACCGCTGATGGCGAATCCTGCGGGGAAGCTCTCGATCGTCGTCCAGTCGATGCCGCGGGGCATTGTGCCCTCAGCCGTACTGGCCATTCCGGCAAGGCGCAGGTCCAGCGACAGGTGACCATCGCCCCGACCGCCGGTCGGCACCGGCATCGGCTGAGGCGCGGGCGCTTGCTGCGGCAGGATCACCTTGCCGGGCGCCGGATAGATCGGTTGCTGAGGCGCGGGTTGCACCGTCGGCGCGGGCGAGCCACCGCCAGCCGGTTCGAAGATCTCGACATCAATGACCATGTCCGCAAGCGATCCGCTGCTGGTAAAGCCGAGGAAGCCGGGCGCGGTCAGATCATAGGTTGCGCTAGCGGAATAGCCGCTTAGCGAGATGTCATGGTTGATCTCGGGAATTTCCGAGGGGTTGCCTCCCACGAATTCCACGTCCTCGATCGCCACCCGGTCAAATCCCGACACGAGCGTGAAGTTGTCGGGGCTGCCCGTGGCAGTCCCCGTGAAACCTGCGAGGCTGATCAGGATGTTGATCGCGTCCGGTGCGTCGCTGTCGTCGAAGCCGGTCACCTGGTAGGTCATGCTGTCGGCAACCGCGATGGTGACGCTGCCATCGGCCTGATTGGTCATGGTGACCTCTGCGATGGTGCCCGTGACCGTTGCCTCTTCGATCGGCATCGTGCTGGTCACGTTCGTCAGCGTCAGCCCGCTGCCCGTGGGCGTGGCCTGGGCGTTGAGGTTATAGCCGAACTCTGCTGCCTGTTCCTGCCAGACGGCCCAGAGCTGTTCTGCGTTGATATCGGCCAGCGCAGGCGTTGCGGAAAGAAGTGCCGCTGCGGAGAGGCCGAGGGAAAGGGATTTCATCTTTGACATAATGACCATCCGAATGTGAATTGCTGAATGAATGTTCCGCCTCGGAAGGGCGGGCGTCAAGGTCTGGTGACACTGGCCTTGGATTGCAACATTTTTTTGGCGGGAAGGAAAGAGAATGGGCGCGCTGGACGGGAAAGTGGCAATGATCACCGGGGCAAGCCGTGGGATCGGGGAGGCGGCTGCGCGCCTTTTTGCCCAGGAAGGCGCCAAAGTCTGTCTTCTGGCCCGGTCACGCGACGAGATCGCCCAGATCGCCGGGGATATCGGGGATGCTGCCCTTGCCATTCCCTGCGATGTCAGCCGGTTCTGGGAACTTGAAGCCGCCGTGAATGCTTGCGTGGAAACCTTTGGACGCCTCGATATCGTCATCAACAACGCGGGCGTGATCGAGCCGATTGCCTCTATGGCGGAGTCCGATCCCGATGCATGGGGCCATGTCATCGATATCAACCTCAAGGGGGTCTATTACGGCATGCGCGCAGCCCTGCCCGTAATGACCGCCGCCGGGGGCGGCACGATCATCACGATCAGTTCGGGCGCAGCACACAACGCGCTGGATGGCTGGAGCCATTACTGCACGTCAAAAGCAGGGGCCGCGATGCTGACCAAATGCCTGCACAAGGAAGCGGCCGCGAATGGCATCCGGGCCATGGGCCTCTCTCCGGGAACGGTGGCCACGCAGATGCAACGCGAGATCAAGGCCAGCGGGGTGAACCCAGTGAGCCAGCTGGAGTGGACCGACCACATTCCCGCCGACTGGCCTGCAAAATGCCTGCTCTGGATGTGCAGCAAGGATTCCGACGAGTTTCTCGGCGAAGAAATCTCGCTGCGAGAGGAGGCGATCCGCCGCCGGATCGGGGTGGTCGCGTGATCGAGCTCAGGAAAGACGGCGGGCTCTGGACCGTCACGCTGAACCGGCCCGACAAGGCCAATTCCCTGACGGCGGGGATGCTGGAAGAGTTGGCCGATGTCGCCGAGGCCGGGGCGCAGGACGACGATCTGCGGGCCTTTATCCTGACCGGGGCGGGTGATCGGGTCTTTTCGGCGGGCGCCGATCTGGAAGCTGCGAAGGCGGGGTTGGCGGTATCGCCCCTTTGGGAACGGGTTTCGGGGGCTATCGCGGCTCTGCCGTGCCTCTCGGTGGCTGCGCTGAACGGCACCCTGGCGGGCGGCGCTTTCGGCATGGCGCTGGCCTGCGACCTGCGGTTGGCGGTGCCCGGGGCCAAGTTCTTCTATCCCGTCGCGCGGCTTGGCTACCTGCCGCAGCCGTCCGACCCTGGACGCCTTGCCGCCCTGATCGGGCTCGCGCGCGCCAAGATGATCCTCCTGGCAAGCCAGAAGATCGGTGTTGAGGAAGCCCTTGCCTGGGGGCTAGTCGACCGGGTGGCTGAGCCTGAGGATCTGATGCAGGCTGCCCAGGATCTCTGCCGGCCATCGCTGGAAGGAAACCCGGGGGTCCTGCGCGCGATCAAGGGCATGTGCGCCTGAGAAGATCCGCGAAAGCTTGAGCCCATTTCGGGTGGATATGCGTTGTCAGCGCGATTTCCAGCCGCGCCGAACGCCGGGTGTCTTGGAATGGAAATCGGCAGGGCGCTTGCGCACCCACCCTATGAACTTCGCCAGCCGAGGTTGGGATTGCAGGGCGTCGATACTGCTGTAGCTGCGCGCAAGCTCTGCCTCCGAAAGGGTGGCATGAATCTCGTTATGGCATATCTGGTGCAGCAGAACCGTCGGACCGCCCTTTCCGCCGCGCAGGCGGGGCACCAGGTGATGCAGACTCTGCTTCGCATTGGGCGGAATGGGGCGGCTGCAAAGGGGGCAGATCGGGAATTCGTCCATGTCTCTTGTGGTCTCGGGCGCGGCTGGCCAATAGGATGGCGTGAAACCGGACAGGGGCAAGGGGTGGATGCAAACCGAGACAATCGACGCAGTGGTCATCGGCGCGGGCCCCGCAGGGTTGATGGCCGCCGAGGAGATGGTCCGCGCGGGCCAGACGGTGGTGGTAATGGACGCAAAGCCATCGGCGGGCCGCAAACTCCTGATGGCGGGCAAGTCCGGGCTGAATCTGACCAAGGATGAACCGTTCGAAACCTTCCTGTCCGCCTACCGAGAGGCGGCGCCTTGGCTGCGCCCGATGCTGGAGGTATTCGGGCCGGAAGACGTGAAGCACTGGGCCGAAAATCTGGGCCAGTCCGTCTTCACCGGGTCATCCGGCCGCGTGTTTCCCGAAGCGATGAAGGCCTCGCCCCTTCTGCGCGCATGGTTGGGCCGCATCGGGGCCGAGATCCGTCAGCGTTGGCGCTGGAGCGGTTTCGAGGGTTCGGCGTTGCGCTTCGAGACACCAGAGGGCGTTCGGATGGTGCAGGCAGGTGTCACCGTTCTGGCGCTTGGCGGCGGGTCCTGGGCGAGGCTCGGATCTGACGCGTCCTGGGTGCCTATGCTGGAGACAGTGGGCGTCGAGATCGCGCCGATCGTGCCCGCGAACATGGGCTTCCACGTAGACTGGTCGCCCCACATGGCCCGATGGTTCGGCGCGCCCGTGAAGGGGTGTCTGCTGTCCGCCGGGGGGCGGTCTGTCCGGGCGGAGTTCGTGGTATCGGCCCGCGGCGTGGAAGGGGGCGGAATCTATGCGCTCTATCGTGAACTGCGCGACGGGCCAAAGCTGACGCTCGACCTATTTCCCGATCTCGACGTGGCAGACTTGTCCGCGCGCCTGGCGCGCCCCAAGGGCAAGGCCAGCATGGCCAACCACTTGCGCAAGGTGCTGGGGCTGGAGGGCGTTCGCGCGGCGCTTGTCAACGAACTGGCCCGCCCGCTGCCGGATGGAACAGAGCTTGCGGCGCGACTGAAGGCGCTTTCGCTGCCTCTTTCAGGACCGAGGCCGATGGACGAGGCGATTTCCACCGGCGGGGGCGTTACGCAACAGGCCGTGGATGCGGGCCTGATGCTGCGGGCGCGGCCCGGCATATTCGTGGCTGGCGAAATGCTGGACTGGGAGGCGCCAACAGGCGGTTATCTCTTGACCGGATGCCTCGCGACGGGGCTTTGGGCCGGGCGGAACGCCGCTGCCTGGCGCGGGTAATTGCGCCACGCATACGACCAACACGGAATCAGGCCGCAGCCGCTTTCTTGTAGGCCGGGCGGTCGAGCATCATGGCCCCGAAGGCGTGAATGCGATCATCGACAATGGGGAACTTCGCGTTCGCAGCCCATCTGAGACAATGCGCCAGCAGGATATCGGCGATGGTCATGGTGTCACCCATCAGGAAGGGCCCGGTTTCGGACATCCGGGGCAGGAGGCGCTGTTGGCTCTGCTCGAATTCCCATTTCAGGCTGTCCTTGATCGCGGGCAGGCGGTGTTCCTCGGGCAGGACGAAGCTGTGGCGTGCGGCCATCCAGAGGATCTGGTCGAATTCCTCGTTGATGAAGTGAGTCAGCGCGTCCTGATGCGCCCGGTCAATGGTGCCGGGGGCGAAGGTAAGCGCAGTGTGACGATCGGCAAGGTAGGTCATGATCGCGAGCGAGTCGGTGATTGGCACGCCCTCGGCGATCAGGACCGGCACCTTGCCCGCGGGATTGACGGCAATGACCGAAGGATCGCGCGGCGGCGCAGACACGTGTTCGTATTCGAGCCCCAGCTCTTCCAGCGTCCAAAGCACGCGCAGGGTGCGGGTGCGGGTGTTGCCGATGACCTTGTACATCTTTCCTGTCCTTCTTCTGTCTGGGCCACGCTTGCACGGGGCGCGCGGGGCGTCCAGAGGGGCTAGCGCATGCGGTCTGCGACGCTGGCCAGCCGGAAGAGGGCGCGTTCCATCACGGCCTCGGTCGGGGCCTGCTGGCTGGAGCGCAGGGAGAGGTCCGTTTCGACAAGAAGCTGCAAGGCTTGTTCCAGCCGTGATGCCCCCCATCGTCCGGCTTGTCGGGCCATCCGGTCGCGTCGGGGGCCAAAGATCGGCGGACGCAATGCCCCGACGCCGGCAGAAGCCCCGCCGGGGTGGATCGCGGCGGTATGCAGCGTGCGGAAGTGGCGCAGCGCCATGATGGCCAGCGTGACGGGCGCCACGCCCTGGCCCGAGAGTTTCTGCATAAGTGGGCCGATCTGGGCGATCTGTCCTTCTGCGGCGGCGTTGATGATGTCATCCATGCCGGCCTCAATCGTGGCGGGCGCGCAGGCGGTGACATCGGCCACGCTGACGGGTTTGGGGTCGCCGATCTTGTAGAGGGCGAGCTTTTCGACCGTCTGTCTAAAATCCCCGGGGTCAAGCTGCGTGGCCAGGGCCGTCAGCTGAGACGAGGCATCGCGATCGATATCGGTCACGCCGGATTTTCGGAGCGTTTCCTCGATCTCTGCCCGGCTTGGTGGATCATCGTAGATGCCGACGCAATAGGCGCGCTTGTCGGCTTCGAACAGCTTTCTCAGGGCCGATTTGGCTGCAAGTTGACGGGGCGCCGTGACGATGATCTGGGCATCGCCCGGTTGCCAGTCTTTCAGCGCTTCGGCGATGATCGGGGCCAGCCCGTCGCCTGCGTCTTCCACGAAGGCGGCCCGCGGGCCCGGGAAGAACCCGACGGCCTTCACGGCGTCCAGAAGCAACGCCTTGTCGCTGCGAAGTTCGCTTGCCGGGATGCGTGACAGGCGCATCTCCTCTTCCGCGCCGGGACCAAGCAGTTTGGCCAGCGTGTCTTGCCGCTTGATCGCCACGCGCATGGCATCGGCTCCGAAGATAAGGAGTCCGGCGGCAGACTGGTCGGGATTTGCGAAATAGGTGGTGGCGTCGCGGGCGGAAAGCTTCATGACCAGCGCAAGGATGACGCCAGCAGGCGCGACATCACCTGATCGGCCAGGGCCGTCATCAGGCGATCTTCCGCGTCGCGGCGTGCGGCGGCGGTCGAAACCGGGGTCGATGTCGTCGAGTAGGCGGTGAAGGTAGACACGTCATCCCTCAGCACCACCGAGTCCGTCGCGGTATCGGTCAGGGTGAAGGTCACGGTTCCGGCCAGGTTGATCCGGGTAATGTCGTTGGTGCCGGTGATGGCGAGGCCCGATTCCGAGGTTTCGATGGAATAATCGAGACGGAAAGCGTTCTGATCGGGCAGGCCGAGTCGCTCTTCCAGCCGCGCCACCAGCACGAAGCCAAGCCGTGTATCTGGTGCGGCCACCAGAACGCGTCCGCGCAAGGCCTGACCCGCCCCACCCGGCGCATAGACCGGGGCAAAGCCGCAGCCCGCCAAAGGGGCAACGGCCAGAAGGGTCAGGAAATGGCGGCGGTCAGATGACGACATTGATGATGCGGCCCGGTACGACGATCAGTTTCTTGGGCTGGCCTCCGGCCAGCGCCTTGACCACAGCGTCGTCTGCCAGCGCCAGCTTTTCAACCTCTTCCTTTGCAAGGTCCTTGGCGACGGTGATTTCCGATCGGCGCTTGCCGTTGATCTGGATCGGCAGTGTTACGGTGTTTTCCACCAGCATCGCCTCATCCGCGACAGGCCAGGGGGCAGAGGTCACCATGCCTTCGCCACCCAGAAGACCCCAGACCTCTTCGGCCAGGTGCGGCGTCATGGGAGACATCAGTTGTGCCAGCGTGAGAGTGGCCGTGCGCTTGGCCCCGGCCCCCGCCCCGGACTTCGCCAGCGTGTTGGTGAAGGCGTAAAGCTTGGCGATTGCGGCGTTGAAGCCGAAGCTTTCTACGCCGAGCGTCACGTCGCGAATGGCCTTGTGCATTTCTCGCAGCAGGGCTTCGTCCTCTGCCGTTGCACCGGCATCCGATGCCGCAACCTCTTCGGCGATGCGCCAGACGCGGTTGAGGTGCTTGAAGGCCGCGTCCGCCCCGGCGGCGGTCCATTCCACGTCCCGTTCGGGGGGCGAATCGGACAGGACGAACCACCGTGCCGTATCCGCGCCATAGGCCGAGATAATGGCCAGGGGATCGACCACGTTGTTCTTGGATTTCGACATCTTGGCCGAGGGAATGATCTCCACTTCCTGACCGCCATCCTTGAGGAAGGCCTTGCTGTCACGCATCTCGACCTGGTCGGGGTAGTGGTAGACCGGTCGGCCATTGTCGCCGATGGTCTGGTAGATCGCGTGTGTCACCATGCCCTGGGTGAAGAGTGCGTTGAACGGCTCGCGCGACTTTTCAGGCAGATGGCCGCAAATCTGCATCGCCCGCGCGAAGAACCGGGAATAGAGCAGATGCAGGATCGCGTGCTCGATGCCGCCGATATACTGGTCGACATTCATCCAGTAGTCGGCCTCGACCATATCGGTCGGCGTGCTGGCGCGCGGGGCCGTGAAGCGGGCGAAATACCAGCTGCTGTCCACGAAAGTGTCCATCGTGTCGGTTTCGCGCTTGGCGGGGCCACCGCAAGACGGGCAGGCGCAGTCGCGCCAGGTCGGATGGCGGTCCAGCGGGTTGCCGGGCTTGTCGAAGCTGACGTCATAGGGCAGCTCGATGGGCAGGTTTTCCTTCTTCTCCGGCACCACGCCGCAGCTGTCGCAATGCACCACGGGAATCGGGCACCCCCAGTAGCGCTGACGGGACAGGCCCCAATCGCGCAGGCGGAACTTGGTCACGCCCTGGCCCCACCCGGCCTTTTCGGCAAAGTCGATCGTCGCGTCGATGGCTTCTTGCCCCGTGGCCACGTCCAGCCCCGCGAAGTGGTTGATCCACTTCACTGTTTGATCCTTCGGCGGCACGAAGGCCTCTGCTTCTACAGGGGTCTCATTGTCGAGAGCGAAGAAGGTGTCGATGACCGGCAGGTCATACTTGCGGCAGAAGTCGAGGTCGCGCTGATCGTGCGCGGGGCAGCCGAAGATGGCTCCCGTGCCGTAATCCATCAGGATGAAGTTCGCGATCCAGACCGGCAGCTCCCAGTTCGGATCAAGCGGATGCTTCACCCGGATGCCGGTATCGAAGCCCAGCTTCTCGGCCGTTTCGATGGCTTCCTCGGTGGTGCCGCCCTTGCGCGCTTCCTTGAGGAACGCGGCCAGCTCGGGGTTGCCCTGCTCCATCGCCTTGGCAATCGGATGATCGGGCGAAATGCCGACGAAGCTTGCCCCCATCAGGGTGTCGGGGCGGGTGGTATAGACCGTGATCGGATCACCCGCGTCGGTGCGTTCGAAGCTGAACTGAAGGCCGCGCGACTTGCCGATCCAGTTTTCCTGCATGAGCCGGACCTTGGCAGGCCAGTCATCCAGCGTGCCGAGCGCATCCAGCAGGTCTTCCGAGAAATCGGAGATCTTGAAGAACCACTGGGTCAGTTCGCGCCGTTCGACCAGCGCGCCAGATCGCCAGCCACGGCCGTTCTCGACCTGCTCATTGGCCAGCACCGTCATGTCGACCGGGTCCCAGTTCACCACCGCGTTCTTTCGGTAGACCAGCCCCTTTTCCAGGAAGTCGAGGAACAGTGCCTGCTGCTGCCCGTAATATTCGGGGTCGCAGGTGGCGAACATGCGCGACCAGTCCAGCGACAGGCCAAGCGGCTTCATCTGCTCGACCATGGTGTCGATGTTGGAATAGGTCCAATCCTTGGGGTGGCCGCCAATTGCCATCGCCGCGTTTTCGGCCGGCATCCCGAAGGCGTCGAACCCCATCGGGTGCAGCACGTTATGCCCGGTCGAAATCTTGTAGCGGGCGATCACGTCGCCCATCGTGTAGTTGCGCACATGGCCCATGTGCAGTTTGCCCGAGGGATAGGGGAACATCTCGAGCACGTAGTATTTCGGCTTGCTCTCATCGCGCTCGGCCTTGAACAGCTCGGCCTTCTGCCAGGCTGCCTGCCATTTCGGTTCGGTCACGCTCGGGTCGAAACGGGCCATGGTCTGTCCTTGTCGTCTGTCATACGAAAACGCCGGGCGCATCGGCCCGGCGTGTGTTTAGGTGTCTGGGCGCGCGGAATCTAGAGGTTACCGTCACGAATCCGTAGCTGGCGTGCCCGGGTCAGAATCGCATCCTCTACCGCGCGGGCGGTTTCCCGGCTGACGGCCCCGCCACCGCGCGATTGCAGCGCCACCCGCAGGCTGCGCGCATCAAGCGCCGGGTCGGTCACGTATACGGTCGCACGATAGGCGCGCCCGCCACCCGGCGGGGTGCCATAGCCAAAGACGATCACGCCGGAAAACGGGTCGACCGCTTCGATGGGCATGAAATCGAGAATCTCCAGCGATGCGTTCCAGATGTAACGGTTCACCTCGACGGTGACGTTCGGATCGTCCCGGTTTGCGAAGAGATCCCAGATGGTTTCGCGGTCATCGGGAAGAATCGCGCCGGATTCAATAAGTTGCTCGCGCGTTTCCTCGGTCATCGGGCGCGTGAAAGCATTGTCTCCATCGCTTCCGCCGCCGAATCCGAACCGCCCGCAGGCCGTCAACGCCACCATCACGACCAACAGAATCGCGATTTTTCCTTTTTGGCCGATCATGCTGCGTCCTCGCCCCCTTGTTTCGGTTTCCATCCTGAACGCGTGTTGGCCCTTGGTATCGCAGGGCCAATAGCGCGGCAAGGCCCTTGAGACATGCATTGTATTTAGGGGCCTTGCGGCAACTGTGGCACGTCTGCACCACCGCACTGAACAGTTCACATCGCCCTCTCTCGCTTGTTGCATCCAAGGGGCCGACAGGGGAAAGAGAGGCATACCAACTCGGATTCGCCAGTTGGGTTGATTTACAAAACGAGGGAAAAACCATGAAAAAGGTTCTCTTCGCTACTTCGGCTCTGGTCGCTTCGGCCGGCTTCGCAGCAGCAGATGTGTCGCTCTCCGGCTACGCTGAAATGGGCATCACCGGCGGTTCCGGTTCGACTGAAACCCAGTTCCACCAGGACGTCGACGTCACTTTCTCGATGTCTGGCACCACCGACAACGGCCTGACCTTCGGCACTTCCGTTGACCTGGACGAAAACGCCGCTGGCGTTGGCACCGACGACGCAGGCGTTGCAGTGTTCATCTCCGGCAGCTTCGGCACCCTGACCATGGGCGACACCAACGGCGCTCTGGACTGGGCGACCTCGGAAGCCCCGACCGGTTCCGGTTCGATCGCTGACGACGAATCTTCCCACGCGGGCTACAGCTCCGTGAACGGCCTTGACGCCACCTTCGACAACCAGATCCTGAGCTACACCCACAGCGTAGGCGCTCTCGGCTTCGCAGTGTCCATCGAAATGGACGACACCGGCGACGCAGATGCGGAAAGCGTTGTTGGCTTCGGCGCACGCTACTCGGTTGGCGATCTGGGCATCGGCATCGGCTTCCAGTCCGGCACCGACGTCGACGGCGACGAGCTTGACGCCGTTGCAGCAAGCCTGAGCTACAGCATGGGCGACCTCTCGGTGGGTATCGTTTACCAGCAGCTGTCCAACAGCACCTGGGCAGACGATCAGACCGACGTTGGTCTGGGCGTGTCCTACAGCATGGACGCCATCACCATGGGCTTCAACTACGGCACCCGTGACAGCGTTGGCGGCACCGCCGGCAACGATCAGGCTGGCTTCGGCATCAGCGTTGGTTACGACCTCGGCGGCGGCGCAAGCCTCAAGATCGGCTACGGCGACACCACCGACGATGGCACTGGCGCTTCCGGCGACAGCACCTGGTCGCTCGGCCTGACCATGGGCTTCTAATCCTAACGGATTGGACTTCGGATCGGGGCGGGCGCAAGCTCGCCCCTTTTCCATTCGGACAAGTCGACACGCAAAGATCGGCGCCCACCTGACAAGAGGAGATGAGCAGATGAAGCGGATCATGATCCTGTTGATGGCAGTTTCGCTGGCCGGATGCGGCACCGCGCGGGGAACCGGCCACGGAATCGGCGAAGTTCTGACCGGTATGGGCGAAGACTTCCGCGCCCTGGGCGACCTCTTCGAGCGATAAAAAATCAGGCAACTTCCAATTTAATGGAAATTGCCTGGATTTCACTTTCAACGCCTTCGGAACACGACCGCGAATAGGATGGGGCAGCCATCGCCCAATTCAGGGCGACGGCCGAGTTTCATTTCGACCCTCAACAATATCACCAACGATCTCCGTCATTTCATGCAGACGGTCGGGTGCCAGATGCGCATAGCGTTGAGTCATTTGAATGCTGCTATGCCCGAGAAGCGTTTGCACCTCGTAAAGCGTGACGCCCTTGTTGATCAGAAGGCTTGCATATGTGTGCCGCAGATCATGAATGCGAACATCGTATAGTTCTGCCGCATCACGGATAATGTACCAGACCGCGTAAAAACTATCGTAAGCCGTGCCCGTTCTGGGATTCGTGAACACGAATGACCGGGGATCGGTCGGCAGTCCAAGCCGCTTGGCATTGGAAAGACAATCTTCGATCACTTCCATCGCAACCTTGCTGAGAATAATCCGCCGCGATCTGCCATTTTTACTTCTCGGCACCGTCCAGATCCGTTTTTTGCGATCAATATCGCACCACCGCGCCATTCGAGCTTCGCCCTTTCGGGCCCCGGTCAGGATAAGAAGCCGGATGACGTTGTAGATATGCGGATGCCGGGTGCGTTGCGCATGCACCAGCAGGCGCGAGATCTCTTCCTGATCGAGGAACCTCTGCTTGTAATCCCCCAGGGAAAGTTTG
>NZ_CAXREX010000123.1:0-3391 GCF_964229645.1 Nioella sp. | reverse complement strand
TCTTCCATCACCCGGTCGTAGTTGATGGCCACGGGCACGAAGACCACGTCGCGGCTCTGCCCCGGCCGGAACCCGTCGATAATGTAGGACAAAAGCCCCAGTTTCGGTTCGCGCAGCGCACCCGTGCGCGTGAGTCCGCCTTCGGGAAACACGGCCTGGGTCACCCCGGCCTCGGTCGCCATCTGCACATAGCGCGCCAGCACCTTGCGATAGAGCGGGTTGTTGTGGCGGCGGCGGATGAAGTATCCGCCAAGCGACTTGATGAGCGGCTGCAAGGGCCAGACGCGCGCCCACTCGCCCACGGCATAGGCCAGCGCCGAGCGTTCGGCAGCAAGCCACGTGACAAGCACGTAATCCATGTTTGAACGGTGGTTGATCACGAAGATCACCGTCTTGTCCTGCCCGATGTCCTCAAGCGCGGCGGCATTGGCCGCGCCGACCCGTACCCGGTAGAGCGTGCGCGAAATCATCCGCGCGGCGCGAATGGCGAAGGCGAAATAGGTGAAGGCGGAAAAGCTGGGCACGATCTCGCGCGCGTAGCGTTCGGCGGTCTGCGCGGCCACGTCTTCGCGGATGCCGCGTTCGCGCGCGAAGTCCAGAACCGCCTGCGCGACCTCCGGGTCGTAGCGCAGCCGCAGGATCGTGTCGCGCCGGCGCGCCAGCTTGAAGGGCTGGATCGGGTAGGACAGGCGCTGGTTCAGCCGCTCGACCGCGCGCTCAAGACGCCTGCGCAGATACCAGCGCACCGAGGGCATCAGCACCCTGTCCAAGGCCGTGACCGCCGCGAAGAGCAGCACAAGGATCAGCAGCCAGGCCGGTATCTCGATCATCGTGGTCATTCGGGCGACGGTGGCAGGAAACGCCGGGCGCTTCAATCTCTCTCGGCGCGTTGGCCGCAGGCTTGACCGCCGCCGGGGATTCCCGGCTACACTTGCCCGCAAGGAGGCCCCATGACCAAACCCGATCTCGACAGCGCCTACGCCCTTGGCGGCAAGGAGGAAACACGCGAATTCTACAAGGCCTGGGCGGAAACCTACGACCAGACCTTTGCCCAGGATCGCGGCTATCGCTCGCCCGCCGAAGTGGCCCGCCGCTTTCGCGCAGCGGCTGACGGCAATGAACCGGTGCTGGATGTGGGCGCGGGCACCGGGCTGATCGGACAGGAAATGGCAGGCACCCGGATCGACGCGCTGGACCTTTCGCCCGAGATGCTGGAGGTCGCCGGGCGCAAGGGGGTCTACCGAAACCTCATCACCGCCGACCTGACAGGTCCGCTCGATATCCCCGATGCCAGCTATGGCGGCGTCGTGTCCTCGGGCACCTTCACCCATGGCCATGTGGGCCCGGTCTGTCTGCCGGAGCTGATGCGCATCACCCGGCCCGGCGCGCTGTTCGTCTGCACGGTCATCCCGGCGGTCTATGACAGCGCGGGCTTCGGATCCGCCCTGGCGCAGCTTGTGGCGGGCGCTCAGATCACGCCCATTCGCTTCCATGACTTCGCGATCTATGACAAGGCCGACGATTCCCATGGCGACGAACACGGGCTGATCATGGAGTTTCACCGGCTCTGAGCCGCCAATGCAGCCGCAGAATAGCAGCGCAGCATCTTTTCCGTCTCGCCGCAATGCAGCGAGTTGACGGGGTATTAAAATTCCAGATATACCCGGCCTGACGAAATAAGATTACCGATCTAGATTCGGAGGCCGCCTGATGACCGAGACCAAGAAAGACCGCCCCTGGCTTATTCGCACCTATGCCGGGCACTCGACCGCCAAGGCCTCGAACGCGCTCTATCGCGGCAACCTTGCCAAGGGGCAGACGGGCCTGTCCGTGGCCTTCGACCTGCCCACGCAGACAGGTTACGACAGCGACCACGAACTTGCGCGCGGCGAGGTGGGCAAGGTGGGCGTGCCTGTGTGCCACCTGGGCGACATGCGCGCGCTCTTCGACCAGATCCCGCTGGAACAGATGAACACCTCGATGACGATCAACGCCACGGCGCCTTGGCTGTTGTCGCTCTATATCGCGGTGGCCGAGGAACAGGGCGCGGATATTTCCAAGTTGCAGGGCACCGTCCAGAACGATCTGATCAAGGAATACCTCAGCCGCGGCACCTATGTCTGCCCGCCGAAACCATCGCTGAAGATGATCGCGGACGTGGCGGAATACTGCTACACCAACGTGCCGAAATGGAACCCGATGAACGTGTGTTCCTATCACCTGCAAGAGGCTGGCGCGACGCCCGAGCAGGAGCTGGCCTTCGCGCTGGCCACCGGCATTGCAGTGCTGGACGCGCTGCAACCGCGCGTGAAGCCCGAAGATGTCCCGGCGCTCTGCGGACGGATGTCCTTCTTCGTGAACGCGGGCATCCGGTTTGTCACCGAGATGTGCAAGATGCGCGCCTTCGTGGACCTCTGGGATGAAATCCTGCTGGAACGCTATGGTGTGGAAGACGCCAAGTTCCGCCGCTTCCGCTATGGTGTGCAGGTGAACAGTCTCGGCCTGACCGAGCAGCAGCCGGAAAACAACGTCTACCGCATCCTGATCGAGATGCTGGCCGTGACCCTGTCGAAGAAGGCGCGCGCCCGCGCGGTGCAGCTGCCCGCGTGGAACGAGGCGCTCGGCCTGCCCCGCCCGTGGGACCAGCAGTGGTCGATGCGGATGCAGCAAATTCTGGCCTATGAGACCGACCTTCTGGAATACGAAGACCTGTTCGACGGCAACCCCGCAGTCGACGCCAAGGTCGAAGCCCTGAAAGAAGGCGCACGTCAGGAACTGGCGCAGCTGGACGGCATGGGTGGCGCGGTCAGTTCGATCGAGTACATGAAAGGCCGCCTGGTCGAATCGAATGCGGATCGCCTGAACCGCATCGAAAAGAACGAAACCATCGTCGTCGGCGTAAACAAGTTCCAGCAGGGAGAACCCAGCCCGCTGGTCGGCTCGGACGGCGGCATCATGGTTGTCGACCCCGCGGTCGAAGTCGAGCAGATCGAACGCCTGAACGCTTGGCGCGCCGAGCGTGACGAAGCCGCAGTACAGGCCGCTCTGGCCGAACTGCGCGAAGTCACCAAAGCAGGCGGCAACGTCATGCCTGCCTCGATCAAGGCGGCCAAGGCTGGCGCGACCACCGGCGAATGGGCGGCAGAGATGCGCACGGCCTTCGGCGAATACCGTGGCCCGACCGGCGTTGCCCGTGGTGTATCGAACAAAACCGAGGGTCTGGACGATATCCGCGAGGCTGTGGACGCCGTCAGCGACAAGCTGGGTCGCCGCCTGAAGTTCCTGGTCGGCAAGCCCGGCCTTGACGGTCACTCAAACGGGGCCGAGCAGATTGCCTTCCGCGCGCGCGACTGTGGTATGGACATCGAATACGAAGGTATCCGTCTGACAC
>NZ_CAXREX010000122.1:0-4937 GCF_964229645.1 Nioella sp. | reverse complement strand
GGACCGGGCCGCGCCCGGATCGCCGCGCTGCGCGCGGCGACCCGGTGACCCTACACTGCCGGACCCAAGATCATGACCGCGCTTCTCGACGTCGTCCTTCCGGTTTTCCTTGTTTTGGGCGCGGGCTATGTGGCCGTCTGGCGCGGGCTCTTTTCGGATGCGGGTGTCGACGGGCTCATGGTCTTTACCCAGAAATTCGCGGTGCCCTGCCTGCTCTTTGCCGCCATTTCCACGCTCGACCTGGGCCAGAGCTTCGACTGGCGGCTGCTTCTGTCCTATTACAGCGGCTCAACCCTGTGCTTCATCCTGGGCATTCTAGGCGCACGCTTCGTCTTCGGGCGCAGCCTGCCCGACAGTGTCGCGATCGGCTTCGTCGCGCTCTTTGCCAACTCGGTGCTTCTGGGCCTGCCGATCATGGACCGCGCCTACGGCGCCGAAGCGCTGGTGCCCAACTACGCGATCATCTCGATCCATGCACCGTTTTGCTACCTGCTGGGCATTACCACGATGGAAATCGCCATTGCCCAGAGCCGCGAACCGCTCAAGCTCGTCCGCACAGTGGGCAAGGCGATCTTTTCCAACGCGCTGATGATCGGGATCATCCTTGGCTTCATCGTGAACCTGTCGGGCATGACCCTGCCCGGCGTGGTCGACGAGGCCCTCGGCCTGATGATCCGCGCGGCCCTGCCTGCCGCCCTTTTCGGCCTTGGCGGCGTGCTCTACCGCTACCGGCCCGAAGGCGACGCCAAGGTCATCGCCTTTGTCTGCGTCCTGTCGCTGCTGGTGCACCCGGCGGTGGCCTATGGCCTGGGATGGGGTGTCGTCGGGCTGAGTTCCGAGCAGCTGCGCGGCGCGGTGGTCACGGCGGCCATGGCCCCCGGCGTCAACGCCTATCTCTTCGCCAACATGTATGGCGCCGCCAAGCGTGTTGCAGCCTCTGCGGTTCTCATCGGCACCGCGCTCACCGTTCTGACCGCCTCGGCCTGGCTTGTGCTTCTGCCCTGAGCCGCTTGTGAAATCCCGCGCGGCACCGTAATCAGCAAGGACTTCATGGACCAGAGGCCCACACGCGTGACACCGACCCTGACACAAGCCCCGCGCGGCATTCGCCCCTGCGCAGCCCCCTGCGGGTCCGGCAGCCTGGGACGCGACCAGAGATGAGCGGCTCGGCCAAATCGCTGCTTGTGCGCCTGTGGCGCGAGCATATCGTCGCCTTCTGGCCGATCCTGCTCGGGGCCACGCTGCTGATGGTGATCGAGGGCGGCACGCTCGGGCTCATGTCCTACCTGGTGCAACCCCTCTTCGACGAGGTCTTCGTGGCCGGCGATGCCGCCGCGCTCACCTGGGTTGCCTTCGCGATCGCCGGCATCTTCTCGGTGCGCGCCTTCGCGGGCTTCGGCCAGCGGTTACTGATCGTCAAGGTGGGTCTCAGGGTCACGACGGATCTCCAGACCCGTCTGATCGCCCATCTCCTGGCGCTCGACGCCCGCTTCTTCCAGGACAATTCCCCCGGCGCGCTGATCGAGCGGGTCCGGGGCGACACCTTTGCCCTTCAGGGGCTGGCCAGTGCGACCCTGATGTCCATCGGGCGCGACACGATCGCGGTGATCTCGCTGGTGACGGTGATGGTGGTTGCCGATTGGCAATGGGCGCTGATGGCGCTTGCGGGTGTGCCCTTGCTGATCGTGCCGCTCTACTCGGTGCAAAAGCGCATCCGCTCGACCACCTTCGACGCGCGGGAAGCCGCCTCTGACCTCTCAACGCAGCTCGACGAGATCTTTCACGGCATGGTCTCGATCAAGGTCAACCGGCTGGAACGCTACGAAAATTCCCGCTTCGGCAAGCAAATCGCCCATTTCCTGGGCCGCCAGATGCGGGCCGAGCGGGGCAAGGCCGCCAGCCCCGCGCTCATCGATCTCAGCTCTGCCATCGGCTTTCTCGTCGTGGTCTATTTCGGCGGGTCCCAGATCATCTCGGGCGAGAAGTCGCTCGGCGAATTCATGTCCTTCTTCACCGCGCTGGCGCTGGTCTTCGACCCGATGCGCCGCCTCTCGACCATCGCCGGGCAGATCCAGGCCGCGATGGCCTCGCTCGAACGGCTTTACGCGGTGCTGGAAACGCAACCGACCATCCTGGCGCCGGCGCAGCCCGTTGCCGTGCGCACCGGGGATGTCGTCTTCGACGAAGTGCGCTTTGCCTACGAAGAGTCCGAGGTTCTGCGCGGCCTCAGCTTTACCGCCCAGCAGGGCAAGACAACCGCGCTGGTCGGCCCCTCGGGGGCAGGCAAAAGCACCGTCTTCTCACTTTTGACGCGGCTCGTGGACCCAGGCTCGGGGCGGATCACGATCGGGGGCGCGGCCACCACGGATGTAGACATTGCCGAGCTGCGCGACTCCCTCGCGCTGGTCGGGCAGGATTCCACGCTCTTCGATGACACCATCGCCCAGAACATCCGCCTTGGGCGGCTGGACGCCTCCGATGACGAGGTGCGGGCCGCCGCCGAAGCCGCCTCGGTGCTCGAATTTGCCGACCAGATGCCGCTCGGGCTGGATACGCCCGTCGGGCCGCGCGGCTCGGGCCTGTCGGGCGGGCAGCGCCAGCGCGTGACCATTGCCCGCGCCATGCTGCGCAACGCGCCGATCCTGCTGCTGGACGAGCCCACATCCGCCCTCGATGCGCGGTCCGAGAAACTGGTGGGCGAAGCGCTTGACCGCCTCTCGCAGGGCCGCACCACGCTGGTCATTGCCCACCGCCTGTCAACCATCCGCAACGCCGACCTCATTGTCGTGATGGACAAGGGGCATGTGGTGGAACAGGGCAGCCACGCAGAGCTGATGGCCGCCGATGGCGCCTATGCGCGCCTGCACCAGCTGCAAAGCGCCGGTGTGACCGCCCCGCTCTGAGCCTTGGCGATTCCCCTTCCTTCAGGCCAGCGCCGCATATGGCGGCTCCAGGGGAAAAAAGTGATCTCTTCGGCGCTGGAGGTGCCTGCCCGGGAACCCTGTCGCCTTTTCAAGGGCTTGTAGTCCTGCGAACCCGATGCGGGCCCGGCCCGCCCTGCGCCGCGCCTCTTCACGATGTCCGACCGGCAATTGACAGCGCCCAAAATGATCAAAACACTCGGATCATCCTTTGGCCACTGGGCCAGAAACGCGCGTCCACCAGCCGGGGAACACCATGTTGCACGCGATCTGCAATCTCGTCTCGCGCAGCCTGATCGGCAGGCTTCTGCTAAGCCTTGGGCTGGCGCTGCCCTGCCTCGGGCCGGCGCAGGCGCAATCGACCGGTGACTCGCTGGCACAGTATTACCGGCAGATGGAGCAACAGCTTCTGTCCCAGGGGCTCTTGCGGCAGGAACGGCGGGTTCCGGGCCTCGATGCCCAGACACTGGCCCGCAATTTCATGGCCATCGCCATGCGCTCGGAATACACGCTGCGCGGGGGGGCTGCGACCAGCAGCGGCCACACCGCCCCGCTGCGCCGATGGGAAACGCCGATCCGGCTCGGGGTTCGTTTCGGGGCCTCGGTCGATCGGGCCCAGCAGCAGCGCGACCTGGCCACGATCCGTGGCGTCGCACAGCGGCTTCAGCGGGCCTCCGGGCACTCGATGTCGCTGGTCAACACCCAGGCCAATTTCCACGTCCTCGTGTTGAGCGAGGCCGAGCGCGCCAATATCCGCCCCGTGCTGCAACAAATCGCTCCCGATCTCAGCCGCGCGGCGCAGAACGCCGTGCTCCGGATGCGGCGCAACACGTTCTGCATGGTTGTCGCCATCCCCGGCCCCGATCCCGCGCAGGGGCTGCAACAGGCCATTGCCATCGTGCGCGCCGAACACCCGCCGCTCATGCGCCAGTCCTGCATCGAAGAGGAACTGGCCCAGGGCATGGGCCTGTCCAACGACAGCCGCGACGCGCGCCCGTCGATCTTCAACGATGACGAAGAGTTCGGCGTTCTGACCCGTCATGACGAGCTGCTGCTCAGAATGCTCTATTCCGACAGCCTGCGCTGCGGCATGTCTGCGGGCGCCGTCGATGACTACGTGGAGACGCTGGCAGCGGCCGTGCTGCGCACCGGCTGACCGCGCAGCTTCAAAAACGAAAATCGGCCCCGACCCCGAAGGGCCAGGACCGATCCCCGCACCGCAAGTCGTGGATCCGCCGAAGGGGAGGGACGGATCGGGAACAGGGGGACAGGATGAACTGCGGCGCGGAAGGGAACGGGCCGTTCCCGGCCCGTTCATGGCGTGGCGTCAGTGCGCGTCTTCTTCCGCCAGTTCAGCAAAGATGCGCTGCGCAACCTCGTTATGGCCGAAGCTCTGGGTCGAGATCACCTCGCTGCCGGTGTTCAGCAGGTAGGCCACGATATTGGTGTCCTGGTCCTCGATCGCATGGCGCAGACGGGCCTCGTAGGCCACAGAGGCGTCGGTCGGGTTCGAGCCGCCATTCAGGATGAAGTGAACGATGGGCTGGTTGTTTTCTTCCATCGCCTGGCGCAGCTGGATCAACTCGGCGGTGGTGTAGGCGCCGGGTTCGACACCCAGGGAGCGGGCGAAGCGGTCGCTGGCGACAGCGGCCGGGGCGGCAAGGGCAGCAACGAGGGCGGTGGAGAGCGCGAGGGTTTTCATGGGTCTTTCCTTTCAGGTGCGGTGTGTTGGAGGGCATTGCCTCCGATAGGGCCAAGGTAGGCACCCGATTTCAGTGTTTCATCCCACGAAAGAAGGAGAATTGCGTGATATTGGTGCGTCAGCGCACATAGCGGGCTGCGATAGGGCCAAGACCGTCACGACCGGTTACGGACCCGTGATTTCCAGAAACACCGTGGCCACGCGCCCCCGGGAATCGATCACCGTCAGGTCCACGAAACCCGCGCCGGGCTGTCCGAGGTCCATGTCGCGGTCTTGCACGCCGATCCCGATGGGACGCCCGTTCCACAGCCAGG
>NZ_CAXREX010000121.1:0-3907 GCF_964229645.1 Nioella sp. | reverse complement strand
CGCGGACGGATCGCGGCAGGCTTGGACCTATGGCCAGGTCAAGCGCGCCTCGGACGGGCTGGCGGTGGCGCTGGCTGCGCAGGGCATCACGCGCGGGGACCGGGTGGCGGTGCTGCTGACCCAACACCCCTTCGTTCTGATAACGCAGATGGCGGTGATGAAACTGGGTGCGGTGGCGCTGCCCCTGTTCACGTTGTTCGGCGAAGACGCGCTGCGCTACCGGCTGGCCGATAGCGGCGCGCGGGCGGTGGTGACGGACCCCGCCAACCTGGGTCGCGTGGCGGCCCTGCGGTCCGCGATCCCCGCACTGGAGACGTTGATCTCGACCGGACCCGCGAGTGCCCCGGTTCTGTCGCTGCCCGAATTGATAGAGACGCCCGCCCGGGGCTTCCGCCCGGCAGAGACGCAGGCCGATGACCCGGCGATGATGATCTACACATCGGGCACCACGGGCGATCCAAAGGGCGTTTTGCATGCGCATCGCTTCCTGTTTGGGCATCTGCCCTGCATGGAACTGAGCCAGGGGCTTTTCCCCAAGGCGGGCGACGTGGGCTGGACCCCGGCCGATTGGGCCTGGATCGGCGGGCTGATGGATATGGCAATCCCTTGTCTTTATTACGGGATTCCGCTCGTCAGCCATCGCTTCGCGAAGTTCGAGCCCGAGGCGGCCTTCGCGCTGATGATCCGCGAAGGGGTGACGAATGCCTTCATTCCGCCCACGGCGCTGCGGCTGATGAAACAGGCCGCGGTGCCCGGAGGGTTGCGGCTGCGGGCGGTCAGTTCCGGCGGCGAGCCGCTTGGCGCGGACATGCTGGACTGGGGAGAGGCGCGGCTCGGGGCCGAGATCAACGAGCTTTACGGGCAGACCGAGGCGAACCTGATCGTGGCCGCGCGATCGGCGATGATGGACCGGGTGCCCGGTGCCATGGGGCTGGCGGTGCCGGGCCATGACGTGCGGGTGCTGGGGGCGGATGACCGGGAAACCGGCGCGGGTGAGGTGGGCGAGGTCTGCCTGGCAATGCCTGACCCTGTGGCCTTCCTGCGCTATTGGAACAAGCCGGAAGCCACGGAAAAGAAAGTGAAAAACGGATGGCTTCGAACCGGTGACCTGGCCACGCGCGGCACCGATGGGCAGATCACCTTCCACGCGCGGGACGATGATGTGATCACGTCGGCGGGGTATCGGATCGGGCCGTCGGAGATCGAGGCGGCGCTGCTGCGGCACCCCGATGTGCTGATGGCCGCCGTGGTGGGGGAGCCTGATGCGATCCGCACGGAGATCGTCGTGGCGCATGTGGTGCTGCGCGCGGGGGCGGAGTGGGAAGGGCTTGAAAACGCTCTGAAAACCCTTGTGCGCGAGCGGGTCTCGGCGCACCTCGTGCCGCGCCGGGTGGTGCGGGCGGAGAGCCTGCCGATGACCGCCACGGGCAAGATCATGCGCCGCGCGCTGCGCGGCCAGTGAGGCTCGAAAAGGGGGGTGCCATGCGTACACCCCCTGTGCACCCCCCGTACACCCCCCGTGCAGACGAAGCGGCGCTGTCGCCGCGCCTTGCGCGTCGACCCAAGAGCGGCCCTCGTCGACCCCCGCTTGCGCGGGGGCACTCCTCGGGCCGCGTTGCCACGGGCCCTGTGGCGGGTTGAGGCGCATCGCGGCATGGCGCGCGCTGGTCTAGGGGGCGGGATGCCTCCGGCGGGGGTATTTGCGGCAAAGAAGAAGGGGGGCTTGGCTGGGCCGCTGGCGTGCCGCGGTCAGTGCACCATCTTGCGAATGCGGCGGGTCATCAGGGCGACGCCCAGCACCACGGGCAGGACGAGGGCGGCGGTGACCCAGGGTTTCTCGATGCCGAATTCGGAAGCCACGGGGGCAAGCAGGTAGCCCAGCAGGCTGACCGCGTAGTAGCTGATCGCCACGACCGAGAGGCCCTCGACCGTTTCCTGCAGGCGCAGTTGCAGGGCGGCGCGGCGGTCCATGCTTTCCAGAAGGGCCTGGTTCTGGGCCGAGCGGCCCACTTCGACCTTGGTGCGCAGAAGCTCGCCCGCGCGGAAGGCGCGGTCGGTCATGGAGCGCAAGCGGCTTTCGGTGCTTTTCACCGTGCGCATGGCGGGGTCGAAGCGGCGCAGCATGAATTCGGAGAAGGTCTGGCGGCCGAGGAACCGCTCTTCGCGCAGCACCTCGATGCGCTGGTGCACGATCGCCTCGTAGGCGCCGGTCGCGCCGAAGCGGAAGGCGCTGCGCGACATCAGGTTTTCCAGCGCGGTGGCGTAGCCAAGAAGCTGGTGCAGCTGGTCGTCGGCGGGGCTCTCTTCGCTGGTCATGTCGCGCAGAAGGTCGGACAGGCCCGAGTCGATTTCCGCCATGCGGGCATTGAGGCTGCGGGCCCGCGGGAAACCGAGCATCGCCATGGCCTTGTAGGTCTCGATCTCGCACAGGCGCTGGATGATGCGCCCGATGCGGGCCGGGCCGGTGCTGGGCGCCGGGAAGAGGGCAAACCGCATGTGGCCGGCCGGGTCGATGCGGAAATCGCTGGCGATGATGGCGGCCCCGTCCAGCACGCGGCTGACCGCGAGGCTTTCATGCACGAACCAGTCGGCCACATCGGCGGCGATGGCCTGGTCCTCGTCGCCGCCCTCGTTGATGCGGAAATGGGCCGAGGTGACGCGCAGGCCCGGGGCGGCGGCCATCCAGTCCTCGGGGAAGACATCCCAGATCTGGCTGTCGAAGGCGCGGTCGCTCAGACCCTCGCCGAAGACCATGTAGGTGACGAACTCGGTATGCTGTTCCCACTTGAGTTGATAGCGGCCGATCTGGCCCGTGTAATGGGTGGCGCCGGGCTTGGGGTGCTGTGCCCCGTGGCGGTCCAGGAGCGCCAGTAGGTGCGCGCGGTCGAACTCTCGGTCGCGGGCGGCGGCGTTCCGCTCGGGTTTGAGCGCGATGATCGCGGCCTGGCTGGCGTGCCGGATCGCGGGGAAGGGCCGGGCGTGCAGTTCGTTGGCCAGGTCATAGCGCAGCGGGTGGTCCGGGAAACTGGGCATGGGCGGTCCTTCGCGGTGGCTTCCCCGCGGATACCTCGTCAGTCAAATAAATCAAGAAAAAAATCAATGAAAAGAATGTGTTGGACGTGTGCAACGGTATACCGAGCCGGCTAAACCCCGGCAGGGGCGGGAATTTGGCGGATGGGGCGGTGGGAGTCGGGTCAGATGGTCGCAAAGGCCGGGCGATGACGTATCGTCGCTTTTGGCCCCTGCGGCGTCCCTTCCGTTGTAGAGCGGGGGGCGGCAAGCTAAAAAACCCCCGTTGCCCGAGCGAATGGGACCAAACCGGGGAAAAGGGGATCAGAGTGAAGATAGGTGCTCCGAAGGAGATCGAAGCCGGCGAAAATCGCGTTGCGATGACGCCGGACAGTGCAGCGCAACTGCAGAAGCTTGGCTACGAATGCCTGATCGAGGCGGGAGCCGGTGCGAATGCAGGTTTTGCGGATGCCGATTACGCGGCTGCGGGCGTGAGCGTGGTCAAGACCGCTGCTGCCTTGTGGAAAGAGGCCGACATCATTGCCAAGGTGCGCGTGCCGACCGCGACCGAGGCGAAGCGCCTGACCGCTGACAAGACACTGATTTCCTTCTTCAATCCTGCCGGGAACGAAGAGGGCATGGAGATCGCCAAGGCCAAGGGCGCCAATGTCATCGCCATGGAAATGGTGCCGCGCATCAGCCGCGCGCAGAAGATGGACGCGCTGTCCTCGATGGCCAATATCGCGGGCTACCGTGCGGTGATCGAGGCGGGCAACAACTATGGCCGCTTCTTCACCGGGCAGATCACCGCCGCGGGCAAGGTGCCGCCGGCGAAGGTCCTGGTGGTGGGCGCGGGCGTGGCAGGGCTTGCCGCGATCGGCACCTCGACCAGCCTTGG
>NZ_CAXREX010000120.1:0-18742 GCF_964229645.1 Nioella sp. | reverse complement strand
GGCCCGTGCCCCTTCCCGCATGGCCTCGGCCCCGGGGCGCAGAGCCTGACCCAGGGCGCTCAGGCTGAAGCCACGCGCATGCCGCTCGAAGAGCGGCCCCCCGGCCTGTGCCTCAAGTGTCCTGATGTGACGTCCGAGGGTCGGTTGGCTTTGACCCGTCTCGCGCGCTGCAGCCGACAGAGACCCGGTGTCGGCCACGGCCAGGAATGATCGGATCAGGGTCCAGTCAAGGGAAGCGGTATCCATTCAATAGTGAATATCACATCGTCAATTAGTGGCAATAATCATTCGATATCGGTTGGTTTATCTATGGGTCAGCAAGTTGAAAGGACCAGACCCATGACCCAAACAGCCCTCGTTCTCGGACCGTCCGGTCGGATCGGCCGTCATGCAGCAGAGGCCTTTGCGGCGGCCGGCTGGACGGTGCATCGCTTTGACCGGGCGCGGGATGACCTGATGCAGGCAGCGCGCAAAGCCGATGTGATCGTCAACGCCTGGAACGTGCCCTACAGCCAGTGGCAATCCACGGTGCCCGGTCTTACGCAACAGGTGATTGCCGCCGCGAAGGCAGGCGGTGCAACGGTCATCATCCCGGGCAATATCTATGTATTTGGTCCCGACATGCCGCCGCATATCGGCCCAACCACCCCGCACCGGTCGCAGCACCCCCTGGGCAGGGTTCGGCGCGAGATGGAGGCCGCCTATCGGGACGCAGGTGTTGCCACCATTATTCTGCGGGCGGGGGACTACCTGGATGACGAGGCCAGCGGCAACTGGTTCGACATGGTGCTGGCCAAGCCGGTCGCAAAAGGCCGGCTCAGCTATCCTGGCCCGACGGACCGCCCCCATGCCTGGGCCTGGCTGCCGGACGTGGCCGCAGCGATGGTCGGTCTGGCAGAGCGTCGAGCTGACCTGCCGCGTTTTGCCGATATCGCCTTTCCGGGGTACACCCTGACAGGCGAGGAATTGGCCGCCGCCTGCGCGGCCGCGCTGCATCGCCCGGTTCAAGCCAAACGCATGAGCTGGCTGCCCATATACCTGGCGCGCCCGTTCTGGAGAGAGGCGAAGCACATTCTGGAAATGCGCTATCTCTGGAATGTTTCGCACCAGTTGGATGGTGAGGAGCTGGACAGGCTGGTGCCAGACCGCCCCCGGACACCCGTGACCTCAGCGCTCGCCCGGGCGCTCCAGCACGAGATCGACCCAGACCAGTCTGTGACGCGACGCGCCGTTGCCATCTGATCCCCCAAGAAGCGCCCGGTCAGGATCTCCCTGGCCGGGCCAGAACACGCCCGCTCCTGCGACCGCGAACCCTGACCATGGCAGGATGTAATCGGCGCGCAGGTTGCCGGGGTCCGGTTCCGGCCAATCTGCGGTGTCGGTCGGCAATCCGGCCGCTGCGCCGCCCGGACTTGTCGGAAGCGGATCTTGCAACATCGGGTGGCTCAGCGCGGCTGTCAGCGCCCCTCGCCGGGCCTCTCCCAGGACCGGATCGGCATTGAGCACCCCCATCAAGACGAAAGGCGGCGCAAGTGGCAGCAACCCATCCGGCGACCATCCGTCCAGATGGCGCAGCCAGAACCACAATTCATCCTCGTTGCGCCGCCCGTTTCGGTCCTCGGGCCCGTCAAAGACGGGCGGCGTGGCGTGAAGTGTCAGAAGATGTACATCTTGTGCGCCGATCGCAACGGTGACGTCCCACGCGGCAACACTGGACAGACGCTGAACGCGCAGCACCTCAGGTGAGAGAACGGCTTCGGCCTGCCCGTTTGGCAGATCGCGCCAGAGAAAGCCGGAGTAATCCCTAACTGCAGCGATCGGGAACCGCGATAGCAACGCCATCCCATCCTGACCCCTGAACCCGCCATAGCCCTGGGCATCGCGCGGCATGCCAAGCCGCCCATCCCCGTCGAGGTCTAGTCCCGTCGGCACACCGCTATTCGGAGGCAAGGCAAGCCGGTAGGGGTAGATCGCCCCGGTGCCCGACAGGTGTTCCACCAGTTCGGCCAACGCCAGCCCGTGCAGGTCATGGTCGATCCCCTGAAGCAGGAGGATGTCTGGGTCGACATGGGCGATGATGTTGACCACGGCGGTGATCTGCGGGTCGTCCCCCCGCAAAAGGTCACGCAGTAGCAGGCCAGGACCGTCGCGCGACAACTCCGTGTGAAAGGTCGCGACCCGGACGGTATCGGCAAGAAGCGGAAAAGAGAGAAGAAGGCCCGTTATCAGGCCAAGGCAGCAAGCTCGTCGCCATCCGCCATTTCGCGCACCAGCCGCTTGCGCCTTTCGGTGATCATGTGGGCGATGCGCCCCATGGCCATTCCGCGCATCAGCAGCGTGACGGGAAGGAAGCTCCATAGCGTGACCAGCCAGACCATCATCAGGGGCGAGGTGCCGATCGAGACATCGAGGTTCTCGATCCCGTAACTCGCCAGGATCGGCATCAGGAATGGCAGAACGAACCCTAATATAAGGTTAATGCGTGAGTCGCGCGTCAACCGTGTCACAACATCCCCGCCCGCCGTCGGGTCGAAGGTTGGCAGGTTGACCCAGACATTGAAGCTTGTGTTGGGGTTGGGCCAGCTCTTCAGGCGCATGATGATCGCGAAGATGCTGATCGTGACCAGCCCGACAAGGAAGCTCAGCCCGCCCATGGCGCGCAGCATGGTCAGGTCGGCCTGGGTAGCGTTGTCTGGCAGGAAGACCCGCAGCAGCCAGATCGGGCTGTAGGGAAAGTCCAGCGCGTGCGCCATCACGAGGCCGGTGGCGTTGACGATCAGGAACAGCGTTTCCGGGCCATCCGGCGACCCGGCGATCAGGCTAAGGAAGAAGAGCGTCACGAAAGCCCCGATAACGCGCACCCGGTTGAAAGGCGGAGCATCGCGAAACTCGATCAGGCCCGGGTAGGTGGACGCATATTCAGAGAGAGTGAAACCGGCCGCGAAGAGCGCGACAAGCATCACGACCTGCGCAGAATCCGACGATGCCGCCGGAAGCAGCAAGGACGGAGTGGCTATGACGATCATTACGAGTATCGCCCGCACCACAGCGCTGGAAAGCTGTGCGATCACTGCCCAAACCCTCAACCTGGACGAGTCCTTTTTTGACGGACCCTTGTTCCACGTCTTGATCCGATTGCCATCGGATTGCCTCAATTGCCTCAATCTTGCCCACATTCGCCAACTTTCGCAAGTCCCTGAGACTCCTTAGGGAATCACTGTGGCGATTTTGGGATGATGACTGTCGCTGCTTTGCATCAGTAAAACATGAAAAAAGCCCCCCGGCCGGGCCGAGGGGCTACATCTTGTGATCAGGTCGAAATCAGACCCAAGGGCGCTCTTGCGCGGCCTTTTCCTCGAAGGACTGGATCGAAGCAGCCTTCTCCATCGTCAGGCCAATATCGTCGAGACCATTCAGCAGGCAATGCTTGCGGAAGGCGTCGACCTCGAAGGCGATGGTGCCGCCATCGGGGCCGCTGATGGTCTGGTTTTCGAGATCGACGGTCAGGGTGGCGTTGGCGCCCCGGTTGGCATCGTCCATCAGCTTGTCGACGTCTTCCTGCGGCAGCACGATCGGCAGGATGCCGTTCTTGAAGCAGTTGTTGAAGAAGATGTCAGCGAAAGAGGGGGCGATCACGCAGCGAATGCCGAAGTCGAGCAAGGCCCACGGGGCGTGTTCCCGCGAGGAGCCACAACCGAAATTGTCACCCGCGACAAGGATCTCCGCGTTGCGATAGGCGGGCTTGTTCAGCACGAAATCGGGGATTTCGTCGCCGTTGTCATCGTAGCGCATTTCGTCAAACAGGTTCACGCCAAGGCCCGAGCGCTTGATCGTCTTGAGAAACTGCTTGGGAATGATCATGTCGGTATCGACGTTGATCAGGGGCAGCGGTGCGGCGATGCCGGTCAGCTTGGTGAACTTGTCCATGTCTCGGGGTCTCCTTCACGTCCGCGAAGGGGCATAGCGGCATTGCCGGGGCAACACAAGAGACCGCCTTATTGTGCAGGCACTTCGAAGGTGAGCGAGGCCCAGTAGGAGTGCCAGACAGGACCGCCCTCCGTCACAGGTTCGACCGGTACAAGGGCCACGGCATCTGCCATGTAGACATGCCCAGGCTCGACGGGCAAAAGCACTTCGCCGTCTGCATCGGTGCGATGGATGGTTACGCTTACGTCCCCATCCGGGTTGCGATCCCAAAGCTCCACCTGCGCATCGCCGCGCGGTTCGCCCTCGAACAGAAGGCGCATTGGAATGCCGCCGCTCACATCATCGGTGTAGGGATTGGCGAGGGCGATCAGTTCCGTCGTCAGTCCGAACTCCCGGTCTGTTCCTGCCCCGTCACCCACGGCGATCAGGCTTTTGACATGGCGGCTATAGCTTTCCATGAAGCCGGTCATCGGCAACCCGCGCGCGAGGTGGCGCGCCTCGATATCCGGGAAATCCTTGTGCTCGGCAAAACGCAGGAACCGGTCCCATTCGTCATAGGTCAGATCGCTGTCGGTGGTCTCGTAGATCACCACGGCCAACCCCGTGCCGTGTTCGGCCATGACCAGCGCCGGATTCTGTCCAAGACGCCCCTCGGCAGGGGTGATGTCACCCCCGATGGCTACGTCGAAGCGGGTGAAATTCCGCGTGAGATACGAAAGCGACGGCCCCTCGAAATCTTGCCCCACGCGCAGCCGCGCTTCGATCGGTTGATTGGCCTCTACGCTGAAATCCAGCGGGTCGATCCAGAACTCATGCGCCAGGGCAGGAAGTGCTGGAAGCAGCACCATGTTTAAGGCAAACAAGGGACAAATGAGGTGACGCATGGCTTTTTCCAAACTGTTTCCCTTGATGGTGGCCCGAATTGCAGCCCTGTCAATTCTCCTTTTCGTGATGGCCATACCCCAGGCACGCGCGCACGAGATCGACCCCGGACTTGCGGACGTCCTGGTGACGCAGGAGCGGATCGCCGTCGATATCCAGTTGTCGCTGGAATCCATCCTTTCGGAGATGGACCTGGCCAACATCACCGATACGACGCAGGCGCCGGAGGAAGAGGTTTACAACGGTTACAGATCCATGGGGCCCGATGCCCTGCGCGCCGCGGTGGAGGATTTCTGGCCCCGCATGGCCCCGCGCCTGGTGATCGAAGTAGACGGAGAGCGCATCGTGCCCGAATTGGTCGGGCTCTCCATTCCTGACGTCGGCGATATCGGAAACGCCCGAACATCCACCATCAGCATCGCCGCGGCATTGCCCCAAGGCGATACGCCGGTTCGGTTCGGTTGGGCAGCACTCTATGGGGATCTCGTGGTGCGCCAGGTCGGCGGCGGAGAGGACGCCTATACCGCCTTTCTGTCCGACGGAGACCTGTCGGAGCCCCTGTCACGCACGGAGATCGTGACCGAAAGCGCTTGGGCCGTGTTCCTGCGCTACATTTTCGTCGGGTTCGAGCACATTGTGCCGCTCGGCCTGGATCACATCCTGTTCGTGCTCGGCCTGTTCTTCTTTTCCCTTCACCTCAGGCCGATCCTCTTTCAGGTGACGTCCTTTACGGTCGCGCATACCATTACCCTGGCCCTTGCCAGCCTCGGGATCGTCAGCGTGCCCGCCAGTGTGGTGGAGCCGCTAATTGCCTTGTCGATCGTCTATGTCGGGATCGAAAACGTCATGGGCCGTGGCAATCTCAGGTATCGGACTGCGCTCGTGTTTGCCTTTGGGCTGCTACACGGGCTTGGCTTTGCCAGCGTTCTTGGGGAATTCGGGATTACGGCCAGCCATTTCGTCGCCGCGCTTCTTGGTTTTAACGTCGGGGTCGAATTTGGACAGCTCGCCGTGATTCTTGGGGCCTTCCTGTTGGTTGGTTTGTGGTTTGGGCAGCGGGATTGGTATCGCGCCCGGATCGCGATCCCGGCATCGCTTGTTATTTCAGCGATTGGCGCCTGGTGGAGTATCGAAAGAGTTTTTCTGTAGGTCCAAACGGTCATGTTTCGTTTGGCGCGTTGACGCTAACATCCAATAAACTACTTTCGGCAATATGACTGAGAAACTTTTAATAATACCCGTTATCACTGCCGCCGTTGGCGCCCTAGCGCTTGGATTGTCGCGAGAGATCTGGCGTATTCGGAAATCGGCCAGGCTTTTTGGGGCTGTTTCCGATCCATCCAAGTCAGATGTGACGGATGCCTCGCCTGGAAATTCGGCATTACTGGACCCGGTCAGCACCCTTACAGATTCCCGGGCGGCAAATCTGGCCATCATCCTTATGATTAAGTCCGAGGAGCGGCAAAAAGACCCGGAAGCGGTGCATCGACGTCTGCGCCGGGCAGCCATGCTGAAATACTATCTTACGCCACACGAGGCAGAGACCATGTTGAAGGCGGCAAATCGGGTTGTGAAAGGGCTCTTCAAGATCGGCGACCTCGACCGGCTCACCAGAAAGGCATCCGAACTCGGCGGATTGACTGCTCGGCAAGAGTTTACGGGCCTGGTCACGCTGTATGGCGAGACAAAGGGCCCGCCACGGGCCTCGGCGCTCGATCGCGCGCGTGCCGGACGGTATCTGCACTAGGCTTGCGCATGACCCTGGCGCGCGGATTTGGGATGGCGTGGCGCAGCGCGTCCGGCAGCCTGTCGTCTCCAACGTAAAGCTCGTCCTCGACAATAAAGCTCGGCGTGTCGAAAACGCCGCGTTCCCGGGCGCAGCGCGTGGCTTGTTCCCAGGCTTGCCCTGTCAGCGCCCCCTCGGCCTTTGCAATGACCCGATCGGGCTGATGGCCAAGCTCCTCCAGCGTGCGGCTCAGGTTCGGTTCCGCCCCCGCCGGATGTCCATCGTGAAACCAGCGGCGGTAGGTCTCTTGCACGTAGGGCGCGACCCATCCTTCCTCGGCGGCGACCACGGCCACCCGATTGGCGAGTTCATAGCCGGTCAGGGGAAAGGGAACCGGAAGACGCGGGCTTAGCCCGAACTTGCGCGACTGACGCGCCAGGTCGGTCCACATATATGCCGTTTGAACGGGCTTGTCCTGATAGGGGTGCGTGCCGTTTTCCTGAAGGATCTGTCGCGCGGAAAACGGGCGCCAAATTACCTCCAGCCCGGTCTTTTCAATGACCTTCGGAAGGCGCATCACCGTCAGGTAAGTATATGGACTACCAATAGAAAACCAGAACTCGACAGATTTCATTTCTTTCTCGCGACCCTTCGGAACCCAAATGCACTCGCATTTCCCAAGATCACGATAAACAAAAAACCCGGCAATTTTATGCCGGGTTTTCCAGTTCTTTTCGCAAAGGCGGAATTACATCAATTCACGCACATCCGTCAGGTGTCCGGTCACCGCCGCTGCGGCCGCCATTGCCGGGCTCATCAGGTGGGTTCGGCCACCCCGGCCCTGGCGGCCTTCGAAGTTGCGGTTCGAGGTTGCCGCGCAGCGTTCGCCGGGGGCCAGCTGGTCGGGGTTCATGGCAAGGCACATGGAACAGCCCGCAAGTCGCCATTCGAAACCGGCTTCCTTGAAGATGTCGGCCAGGCCCTCTTCCTCGGCCTGCGCGCGAACAAGGCCAGACCCGGGAACAACCATCGCGCGGATGCCGTCCTTGATCTTCTTGCCCTTCAGGATCGCGGCCGCTGCGCGCAGATCCTCGATCCGGCCATTGGTGCAAGAGCCGATGAAGACCGTGTCGATGGCGATCTCGGACAGTGGCGTGCCGGGCTTCAGCCCCATGTATTCCAGCGACCGTGCCGCCGCGTCGACCTTGCCGCCCTTGAAATCGGACGGGCTGGGGACGGTGGCAGTGATGGGCAGCACGTCTTCGGGGCTGGTCCCCCAGGTGACGACGGGCGCAATGTCTTCGCCCTTGAGAGTGATGACCTTGTCCCAATGGGCGTCGTCATCGGAATAGAGCGTCTTCCACCAGTTCAGCGCGGCTTCCCACTGGGCGCCCTTCGGCGCATGCGGGCGGCCGTTCACGTATTCGAAGGTCTTTTCGTCCGGAGCGATCAGGCCCGCGCGTGCGCCGCCTTCGATCGCCATGTTGCAGACGGTCATGCGGCCTTCCATCGACAGATCGCGGATTGCTTCGCCGCAATACTCGATCACGTAGCCGGTGCCGCCGGCAGTGCCGGTCGCGCCGATCACGGCAAGGGTGATGTCCTTGGCGGTCACTCCCGTCTGCAGCTTGCCGGTGATTTCCACCATCATGTTCTTTGACTTCTTCTTGAACAGCGTCTGAGTTGCCAGAACATGTTCAACTTCTGAGGTGCCGCTACCGTGGGCCAGGGCACCGAACGCGCCATGGGTTGCCGTGTGCGAGTCACCGCAGACGACGGTCATGCCCGGCAGGGTCCAGCCCTGTTCGGGGCCGACGATATGCACGATGCCCTGGCGAATATCGGTCACCGGATAGTAGTGAATGCCGAATTCCTTGGCGTTGCTGTCCAGCGCGGCCACCTGGATACGGCTGTCTTCGGTCATGTTCGCGGGGTCTTCACGGCCCGGGGTGGTGGGCACGTTATGGTCCGGAACCGCGATGGTCTTGTCGGGCGCGTGCACCTTGCGGCCCGCCATGCGCAGGCCCTCGAAGGCCTGGGGGCTGGTCACTTCGTGCACCAGGTGGCGGTCGATATAAAGCAGGCTGGTGCCATCTTCGGCCTCATGGGCCAGGTGGGCATCCCAGATCTTGTCGTAGAGCGTCTTGCCGGTCATCTTTGATACTCTCTCGGGGGTATGGACTGCGGGGTGTCGGGTGCGGTGGTCAGAGGGCGCTTAGCCCGCTCACCCGCCCCGAGGCGCAGAGACCGTGAAAGCGCCAGGGCAGGCGGGTCCGGTCGTCCATGTCGAAAATCCGTGTCATCGCCAACGGCAGATACACTCCGGGCCGCCGATTGCCAAGGGTTCCGCTTGCCCGGACGCCCACAAGGCCCCATGATTTCGGCAAAGCTGGAAGGACAGGCATGGAGCCGGAAGAAACCGCCGCGCAAACCCCCGCGGCCCCAGAGACCGAGGCCCCCGCCGCGGCAGGGGACAGCGTGACCGATATCGGCCTGTCGCTCTTGGCCGAAGGGCAGGATTTCCTGCATAGCCTTCTGCGCCCCTGGAACGCCTACCAGGTCGCGATCGCGCTGGCACTGCTTCTGGCGGCCTGGCTGCTCAGGGCGGCCTTCGGTCCGCGCATCCGCGCCTGGATGGCTGCGCGCCAGGGCTGGCCGATGTGGCGTATGCGCATCCTGGCCTTCATCCATCGAAGGCTTATGGGAATCTTCTTCGTGATCCTGATCTGGCTTGCGGTCTGGATCATGCGCGAAGTGACCTGGCCAAGCCGTTCCTATTTGCTGGGGATCATCGCGCGTCTTGCGACGGCCTGGCTGGTTGTGACCTTTGCCACCCGCTTCGTGCATTCCCCCGTGATGCGCACTATCCTGCGCTACGGTGCCTGGACCTATGTGACGCTGACCATCCTGAACCTGACGGACGAGGCGGGCACGCTACTCGATAGCGTAGGCTTCGAGCTTGGCGACGGCGTGCGCCTGTCGCTTCTGCTGCTGGTGCAGGGTTTTGTCCTGGTTTCGGCCCTGATGATCGGCGCGCGGTTCCTGTCCAAGACCACCGCGACACGCATTCAGAGAAACGAGGACATCTCGCCCTCCATGCGGGTGCTCGTGGTCAAGGCGGTGCAGGTGCTGCTTTATGGTGCCGCGCTTTTCCTGGGGTTGAATGCGGTTGGAGTGGACCTGACCGGGCTTGCCTTCCTGTCGGGCGCCATCGGTGTGGGCCTGGGCTTCGGCCTGCAAAAGGTCGTGTCGAACCTCGTCTCGGGGATCATCATCCTGCTCGACAAGTCGATCAAGCCGGGCGACGTCATCAGCCTTGGCGACACCTTCGGATGGATCAACACGCTTGGCGCGCGTTACGCCAGCGTGGTGACACGGGACGGCAAGGAATACCTGATTCCGAACGAGGACCTCATCACCAACCAGGTGGTGAACTGGTCGCATTCCGACGCCTTCGTGCGGCTCGATATCAACTTCGGCACCTCCTACACCGACGACCCTCACAAGGTGCGCAAGCTAGCCATCGACGCCGCCAGGAAGGTGACTCGCGTGTTGGAGAGCAAACCCCCCGTCTGCCACATCGTCGGCTTTGGCGACTCGTCAGTGGACTACGTGCTGCGCTTCTGGATCGAGGACCCGACCGAGGGCCTGACCAATATCCGGGGCAACGTTTTCCTGGCACTTTGGGACACGTTCCACGAGAACGGCATCTCGATCCCCTTCCCTCAGCGCGAGGTGCGGATGCTGCCCGAGACGTGAATTCCTGCGCAGGGTTCTGTGCGCGGACGTGGCTTTTCCCTGCGAGAGTCCTAGGTAGTCTGCCGCAATCCGTATCGGTCAGGTGGAGTGAGAGTGATGGCGTCAGGCAAACTTCTGGGGATTTCCGGGTCGCTTCGGGCCGGGTCCTACAATCGCAGGCTTCTGCGGGAAGCCGCGCGGCTCTACGACCCGGCGGAGTTCGTCGAGGCGGATCTGCGTTTGCCGCTCTATGATGGCGATCTTGAGGATGCCGAGGGGCTTCCCGACGGCGTGGTTCGTCTTGCCGAGCAGATCAAGGCAGCCGACGCGGTGATCATTTCCGGCCCGGAATACAACAAGGCGATTTCCGGCGTTCTGAAGAATGCGCTCGACTGGGTCAGCCGGACCAAGCTGGCGCCCTGGCGGGACAAGCCCGTGGCGATCATGGCCGCGACCGGGGGACGGGCAGGGGGGGAACGCACGCAGTGGACGCTCCGCCTTTGCCTGACGCCGTTCCGTCCAAGGATTCTGCCCGGACCCGAGGTGCTTGTGGGCAATACCGACACTCAATTCGATGCCGAGGGGCGCCTGGTGAATGATCGCTACCTAGCGGCCCTGGGCGAGCTCATGTCGGATCTGCGAAAAGAGGTCGACCGCGGGTGACAGACGGCAGCGGGTTTCGCCGCGCTTCGCGCGCCGACCCACGCGTTCCTGGCGGAACGCGGGAGCGAATTTCGGGGAAATTCGGGCCACCGCCCGGCGATCCGGGGCGGAGCCTCGGCACTTCAGGGTTTCGGAAGGGACGCGTCGACTCGGAAGCTGTCGGGAATGCGGTCATGCCCGTCCAGAATGAGCTCGGAGATGAGCTGACCGACGATCGGGGCCATGCCGAAGCCGATCTTGAAGCCACCATTGGCGATGAAATGCCCGGGCCGACCGGGCCATGCCCCCAACATAGGTGCGCGTGACCGGGCGCGCGGGCGCAGTCCGGCCCATCGTTCCAGTAAAGGCCGCTCACGTAGGGCGGGGACAAGCCGCACGACCCGGCCAAGGATATCGTCCAATCCGCCATCGCAACTGGAAGGGTCGGCGAACTCCCGTTCCGTCGTCGAGCCGATGGCCGTCGTCCCGTTCGCATGGGGGATCACGTGCAGGCCATCGACGAAGATCTGCGGCAGGTCACGGGCGTCGAAGGCGATCAGTGCCGACTGGCCTTTGATCGGAACGCCCACGGGGTAAGCCAGTGCCTCGGACAGCGCGACCAACCCCGATGCGCCCGTGGCGTGAACGACGGCACCGTCTTCGCGACCCTCGGTCAGGATCTCGACCCGCTTTGCCACAAGGGCGGCGGCCAGCGCCTGCGTTGCCTTGCGCGGGTTGGCGCGCGCGGTCAGCGTGTCATGAATGACCAGCCCCGACGGCGTGACCGGCGCGAATTCACCGAAGTCGCGCACGTCGCGAACCTGCCACGTGTAGCGGCCTTTCCACAGCTCTTCGGCATTGCGGGCACGTTCGGTGGCGATCTCCAGCGCCCCCACGGGCTGAATCCGGCCGGTGCGGGCATAGCCCGGGTCGCGACCGCCCACATCGGCCACGTCCGCCCACATGGCTTCGGCCATGTCGAGGCTCTGGAACTGCAGCTCTTTCTTGTCGTTCCAGCGTTCGGGCGTGTGCGGGGCAAGCGCGCCGACAAGACCGCCCGAGGCCCCGGCGGCCACTCCGCCCGGGTCGATCACACGCACCGACGCCCCGCGTTTCACGCAGGCCCACGCGACGCAGAGACCGAAGATCCCCGCCCCCCTGACCGTTACATCCACCATGATCGACCCCGCTTGCCGAAGCTGTCGGAACCCTTCATAGGTCAGGCCATGGACAATGCCCAGACAGACCGGACCCTTTGGAACGCAGGCGGTGTGCCCGTGTCCGAGCGCTTCGATGACCCTTATTACTCGCTCGACAACGGGTTGGCTGAAACGCGGCATGTCTTCCTTGAGGGCAATGGCCTGCCAGAGCGGTTTGCACCGGGATTCCATATCGCGGAGCTTGGCTTTGGCACGGGCCTCAACCTTATCGCTGCGCGGCAGTCCTGGGCCGCAGCAGTCCCAGAGGGGCGGTTGCGTTTCACCAGCTTCGAAGCCTTCCCGATGGCGCCTGACGACGCGCTTCGCGCCCTTTCGGCCTTCCAGGAAACCGCACCCTTCGCAGAAGATACCGCCGCGCTGCTGGCGGACCCTTCAAAGCCCTTGGTCCGGGACGATATCGAGGTTCACCTTGTCGTAGGCGATGCGCGCCAGACACTTCCGGCCTGGCGCGGCCGGGCGGATGCCTGGTTTCTCGACGGCTTTGCCCCCGCCAAGAACCCCGAGTTGTGGGAACCTGCCCTGCTGGCCGAGGTTGCCCGCCATACCGCACCGGGCGGCAGCTTCGCGACCTACACGGCGGCGGGCGACGTGCGACGTGCGCTTGTCGCTGCCGGGTTCGACGTGACCCGCCAGGCGGGTTACGGGCGCAAGAGACACATGACAACAGGCCGAAAACCATGAGCGAGCAGAACACGCGGGCCGGCATCTGGCTGATGGTGCTGACGACCTTCATCTTTGCCATGCAGGACGGGATCTCGCGCCACTTGGCAGGCGAATACAACGTGCTGATGGTGGTGATGATCCGTTACTGGTTCTTTGCGGCCTTCGTGATGGCGGTAGCCTCTCGCAAAGCGGGTGGGCTGCGTGCGGCGGCAGCGACCGAGCAACCTTTCGTGCAGGGGTTTCGTGCGGTTCTGCTGGTAACCGAAATCTGCGTCATGGTGCTTGGCTTTACGTTGCTGGGCCTCGTGGAAAGCCATGCAGTCTTTGCCTGCTACCCCCTGCTCATCGCAGCCCTCTCCGGCCCCGTTCTGGGTGAACGCGTGGGCTGGCGCAGGTGGGCGGCCATCGGGGTCGGCTTCCTGGGGGTCATCATCATTCTCGAACCCGGCTTCGGTGTCTTCGACCCCCGTGCCGTGGTGCCACTCTGTTCGGCCCTGATGTTTGCGCTCTATGGGCTGCTCACCCGTTTTGTCGCCCGGAAGGACAGCGCCGCCACCAGCTTTTTCTGGACCGGCACGGTCGGATCGGTCGCGATGACGGTCGTTGGCCTTTGGTTCTGGGAGCCGATGACCGCGGTTGACTGGGCTTGGATGGCCCTGCTCTGCGTGACCGGAGCGGCGGGCCACTTCACCCTGATCAAGTGCTACGAAGTGGCCGAGGCCAGCGCGGTTCAGCCCTTTGCCTACCTGCAACTCGTCTTTGCCGCGTCGCTTGGCATCGTGGTCTTTGGCGAGTCCATCGAGTGGAACGTGGTTCTGGGCGCAGGCATCGTTGTGGCCGCTGGCCTCTTCACGCTCTGGCGCGCCCGGGCGCGGGAACTTGAGCAGGTCGAGTAAGCCTTCCGGGCGACCGCTCTCATCATCGCGCAGGCTCGAATTTCCTCGAAATTCGCTTCGCGTTCCGCCAGGAACGCGCGGATCGACGCGCGATGCGCGGCGACACACGCCCCGATCAGCGCTGCCGCAGAAGCTCGCTCAGGCTCTGATCCGGCAGCCGCCCCGACAGAAGCGCATCGTAGATGCGCATGCTTTCGGTCACCCGCATGACGTAGTTGCGGGTTTCGCGAAACGGGATCGCCTCGATCCAGTCGACAACGTCGACGCTTGGGTCGCGCGGGTCGCCGTAAAGCTCCATCCACCGCTCGGCGCGGCTCGGGCCGGCGTTGTAGGCCGCCGCAATCAGCACCGGGTTGGGGCCGAACTCCTCGATCAGCAGGTTGAGATATTCCGCCCCGAGGGTGGCGTTGAAGGCGGGGTCGTCATGCATCCGGCTTTCGCTGAAGGCGACGCCCAAGCGCCGCGCCATCTCGCGGCCTGTGCGCGGCATCACCTGCATCAGCCCAAGCGCGCCGGCATGGCTGACCACGGTTGGGTCGAACTCGCTCTCGCGGCGTGCGATCGAGTGGACCAGGCGGTCCGACACCGGCAGGTCATATGCCAGAAGCTCGGTCGACAGCGGATAGTAGGCGCGCATGATCTCGTTGCCGTAGCCCGCTGTCCGCTTGGCGATCATCAGCGCGATATGCGGTTCGCCCAGTTCCAGCGCCATGTCGGCCAGCTGTCCGGCCTGCTGCCGGGGCAGGCTTTCCGTCAGATGCGTCCAGAAACGTTCGGCGAGGTCGATCTCGCCCGCCTCCAGCAAGCGCACGGCGGCGCGAAAGACGGTGGTATTGACGAACTCTGCCGTGCGCCAGTCGCCGAAGTGTTCCTGGCCCAGGAAGGCGGGGTCGGTCGGCAGTCTGCCGCGCTCTGCCGCAAGTTGGCCGTAGAAGCTCGACTGGTACCGCGCACCCATGGCGTAGGCCTGCGCGGCGGCATCAGTATTGCCCAGGGCTTCCTGAGCGCGGCCCAGCCAATAGCCCGCACGCCCCATCGAGATGGGAGATTCCACCGAAGCGCGGAAATGCGAGAAATGCTCAGCCGCCGTTGCGGCATCCCCCAGGCGCAGGGCCGTGTAGCCTGCCAGCCATTCCAGGTCGGAATAGTTCAGGTAATCCTCGTCGGGGTCGATATGATGGTTGGCGGCAATTTCGTAGGCACCGCGCAGGTCGCCATCACGCATCAGGTCGCGGGCCATGATCCGGCGCCGATCGGCCCATTCTGACGGGCGGCCCAGTTGCGCAGCCGATCCGGACCGCTCCCGAATCAGCTCTCCCGCGCTTTCCCAAAGCCCCTCGCGCATGCGCCAAACGAAGCGCTCATAGGCTAGACCCGGATCATCCCGCAATGACGAGGGCACCGCGTCAATCGCCGCATTCACCCCGGGCCGACGCGCGCGCAACAGAATGCGCGCCTGCGCAAGGCGCTGCCATCCCTCGCTAACCAGCGGGAACATGCGCTCGGCCTGGCTCGCTTCGCCCTGCCAGAGCAGGTGGTCCAGCCGCGCTTCATGGAACCGTCGCAACGTGCGGGGCCAGTCGATCATGAACTGGTCATGTTCTTCCTCGGAAAGCGACATGGTGGTCCAGGCGCGGATCGCCTCGGCCATGGCTTCCTCGCGCCGGTCGCTTTCCCAAAGCGCTGCGGCAAGCCGCAGCGACCCCCACCCGGTACGCGGTGCCTGGTCGGCGAAATAGGCAATCACGGTTGCGGGGGGCGTGTCTTCGGAAAGGTTCCGCTCGCCCATGTGGATCAGGTAGGGCAGGCCCGGCCAATCCGCGTTGCGCGACAGGAAGTCGAAATACTCCGATAGTTCCCCCTCACCCTGGCGCAGCCGGATCCAGGTGACCACGTCGGCCGCCGCCGGGTCCGTGACCTGCGCCTGTTCGCTGGCTGCCGCCTGGTAGTCTCGCGCGCCAAGCGCGGCGATGGCCGACGCAAGAGCCTCGGGCGTGGCCAGGCTGGCCGTTGGCAGAGCCGAGAGGAGAAGTCCGATAAGAAGCCGTCGCATTGCGCACCCGAGTTGAAACTATCCTGCAAGGATAGGGCCTCGCCCCTTGCTTGCAACTCACTTACTTGGCAATAGGCGGGCTGCAGCCACCAAGGCTGCGATCCTCCGCCGATCCCGGCGACACCAGACATGAAAGGAAGCGTGTGATGTTCAAAGGCTCGATGCCCGCATTGGTCACGCCGTTCAAGGACGGCGCGGTGGATTTTGACACGCTGAAGAAACTTGTCGATTGGCAGATTGCCGAAGGCAGCTCGGCCCTGGTTCCCGTGGGCACCACCGGAGAAAGCCCGACGCTGACCCACGAAGAGCATGAGCAGGTGATCGAAGCCGTGGTCGCCGCCGCCGCGGGCCGGGTTCCGGTGATCGCCGGCGCGGGGTCCAACAACACCATCGAGGCAATCCGCTTCCTGCAGCATGCCAAGGCCGTGGGGGCCGACGCGGGTCTCGTGGTGACGCCTTACTACAACAAGCCCACGCAGGCTGGCCTGATCGCGCATTACACCGCGCTGACCGCGGCCTGTGACCTGCCGATCGTGATCTACAACATCCCCGGCCGTTCCGTCATCGACATGACCCCGGCCACGATGGGCGAACTGGCCAAGCTGCCGTCGATCATCGGGGTCAAGGATGCCACCGGCAAGCTGGAGCGGGTCAGCATGCAGCGCGCAAGCTGTGGCAAGGAGTTCATCCAGCTGTCCGGTGAAGACGCCACGGCGCTCGGGTTCAATGCCCATGGCGGTGTCGGCTGCATCTCGGTGACCGCCAACGTCGCCCCGCGCCTGTGCGCCGAGTTCCAAGCGGCAACCCTGGCGGGCGACTACGCGAAGGCGCTGGAGTTCCAGGACCGGCTGATGCCGCTGCATGAGGCCATCTTCCTCGAACCCGGTCTGGCCGGGGCAAAATATGGCCTCTCGCTGCTTGGCCGCTGTTCCGAGGACGTGCGCCTGCCGCTCGTCGGGCTGACCGATGGCACCAAGGCCGCGATCCGGGCCGCTATGCAGCACGCCGGCATCCTGGACTGATCCCGGCACCATGGGCGAGATCCGCGATGGCGAGGTGACCCTGCCCTTCGACCCGGCTGACCGGGCCGAAGCGGGCGTCACCTTCATCGGTCGGATACGCACCCAATGGTTCAAGGGCCATGGCCCCAAGAACCTCGTCCAGGCGCGCGAAACCGGGCAGGGGGCAAGGATCGACCTCGACCCGGCCTACATCCCGTGCCTGGAAGGGCTGGAGGCAGGTAGCCCGGTCGTGCTGCTCTACTGGATGGACAAGGCCCCGCGAAACATCGCGGTGCAGAACCCGCACCATGCCAAGGGCACGCGCGGGACATTCGCTTTGCGATCCCCGGCAAGGCCCAACCCGATCGCAATGGCGGTGGTGATCCTTCAGGGCCTCGACCGGGATACTGGCGTTCTGACCATCGACGCCATCGATTGCTACGACGACACGCCCCTGTTGGATATCAAGCCGTGGAAAGCGTCTATCGACGTGCCGCCGGGGGCATGATCACTCCTCGTCCCAGACCGGCATTCCGGCCCCGTCGAAACGCATGTTGACCCGGGCATAGCGGCCCAGTTCCCACCGTTCGCCCTGCACGCGGTCTTCGATCGCCACCGCGAAGCCGTAGGGCTGCAGTACCGAGAAATCGGGGATCAGCGCCTGATGCGGGATTGGGCCGCCAGTAATCTCGATATGCAGGCGTTGCAGCTGGCGCAGCACCTCTAGCACCTCCTCGATACCGGGCAGCGCCTCGGCCGGCGCAAGCGTATAGTCGCGTAGGGGCACGCCCTCGACCGACAGGATGCGCGCAAGAACGGTGTCATGGCCGAGGTAAGGGGGCGTCGGTTCGTCAAGGATCATCAGGTCGGGGTCGTGCATCAGCGCGCCCGCCATGCCGACGCGGTGCTGTGCACCGCCGCTCAACATGGTGCCGGGCGCATGCTGACCGCCACCGATACCCACAGCGCCTTCTATGGCGGCCTGCACGGCGGCGCGCTGGTTGGGGTCGATGCCTTCCAGCATGCCCTGCATCTGAGCCGCGATCTGCGCCTGCGCGGCTTCAAGCGCGGCGGTGTTGCCCATCGTGCCGCCGCCCATGGCCTCGGCCATTCGTGCGGCCTGCCCGAGATCGACGAAGCGACCGCCGCGCGCGTCCCAGACCCGGATCGTGCGTCCGGTCAGATCGGCCACAAGCGCGCCGTCCTCGCCGGGGTTGATCGCGACCGTCGAAGGTGTGACGATCATCAGCATGGTGGTGCGCCCCTGCCCGGCGGGGCCGAGGTAGGCCAGCATCCGCCCCCGTTCCTGTGCGGCAAGGGTGGCGGGCAGAACGATCAGAAACAACGCAAGCAACAGACGCATGGAACCTCCTACGCGAAAAAGCACGATCTGAAATCACTTGGAGCCTAGCATAATTCGGTCTCGTGCGCAGGCCCCGCCGCTCTGCCAGTGGACAGCACGCCTGCGCCACATTACATCGGGCGGACCATGGCCAAGAAACCCAAATCAGACCCGAACTACAAGGTGATCGCCGAGAACCGGCGGGCGCGCTACGATTATGCGATCGAGGATGATCTCGAATGCGGGATCGTGCTGGAAGGGTCCGAGGTGAAGTCCCTGCGCAAGGGCGGCTCGAACATCGCCGAAAGCTACGCGGCCGTTGAAAACGGCGAGCTGTGGTTGGTAAACAGCTACATCGCACCCTACGAGCAGGCAAAGACCTGGGGGCACGAGGAACGTCGTCGCCGCAAGCTCCTGGCCAGTCGCAAGGAAGTGGCGCGTCTGTGGAACGCCACGCAGCGGCAGGGCATGACTCTGGTTCCGTTGGTGCTCTATTTCAACCACAAGGGCTTCGTGAAACTGAAGATCGGCATCGCCAAGGGCAAGAAGACCCAGGACAAGCGCGAAACCGAGGCCAAGCGCGACTGGAACCGCCAGAAGGCCCGGCTGCTGCGCGAGCGTGGCTGAAGCGGAAATCGCCGCGATTTCCGGT
>NZ_CAXREX010000119.1:0-10630 GCF_964229645.1 Nioella sp. | reverse complement strand
ACCTCGGGCAAGTTCGCCTCGCTCAAGGGTCTGCCCGCCGTGTCGCCGATGGCGGAACGCATCGGGCTGGAGCGTGACCTTGCCTTGGTCGAGATGACCCGCGCCCGTTACCACGCCGACCAGATCACCACCGCAGCCGCCCTGCCCGCGCTGGCGCGTGCCAAGGCCGACGGGCTCGACGTGACGGCGGGCGTTTCGATCCATCACCTGACGCTCAATGAATTCGACGTTGGCGACTATCGCACCTTCTTCAAGGTCAAACCGCCATTGCGGGCGGAAGACGACCGGCTGGCAATGGTCGAAGCCGTGGCCGATGGCACGATCGACATCATCAGCTCCATGCACACCCCGCAGGACGAGGAATCGAAGCGCCTGCCGTTCGAGGCCGCTGCCTCGGGCGCGGTGGCGCTGGAAACGCTGCTGCCCGCCGCCATGCGGCTTTACCACGCCGGGCAGCTGAGCCTGCCGCAGCTTTTCCGCGCGATGGCGCTGAACCCTGCCCGACGGCTTGGGCTTGATACCGGCACCCTGGCTCCGGGCGCGCCCGCCGACCTCGTGCTGTTCGACCCCGACGCGCCTTTCGTGCTGGACCGGTTCACGCTGCGCTCGAAGTCGAAAAATACCCCCTTTGACGGGATGCGCATGGAGGGCAAGGTGCTGATGACGCTCGTTCAGGGCGCGCCTGTCTATGAAAGGACCGCCTGATGCTGCCCGTCATCGAGACCTCTGCCACCCTGCTGGCCGCAACCGCCGTGCTGGCCTACCTGCTTGGCGCGGTCCCCTTCGGCCTTGTCATGGCGCGGCTGTTTGGGCTTGGAGATATCCGGCAGATCGGCTCTGGCAATATCGGGGCGACGAATGTTCTGCGCACCGGAAGCAAGCCCGCCGCCGCGCTGACACTGGTGCTGGATGCTGGCAAGGGCGGAATCGCGGTGCTGGTCGCACGCGCACTGGTGGCCGAGGACGCCGCGCAGGTGGCGGGATTCGCAGCTTTCCTGGGGCACTGCTTCCCGGTCTACCTTGGCTTCAAGGGCGGCAAGGGCGTGGCGACCTTCCTTGGCACGCTTCTGGCGCTGTTCTGGCCTGCCGGGATTGCCGCCTGTCTCACGTGGCTTCTGATCGCCGCAATCAGCCGGATTTCGTCCCTGTCTGCCCTGGTGGCCGCCGCGATGGCCCCGGTCTGGGTCAGTGTTCTGGGGATGCCTCAGGCGGGGCTGGTCACGGCGCTTCTGGCCGCGCTGATCTTCATGCGCCATGACGCCAATATCAAACGCCTGCTGAAAGGCGAGGAGCCTCGGATCGGCCGCAAGGGCTGACCCGTGCAGGGTTTCCTGTCGGCCTTCGATGCATTGCCCCTCGGTTCCTTCACGGGCATTGCAGACGGGCGGCGCTATGTCTGTGTGAAATCGGGTTTCGCGGGTGGGTCCAGCCAGAAACTGGTGGCCGAGGAACTGGGCGGGACCGATTACATCAGCCTCAACCTCTATCGCACCAAGGCAGGCGCATTGCTGCGGCCCTGCGAGATGCCCGAAGCAAAGGTCATTGCCTTCGTCCGGCATCTCGTGGTCGACGCCGCGCCTAATGACGGGCGCGGCGCCGGTTCGTATTAGCCACGGCTTTCCAGCGCTTCTGCGGTGCGCTTGGTGTTGTGGTAGATCCCGAGGAACAGGTACATCATCCCGCCCATGAGGATCACGTAAAGCCCGCCGCCGATCAGCAGGCCGATCCCGGCGAGGAAGCCGCCCTGCGAACTGAACATGGTGAAGAGCGACGCCCCGACCACACCGATGATCATCAGGATCACGATCACGGTAATCAGTTTGTCCAGTGCTCCGATGAAGAAATCACGCATTTCCTAAGCTCCTTTTCTGTCAACAATGACAGTAAGAGACCCCAAACTGGAAAATGGTTCAAAGATTTTCTTCAGTAGCTGAACTGCGAATAGATCCGAGAGATGTCGCCGTTCCAGTCGCCGTGGTAGTGTTCCAGCAGTTCATCGGCGGGCACATGGCCGCACTCGATGCTTTCCTTCAGCGCATTCAGGAAGTGGGTTTCATCGGGCACCATGCCGCCTGCGCCGAGCCGCGCGCGCGCTTTCAAGCCCGCCTCGGCAATGGCGACCGCCTCGCGCGCCAGCGCATGCATGTTGACGCCATTCACCTCGGCCTGAAGCCCGTCCACCGAGGCTGCCACGCGCATTGCATCGCGCGTTTCCACGTCGAAGCCCTTCACAAGATCCCAGGCCGCGTCCAATGCCGACTGATCGTAGAGCAAGCCGACCCAGAAGGCGGGCAGCGCGCACAGCCGCCGCCACGGGCCGCCGTCGGCGCCACGCATTTCGATGAACTTCTTGATCCGGGCCTCGGGGAAGACCGTTGTCAGATGGTCGGCCCAATCCGACAGCGTCGGCGTCTCACCGGGCAGCGCGGGCAGCTTTCCTTGCAGGAAATCGCGGAAGCTCTGGCCAAGCGCATTGATATAGGTCCCGTCGCGATAGACGAAATACATCGGCACATCGAGCGCGTAGTCCACCCATCGTTCGAACCCGAAGCCGTCCTCGAAAACGAAGGGCAGCATCCCGGTGCGGGCATCGTCCAAAGACCGCCAGACACGGCTGCGCCACGACTTGTGGCCGTTCACTTTGCCTTCGAAGAAGGGCGAGTTGGCAAAAAGGGCCGTCGCGACCGGTTGCAGCGCCAGCGCCACGCGAAGCTTCTGCACCATGTCGGCCTCGGACCCGAAATCGAGGTTCACCTGAACGGTGCAGGTGCGGCGCATCATGGTCGTGCCCATGGTGCCGACCTGCTTCATGTAGCCATCCATCAGCTTGTAACGCCCCTTGGGCATCAGCGGCATGTCCTCATGCGACCAGATCGGGGCCGCACCAAGGCCTATGAAGCCCACGCCGATCCGGTCGGCGATGTCCTTCACGTCGCGCAGGTGGTCGTTCACCTCGTCACAGGTCTGGTGGATGGTTTCCAGCGGCGCGCCCGACAGTTCCAGCTGGCCACCGGGTTCGAGGCTGATATTGGCGCCGTCCTTGGTCAGTCCGATGAGGTTGCCGCCCTCGACAAGCGGGTCCCAGCCATGCCCGTCGCGCAAGCCCTCGAGCACCGCGAGAATGGACCGGTCGCCCGCATAGGGCAGCGGCTTCAGCGTGTCCTTGCAATAGCCGAATTTCTCGTGCTCGGTGCCAATGCGCCACTGGTCCTTGGGCTTGCAGCCTTCGGCGAGGTATTCCGCCAGCTGTTCATGCCGTTCGATCGGGCCGCCACCGGACTGGGGGATGGACATCGGGCCTGCTCCTGCACCTACGTGTTTCGAAGGCCCTTGATGGGTGGAAAAGCGGGCAGTGTCAATTGAGCGCCTGAGGCCAGCCCACGCCGTCTTCACGTTCCCAGATCATGACCAGATCGGCCCTGGAACGATTGAGATGCCGGACCATGCGACCCGTTTGAATTCCGGGCAGGCGCAGGAAGGCGTCGAACAGGCGATCAGCCCCGGTTGCATTCACCGGGATGTGAACCGGGGCCTCGAAATTCTGCCGCAGAACCCAGACTGGTGGCCGGCTTCTCGTGTCGAGCAGCAAAACGGCCATGTCCTCGATGTCGATCACGCCGCCGTCGAGCGGGCCCATGTAGGTCACCCGGCCTTCATCCAGCGTCACGACCCCCGGCCCGATGGCAGCCTGCCGGAACCGCCCACGCTGGATGCCCCCCCAAAGCAGAAAGAGGCCGATGGCAGCAAAGGCAAGGCCGACGCCCAGGATGATGACGGTCAGCGCGGCAAGCGCCACGAAACCACCCGCAAGCACCACCGCGAGCCCGATAAGCGCCTCGCGCCAGCGTCTGAGCGCGGCCATGGCCTCGGGTCGGAAGAAACCGCTCACCAATCGCCCCGCGTGGACTGGAACAGAGTCAGCGCCGCGACAGCGGCGGTATCGGCGCGCAGGATGCGGGGGCCAAGACTGACGGCTGTGCAATAGGATCGCGACCGCAGGCGGTCGCGCTCCGTCTCTGAAAACCCGCCCTCCGGGCCGATCAGGATTGCCCATTTCTCGCCCTTGGGCGCAGCCTCCAGCGCCGCGCGAGCCCCGACGAGGCTCTCGTCGCAGAAGATCAAGTGCCGGTCCTCGGGCCAATCGGCCAGCAGCCGGTCGAGCTTTTGCAGGTCGTCAACCGGGGGCACAAAGGTGCCGCCGCATTGTTCTGCCGCCTCGACAGCATGCGCCTGCAACCTGTCCTGCCGGATGCGTTCGGCATTGGTGAAGTCCGTCTGCACGGGGATAATCCGGGCGGCTCCCATCTCGGCGGCTTTTTCGACGATGAAATCGGTGCGCGCCTTCTTGATCGGGGCAAAGAGCAGCCACAGGTCGGGCGGCATCATCTGCGGCGCAGCCTGGTCGCGGCAGGCCAGCACGCCGCCGCGCTTGCCGGCTTCCACCACCTCGGCGGTCCATTCCCCCTCCGAGCCGTTGAAAAGCGCCACCTGGGCCCCTTCGGCAAGCCGCATGACGCCAAAAAGGTAATGCGCCTGGTCCCGCGACAGCGGAACCGTTTGCCCTGCCCCAAGCGGATGCTCTACGTAGAGCCGTATCTTTGCACGCGACGACATGGGACGGACCTTATGACCGGCTTCAGCGAAACGCCAGAGGGGCAGGTGCACGACGCGGTGCGCGGCAATTGGGTGGATCACCTGGCGCCCACCTGGTCACGGCCTTATCTGCGCCTGTCCCGCGCGGACCGACCGATCGGCACCTGGCTGTTGCTCTTGCCATGCTGGTGGGGCGTGGGGCTGGCCGCCGCTGCCCACGGGCCGAGATGGGAGGATCTCTGGATCGCTGCTGCCTGCGCCATGGGGGCCTTCCTGATGCGCGGGGCGGGCTGCACCTGGAACGACATCACCGACCGCGACTTTGACGCCGCCGTGGCGCGCACCCGGTCGCGCCCCATCCCGTCGGGCCAGGTCAGCGTGAAACAGGCACTGGCGTGGCTGGCGCTTCAGACGCTGATCGCGTTCGGTCTTCTGCTGACCTTCAACACGGCCGCGATCCTGATGGGGGTCATCTCGCTTCTGCCCGTGGTCATCTACCCTTTCGCCAAGCGGTTCACCTGGTGGCCGCAGGTCTTTCTGGGCATCGCCTTCAACTGGGGGGCCCTGCTGGCCTGGGTCGCCCATACCGGCAGCCTCTCGTGGCCGCCCGTGGTGCTGTATCTGTCCGGCATGGCCTGGACGATCTTCTACGACACGATCTATGCCCACCAGGACAAGGAAGACGATGCGCTCATCGGCGTGAAATCCACCGCGCGGCTTTTTGGCGACCGCACCAAGCCCATCCTGCGCGGCTTCCTGGTGCTGTCCGTCACGCTGATGGCCATCGCCGTGATCGGGGCGCTCACGCCCTCGGCGAGCGTTCTGACACTGGTCCTGGCACTTGCCGGGGCCTGGGGTTTCGGCTGGCACATGACCTGGCAAATGGGGCGGCTCGATATCGACGACCCGGATGTCTGCATGCAACTTTTCCGCAGGAACCGGGACACGGGCCTGATCCCTGCGCTGTTTTTTGCCGCTGCGGCGCTGGTTTCGTTGAACCTGTAACGGCAACCCGTTAAAGCCTTTCTCAATGGATCACGGGACAGTCACTTTCGCATGCGCCTAGCCTTTCATTTCGCCGCAATAGGGGCGTTCGCGCTTGCCGCCGGGCTGAGCTTTCTCGTCGCCGTCGGCGGCGCGCGCCAGGTCGAGCAGCAATCGGTGCACGCGGTGAATACCGCGCTCAGCCTCGAAGGCATCGAATGGGTCCAGATCGGGGCCGATGGCCTGCAAGTCCTGATGGCCGGAACCGCCCCGGACGAGGCCGCGCGCTTCCACGCGCTGCGTGTCGTCGGAGAGATCGTGGACAGCGACCGGATCATTGACAGCATGGGCGTGCTGGACCCCGCCGGGATCGAGCCTCCGCGGTTCTCTCTGGAGATGCTGAGAAATGTCGACGGCGTGTCCCTGATCGGCCTCATCCCCGCCTCGATGGGTCGCGACCGCCTGACCCGGGGCATCGACGAACTGGGCACCGGCCTTCACGTGGCCAACATGGTGGAAACCGCAGATTTCCCGGTGCCGACCGGATGGGGCCCGGCCTTCCGCTTCGGGCTGATGGCCCTGGCGGAACTGCCCCGGGCCAAGGTATCGGTTTATGACGGGCAGGTCGTGGTCGAAGCCGTGGCCGACAGCCGGCAGCAGCGCGATGCATGGCAAGCATTCCTCGAAGGCAACCGCCCCTCGACGGTCGAGCTGGTGATGGACATCTCTGCCCCCCGGCCCGTGATCACGCCCTTTACCCTGCGCTACGTGCAGACCCCACAGGGCGGGCGCTTCGAAAGCTGCTCGGCAGGAACCGAGGAAGGACGCGACCGTATCCTGACCGCCGCCCGTGCCGCGGGCCTCGCCGGGCCGGAGCTTTGCCGCCTCGGGATCGGGGTGCCTTCCCCCAACTGGCCCGCCGCCGCCGCGCTGGCGATTGCTGCCGTCAGCCGCTTCGACGACGCGACAGTGACCTTCTCGGATGCGGACATCACCCTGATCGTGGCCCAGGGCACACCGGCCGACCTGTTCGACGAAGTGGTGGGTGAACTCGACGCGGCCCTGCCTGAAGTCTTCTCGCTGCACGCGGTTCTGCCGCCCGCCCCGGCCGAGGAAGGCGACGATGACGGTCCGGCAAGCTTTACCGCGACCCGCAGCCCCGAGGGCTACGTGCAGCTACGCGGACGCCTGCCCGACGATCGGATCACCGAGGCCGTCAGCGCCTATGCCCAAGCGCTCTTCGGCCGACAGAACACCTACTTGGCGACGCGCACCGACGACGAGTTGCCCGGTGGCTGGTCGCTGCGAGTCATGGCCGGGCTGGAGGCGCTGTCGCAGCTGCATAACGGCTCGGTCGTCGTGCAGCCCGACACAGTGCAGATCCGGGGGAATTCCGGAAGCGAGGACACGACGACGGTCCTGAGCCAGATCATGAGCGAGCTCCTGGGGGCCGCGGAAGGCTTCGAGATCGACGTGACCTACGTGCCCAGCCTCGACCCGGTCTCGGGCCTGCTGTCGCCCGAACAGTGCCTCGACCGGATCGAGACGACCCTGGGCGGGCGCAAGATCACATTCGATCCCGGCTCGGTCGAGATCAACGCGGCCACCGGAGAAATCCTGGACGACCTGGCCGAAATCCTGCCGGACTGTTCGCATGTGGACATGGAGATCGGTGGCCATACCGATAGCCAGGGACGCGAGGAAATGAACCTGCGTCTGAGCCAGGGTCGCGCTGACGCGGTTCTGAACGGACTTCTGGCGCGGCGCGTTCTGACCTCGAACCTGACCGCCCAGGGCTATGGCGAGACCCGTCCGATTGCCTCGAACGACACCGAGGAAGGGCGCGAGACCAACCGCCGGATCGAATTCCTGCTGGCCTCGGACGTGGCCGAGCGGGACGCACTGGAAGCCGCCGCCGAACGCGCCGAGCTGCTGGCCAACGCCCCAAGGCCGGTGATGCGGCCCGATAACCTTGTGCCGCCGCAAGAGGCCCAGGAGGAAACCGAATGAACCGCACCGAATTCATCGTCGTCATCGCGATCATCCTGTTCGTGGCCTTCGCACTTGGCTGGTTTGCCAACTGGCTGGTTCACAGGCTGACGCGCGTGTCCGGGGTGGACATGAACGAACTGGAGGAGATGGCCAAGGCGCTGCACGATGCCGAGGAAACCCGTGACCAGGCGATTTCCTATCTCCAGCACCGGGAAGCCGAACTGACCAACCAGATCAGCCAGACCGAGGCGGAACTGCGCGCGGCGATGGAGGGCCTGCGGGAAGCCCGCCAGGAAGCCGAGGAGCTGCGCGCCTACGTGGAGCATGCCAACCAGGGCTGAAGGGCGTTTCGACGCTGAAGCGCGTCGACCCGTGCGCGGCCCGTCTCTGCCCCCGCTTGCGCGGGAGCCTCGCCAGCCCGCCTGGGGGCCAGCCCCCAGACCTCGGGGTATTTTCGCAAAGAAGAAGGGAAATCCGGACCCGGTCAGGGTCGTTTCCAGCGCGTCAGCGCGTCCTCATCCTCGTCTCGCGCGGCGACCCAGGCCGACCCGTCGGCCGTGATCTCCTTCTTCCAGAAGGGAGCACGGGATTTCAGGTAGTCCATCAGGAATTCCGCCGCAGCGAAAGCATCGGCCCGGTGGCGGGAGGCCGTGGCAACCATCATGATGGTGTCGCCCTGTCCCATGCGCCCGTAGCGATGCAGGATAAAGGCATCGGCCAGGGTCCAGCGTTCCATCGCCTCAGCCGCGATCGATTCAAGAGCCCTTTCGGTCATGCCGGGGTAATGCTCGATGTCCATCGCATCGAGATCTCCGGTCGCCACGTCGCGCACGATACCCGAGAAACTGACCACCGCCCCCGCGTTGACCTGGCGCGCCGCGAAGCGGTTGAGGCAGGCCCCCATGTCGAATGGATCGGACTGGACGATGATCTCGGGCATGTCAGCCTCCGGTCATCGGCGGAAAGAAAGCCACTTCCCTTGCGCCCGCGATCGGGGCGTCCAGATCGACGAGGGCCTGATCCACAGCGGCGCGGATCGCCTTGAGATCGGAGAAAGCGAAAGCATAGCCCTCGTCACGCGCCTTGAGCTCGTCGATCAGCTCGGCGACCGTCGCGGCCTTGGTCTCCACCGTTTCATGTCCGGTGCCGATCCGTTCGCGCAGCCAGGCGAAATATCGAAGCTCAATCATGGGGGTCCTCCCTCAGATGGGGCATCGCCTTGGCAAGGTAGTCCACGCCCGTCACCACGGTGAGCGCAGCGGCCAGCCACAGCAGCACAAGCCCCCCGAAATAGGCCCAGTTGGCACCGAGGCTTAGCGCGACAAGGTGGAATTCGTCCTCGATCTCGCCAGCGAATATCTGGGCCACGATCTCGGGCGACATGCCGATCACGTTCATGCCGAAATGATGCTCGAAGATGCCGTAGGAAAACAGCACCGCGATCGCGATCATCTGAACCGTGGTCTTCCACTTGGCAAGCTTCGTGACCTTCAGTGTGCCCGCGGTGTTGCCCAGGAATTCCCGCAGGCCCGAAACGAACACTTCGCGAAAGAGGATCGCGGCCACCGGCAGGATAAGCAGCGTCTGGAAGCCGAAAAGCCCCATCAGCGTCGCGAGGGCGATCACGACCATGGCCTTGTCGGCGATCGGGTCGAGCATGGCCCCGAAGCGGCTGAGCTGGCTCCAGCGTCGGGCGAGGTATCCGTCGAGCCAGTCGGTGATCGCGGCGGCCACGAAGAGGACAAGGGCCACCCAATCCGCGTATGGGCGTGGAAGGATCAGGAAGATGATCGCAACGCCGGGGGCCGCCAGAAGGCGCAGCACGGTCAGAATATTGGGCAAGGTCCACTGCATGGCAAAGCCATAGCGTGGTTGCCGGGCGCGGGCCAGCCCCGGCGAGCGGCCGGCACGGGAATTTGCGCGCGTCCAATCAGCCCTTTTCGTGGAAATAGTCGTAGATCGTTTCCGCCAGCGTATCCGAAATCCCGTCAACGGCCTTGAGATCGGCGAGATCGGCGCGGCTCACCGCCTTGGCACTTCCGAAATGGGCCAGGAGCGCTCGTTTGCGCGTCGCCCCGACACCCGGCACATCGTCGAGCGGCGTCGCCCCGATGGCCTTGGCACGCTTGGCACGATGCGTGCCGATGGCAAAGCGGTGTGCCTCGTCGCGCAGACGCTGCACGAAGTAAAGCACCGGATCATTGCGTTTCAGCGCGAATGGCCGTTTGCCGGGGCGGTGGAATTCCTCTTTCCCAGCATCTCGGTCGACGCCCTTGGCCACGCCGATGAACGGCACGTCGTCGACCCCGAGATCGGCCAGAATTTCGGCCACGGCACTCACCTGCCCTGCCCCGCCGTCGATCAGCAGCAGGTCCGGCCAGGCGTCGCTTTCCCGATCCGGATCTTCCTTCAGGAGGCGCTTGAAGCGGCGGCTCAGCACCTCTTTCATCATACCGAAATCGTCGCCCGGGGTCAGGCTGTCGCCCTTGATGTTGAACTTGCGATACTGGCTTTTCAGGAAGCCCTCGCGCCCGGCCACGATCATGCCGCCGACAGCGTTGGTGCCCTGGATGTGAGAGTTGTCGTAGACCTCGATCCGCTCGGGCGGCGCATCCAGCGCGAAGGCCTCGGCAAGCCCGTCCAGCAGGCGCGATTGGGTCGCCGCCTCGCTCATCTTGCGGGCAAGGCTTTCGCGGGCATTGCGCGCGGCGAAAGACACGAGCTCGGCCTTCTCCCCCCTCAGTGGCACGACCAGTTCCACCTTGCGCCCGCGCTTTTCGCCCAGGGCCTCGGCCATGAGATCCGCGTTCTCGATCGGGTGGGACAGCAGGATTTGGCGGGGCGGGTCCTTCTCGTCGTAGAACTGGCCAAGGAAGGCCTCCAGCACCTCGGCCTCTTCCGCGCCGGAGCCGGTGCGCGGGTAGAAATCGCGGTTGCCCCAGTTCTGGTTCGCGCGGATGAAGAAGACCTGCACGCAGGCCTGGCCGCCCTCCATGTGGAGCGCAACGACATCGGCCTCGGCCACGCCTCGCGGGTTGATACCCTGGACACCCTGAACGGT
>NZ_CAXREX010000118.1:0-7999 GCF_964229645.1 Nioella sp. | reverse complement strand
CGCGGCGCCGAGATCCTGGCCGAGGTGGTGGGCTTTGCCATGACCTCGGACGCGGCCGATATCGTGATGCCGTCCAAGCAGGGCGCGGCACGGGCCATTTCAGGCGCGCTGAAAGATGCGCGGATGAACCCCGAGGACGTGTGCTACATCAACGCCCACGGCACCGGGACGGCGGCCAATGACAAGGTCGAATGCGCCGCCGTGGCCGATGTCTTCGGCCACCACGCCGATGACCTGATGATTTCCTCCACCAAGTCGATGCACGGGCATCTGATCGGCGGCACCGGCGCAGTCGAGCTTCTGGCCTGCATCATGGCGCTGACCGACGGGGTGATCGCACCCACGATCAATTACGAGGAACCGGACCCGGAATGCGCGCTCGACGTGGTGCCCAACGTGGCGCGTGAGGCGCAGGTCGGTGCAGTGCTGTCCAATGCCTTCGCTTTCGGCGGGCTGAATGCCGTGCTGGCCCTGCGAAAGGCATCCTGACAGGTTCGTTCCCTTCGGCAAAAGAAAGACCCGCCACGGAGCGATCCGGGCGGGTCCTGGTCTGTCTTGCGGCGGCTTGCTTATTCGGACGCAGCCTCGCCCCCTTCGGCGGCGGCTTCGGCAGCCGCGCGCAGCTGAGCGAGCATGTCTTCATTATAGGCCACCAGCGCCTCGAACCCGGCAGTGAAGCCCGACAGAGACAGGCTCAGCGGCACCAGCTGATCGGGCGCCTGAAGGGGGACGATGCCCACGATGGCCTCGCTTCCGGCGCGGAAGGACTGAATGTCGCCCGCGGTCAGCCCGAGGCGCACGTAGCAGCCGATGCTCTGGCAGAAGCTGAACGGGTAGACACGTGCCTGGCCGCTATCCACGGCAAGGCGCAGCTGGCCGGTCAGCAGCGTGTCGAGCGGGGTGACGATGGTGGCGCCGGCGACCAGTTCGCCTTCGTCGGGAACGTCGAAGAGGTTGAACTCGGCCACCGAGTTGCCCTGGTCATCGGTCAGCAGCTGGTAGAGCTGGCACGGATCGGGCTGGTTTTCCGGGGTCACGATGCAGCGCATCTCCCAGTCGTTGAAGGTCTCGCGGATATAGGTGGAACCAACCTCGGGCTGGCCGAGCGACAGGCCGCCCTGTTCCGAACCGGCGGTGTTGCCCGATTCCTGAGCAGCAAGCGGCAGGGCCAGGCTGGAGGCCAGCACAAGGGCGGTCAGGGAAAGTTTTGTCATAAATGCGCCTCGTCAGTCATCGAGTGGAACATGTCGGAAACTGGCTAGCACGCGCAGGCGGCGCTGTCAGGGGCCATTTTGCGGGAAGGTCGGGCAGGGGGGCGAAATCCCGCCGGGTCGGGGACGGGCGGCTTTGCCGTGCACAAACAAAAAGGGCCCGTGAGCGGGGCCCTTTTCGATTTCTTTTTTCTCTCCCTGTCGGACTGGCCGACTTTCTGGTGGGAACGCTAGGACAGGAGCGCGCAGTCGTCAACAGGGGATTTCGGGTTTTTGGATCAAAAGTCGAACCGCTTTGAGGCCATGGGCCCAACGGAAAAAAACCGCGCCGGGGATGCCGGCGCGGCCAGTTGACAGGGAGGAAGATCATGACCCCCGGGGACGAAGTCCTGCGGGCCATGGACATCAGGCTGGCACAGGATGGTTAAGATTGTATTGTGCCTTGGAGAGAGACTGGACTTCTTTAGGGGCAAGTGATGAGCGAAGGGCTTTTTATCGGTGGCGGCGGCGAGGATTACGGCGTGGCACAGCAACTGCTGCTGAAATATGCCAACCGGCACGGGCTGATCGCCGGGGCGACCGGGACGGGCAAGACCGTGACGCTGCAAATCCTGGCCGAAAGCTTCGCGGCGAATGGGGTGCCGGTCTTCCTGTCGGACGTGAAAGGGGACCTGTCGGGCCTCGGTGCGGCGGGCAGTGAGAGCTTCAAGCTGCATGACGCGTTCATGGAGCGCGCCGCGAAGATCGGATTTGCCGACTACAGCTATTCCGCCTTCCCGGTCACCTTCTGGGACCTCTATGGCGAAGCGGGCCACCCGGTGCGCACGACCGTGTCCGAGATGGGCCCCCTGTTGCTGGCGCGGCTTCTGGAACTGAGCGAGGCGCAGGAGGGCATCCTGAACATCGCCTTCCGCGTGGCCGACGAACAGGGGCTGGCGCTGCTCGATCTCAAGGATCTTCAGTCGCTCCTGGTCTGGGTGGGCGAGAATCGCCAGTCGCTGTCCCTGCGCTATGGAAATGTCTCGACCGCCTCGATCGGTGCGATCCAGCGGCGGCTTCTGGTGCTGGAGGGGCAGGGGGGCGACCGGCTGTTCGGGGAACCGGCGCTGGAACTGGCCGATCTCATGCGCACCGATCTCGATGGGCGCGGGCGGATCAATATCCTGGCCGCGGACAAGTTGATGGCCTCGCCCCGGCTCTACGCAACCTTCCTGCTGTGGCTTCTGTCGGAGCTGTTCGAGGAACTGCCCGAGGTGGGCGACCCCGACAAGCCCAAGCTCGTCTTCTTCTTCGACGAGGCGCATCTTCTGTTCGACGACGCGCCCAAGGCGCTGGTGGACAAGGTGGAACAGGTGGCGCGCCTGATCCGCTCGAAGGGGGTGGGGGTCTATTTCATCACCCAGAATCCCGCCGACGTGCCCGAAGACATCCTGGGCCAGCTTGGCAACCGGGTGCAGCACGCGCTGCGCGCCTTCACTGCCAAGGACCGGCGCGATCTGCGCCAGGCGGCCGAGAACTACCGCGACAACCCCGCCTTCAATATCGAGGACGCGATTCGTGAGGTGGGCGTGGGCGAGGCCGTGACCTCGATGCTGGAACGCAAGGGCGTGCCGGGCATGGCCGAACGCACGCTGATCCGGCCGCCCTCGTCGCAGCTTGGCCCGATCGACCCGGGACTGCGCGAAGAGCTGATCGCGGCTTCGCCCATTGCCGGGAAATACGAGGCGAAGGTCGACCGTGAAAGCGCCTTCGAAATCCTGCAAGCGCGGGCCGAGGCCGCCGCGCGGGAAGCCGAAGAGGCCGAGCTGGCCGAGGAAGAGGCCGAGAGCGCCGCCGAGCGCGAATACCGCACCGGGCGGCGCTATTCCGGCACCCGCGTGGGCCGGTCAAGCGCCCGTGTGACGCGGCCTGAGCGCGAAGAACGGGAAGAGCGGCCGCGCCGGTCCTCCTCGCGCCGCTCCGACAGCGTCGGCACGGCCTTTGCCAAGAGCTTTGCCCGCCAGATCGGCACCCAGACCGGGCGCGCAGTGGTGCGCGGGATCCTGGGTGGGTTGTTTCGCGGGCGATAGGGCGGTTTCGCCGCGCCTTGCGGCGCGTCGACCGGCGAACGGGCCGGCTCACACCCCCTGGCGGGGGCATTCGCCGTCCCGTAGCTGCCGCGGAGCCGTGGCCCGCGCTGCCCCGTCCATTTTGCCCGAGTCTTGTGGGGGAGGGGCGGATGCCTCCGGCGGGGATATTTATGGAACAATGAAGCTCCACGGCGCATTTCCTTTGCGACCGGTTGACGCTTGCCCTTGGCCTTGCCGCAGGGCTGCACTAACGTCTGGCGCATGATCGTAGAACTCGGACATTTCGCCCTCATCCTCGCCTTCGCGGTTTCCGTCTTCCAGACCGTCGTGCCCCTGGTGGGGGCGCATAAGGGCTGGCCTGAATGGATGGCTGCCGCCGCGCCCGCCGCATCGGCGCAATTCCTGCTGACCGCCGTGAGTTTCGGGGCGCTCACCATTGCCTTCGTGACCTCGGATTTCTCGGTCGCGCTGGTCACCAACAACTCGCATACGCTCAAGCCGCTGCTGTACAAGATCACCGGCGTGTGGGGGAATCACGAAGGCTCGCTGCTGCTGTGGGTGCTGATCCTGACGCTCTTTGGCGCGTCGGCCGCCTGGTTCGGGGGCAATCTGCCACCGCGCCTCAGGGCGCGTGTCCTGGGGGTGCAGAGCCTGATCGGCTTGGCCTTCTTTGCCTTCATCCTCTTTACCTCCAACCCCTTCCTGCGGCTGGAGAACCCGCCGATGAACGGGGGCGATCTGAACCCTCTGTTGCAGGACCCCGGGCTCGCCTTCCATCCGCCGTTCCTTTACCTGGGCTACGTGGGGCTCTCGATGGCGTTTTCCTTCGCGGTCGCGGCACTGCTGGAGGGCCGTGTCGATGCGGCCTGGGGCCGGTGGGTACGGCCCTGGACGCTGGCGGCCTGGCTTTTCCTGACCATCGGCATCGGGCTTGGGTCCTGGTGGGCCTATTACGAGCTGGGCTGGGGCGGGTTCTGGTTCTGGGACCCGGTTGAAAACGCAAGCTTCATGCCCTGGCTGATTTCGGCCGCCCTGCTGCATTCGGCGATCGTGGTGGAAAAGCGCGAGGCCCTGAAGAGCTGGACCATCCTATTGGCGATCCTGGCTTTCGGTTTCTCGCTCATTGGCACGTTCATCGTGCGTTCGGGCGTCATCACCTCGGTCCATGCCTTTGCCAACGATCCCGAGCGGGGCGTGTTCATCCTGCTCATCCTGGCCTTCTTCATGGGCGGGGCCTTCCTGCTTTACGCGCTGCGTGCAGGTGCGATGGAGGCCAAGGGCGTCTTCGGGATCGTCAGCCGCGAAAGCGCGCTGGTTCTGAACAACCTGCTTCTGGCGGTGTCGGCCTTCGTGGTCTTCATCGGCACGATCTGGCCGCTTCTGGCCGAGATGTTCTTCGACCGCACCCTGTCGGTCGGTCCGCCCTTCTTCAACGCGGCCTTCACGCCCTTCGTGCTGGTCCTGGCAGTGGTGCTGCCGATCGGGGCGATGCTGCCGTGGAAGCGGGCCAAGATCGCGCGGGCCGCGCGGCCCTTGCTGCCGGCGCTTGTGCTGGCGGTTGCCGGGGCCCTGCTGGCCTATGCGGTCTTCAGCGGGCACTCTGCCATCGGTCCCGTCTTCATCGGGCTGGCCGTCTGGCTGGTGGCGGGGGCCGTGATCGACATCTACGGGCGCACGGGCCGTGGCGCCTTTGGCGCAAGGATCGGGCGGCTCTGGCGGTTGCCACGGGCCGATTGGGGCAAGACCATCGCCCATGCGGGGCTTGGTCTGACCATTTTCGGGGTCGCAGCCCTGGTCACCTACGAGTCGGAGGATATCCGCGTGGCCACCCTGGGCGAGGCCTATACGGTCGGGGCCTACGAGGTGACGCTGACGGATGTGCGCGAGGTCGAGGGTCCGAACTACGTGGCGCTTCAGGGAACGGTCGAGCTGCGGCAGGGCAGGGATCTCATTTCCACCCTCCATCCCGAGCGGCGCTTCTACCCGGTGGCTGGCATGCCCACGACCGAGGCCGCGATCGACAACGGCTTTACCCGGGACGTTTACGTCGTTCTGGGCGATCCGCAGCAGGGCGGCTTCGCGCTGCGCACCTATATCAAGCCCTGGGCAAACTGGATCTGGGGCGGCTCGATCATCATGGCGCTTGGCGGGCTTCTGTCGCTGAGCGACCGGCGCTACCGGGTGGCCGCGGGTGCCCGCCGCCAGCGCACGCCCAAGGGAGTGCCCGCGGAATGAAGCGCCTTGCGATGATCCTGCTCCTGGTGGCCTCGCCCCTCTGGGCGGTGCAACCCGACGAGATCCTGCCCGATCCGGCGATGGAAGCGCGGGCGCGCGACATCTCGGCGGGGCTGCGCTGCCTTGTCTGCCGCAACGAATCGATCGACGAGAGCAACGCGGAGCTGGCCCGAGACCTGCGGCTCCTGGTGCGCGAGCGCCTTCTGGAGGGCGACAGCAATGACGAGGTCGTGGCCTATATCGTCGACCGATACGGCGAATACGTGCTGCTGCGGCCCACGCTGACGGGCTCGAACCTGCTGCTGTGGCTTGCGGGGCCTGCGATGGCGCTCCTGGGTCTTGGGGTGGCGGTGGCCTACCTGCGGCGTCAGTCGCGCCGGCGCGGCGAGGCCGAGGCCGACGCAGCATCCCAAGCGCTGTCGGCGGCCGAACAGGCGCGGCTCGACGAGATCATGAATGACTGACGCGGCGTTCTGCTTTTGCCCGCGCCGGTCCCCTGCCTATCTGGCATTCGAGACCTGAATCAGCAGCCGGAGATTGCGCCGCATGGATTACCAGACCCTCACCAGTGAGCTTTCGGATGGCGTGGCCACCATCACCCTGCGCCGCCCCGACGTGATGAATTCGCTCAACACCCAGATGCGGGCGGAACTGACCCATGCGGTGCAGGAGGCCGGGCGCGCGGCGCGGGTTATCGTGCTGACGGGCGAGGGGCGGGCGTTCTCGGCCGGGCAGGACCTGGGCGATACCGGCAATCTCAATGACCTCAACCTCGAACGGGTGCTGCGCGATGAATATGCGCCGGTGCTGCGGGCCATTGCCGAGGCGCCGGTGCCCGTGATCGCCGCCGTGAACGGAATCGCCGCGGGGGCCGGGGCCAATATCGCTCTGTCCTGTGACATCGTGATTGCTGCCGAAAGCGCGGCCTTCATGCAGGCCTTCGCCAAGATCGGGCTCATCCCCGATGCCGGCGGCACCTATATCCTGCCGCGCAAGGTGGGGCTGGCCAAGGCCATGGGGCTTGCGATGTTCGCCGAGAAGATCACCGCGCGGGAAGCCGACGAGATGGGGCTGATCTGGGAAGCGGTGGATGATGCCAGCTTCGAGGCCCATTGGAAGGCGCGGGCCAAGCACCTGGCCGAAGGGCCAACGCTGGCGTTCCAGCGCATAAAGCAGGCGATGCGCGAAAGCCTTGGCAACGACCTGGAGGCGCAGCTGGCGCTGGAGGCAAAGCTGCAAGGCCAGGCGGGCAAGACCCGCGACTTCAAGGAAGGGGTGCTGGCCTTTCTCGACAAGCGGCCCGCGTCCTTCGAAGGGCGCTGAACCACCTGCCTCCGGGACGTAAAGGAAAGGGCCGGTGACGGCCCTTTTTCACGGCGCGAGGCCCCTCGCGCCAAGACGCCTGCGTCGACGCAGGCGCCACGCCGCCCTAGAGGGAACGCTTGAGCCGCGCAGCTCGACCGCCGCGTCGCTGCTGGATCAGGCCCTGCCGGCCCGGCAACTCGTCCATGATGCGCCTGCGGTCCTCGGGCGACATCCGGCTCCAGGCCCCGATCTCGTCGATCGAGCGCAGGCAGCCGGTGCACAGCCGCGCCTCGGGATGGACCACGCAGATCTTGACACAGGGGCTTTCGATCTCGTCGCGTTTCCAGATCTGATCGGTCATTCAGGCGCGCCTTTCATATGGGCCATCCGGTCCAGCACTCCTTGCAGGATATAGCCCGCCGCCACGTGGTCGATCACCTCTGCGCGACGTTTTCGTGTCGTATCCGCCTCCAAAAGCGCCCTTTCGGCCGCCACCGTGGACAGGCGCTCGTCCCAGAAGGTGATGGGAAGCTCTACAAGCCGGTCGAGATTGCGCGCAAAGGCGCGGGTCGACTGCGCACGCGGGCCTTCGCTGCCATCCATGTTCATGGGCAGGCCAAGCACGATCCCCCCGATCGAGCGATGCGCGATGATCTGCTGCAACTGCGCCGCGTCCTGGGTGAACTTGACCCGGCGCACGGTTTCCAGCGGCGTGGCCACCGACAGGAACGGATCGGACACCGCCACACCGATGGTCTTGGTGCCAAGGTCGAGCCCCATCAGCGCCCGCATGGGCGCAAGCGCTGCGGCGAAGCCCGCGATATCGTCGAAGATCACTCTCCGGCCTCCTCGTCGCCCGTCGCGTCCGGGGCCGCCTGTAGGGCATCGAGCGGGGCGCCCGCGGCCCGGATCACCTCCAGCGCCGAGTCAGAACGCGCGAAGGCCGTCAGGGCCTCCTGGTAGATGGGCAGGGCGCGCTCGGGCTGGCCGAGCGTGATATAGGCCGAGATGAGCCGCGCCCATTCCTCGGGCGTGCCACCCTCGTTGGCCAGCCGTTCGGCAAGCCCCGCCACCATGCCCTCGATCATCGCCTGCCGGTCCTCGGGCGACATGTCCTGAGCTGCCTCGATATCGGCCATCGAGGGCCCGGGGGCCGAGACCTCGGGCGGTTGCGGCAAC
>NZ_CAXREX010000117.1:0-32824 GCF_964229645.1 Nioella sp. | reverse complement strand
CGGGCCGCCGGGTCTGGGCAAGACGACCCTGGCGCAGATCATGGCGCGCGAATTGGGCGTGAACTTCCGCATGACCTCCGGCCCGGTGCTGGCCAAGGCGGGCGACCTTGCGGCGATCCTGACCAACCTGGAATCGCGTGACGTTCTGTTCATTGACGAGATCCACCGCCTCAACCCGGCCGTGGAAGAAGTGCTCTACCCCGCGATGGAGGATTTCGAGCTTGACCTCGTGATCGGTGAGGGTCCTGCCGCGCGCACCGTGCGGATCGAGTTGCAGCCCTTTACCCTTGTCGGGGCGACCACGCGGCTCGGGTTGCTGACCACGCCGCTGCGTGACCGCTTCGGCATTCCAACCCGGTTGCAGTTCTACACGGTCGCGGAACTCAACGAGATCGTGACCCGCGGGGCACGGATGCTCGGTGTGCCGTCCGATCCTGAAGGTGCACTGGAAATTGCCCGCCGTGCGCGCGGCACGCCCCGGATTGCCGGGCGGCTGCTGCGGCGGGTGGTTGATTTCGCGCTGGTGGAAGGCGACGGACGACTGACCCAGGAGATCGCCGACAGCGCCCTGACCCGTCTTGGGGTGGATCACCTCGGGCTCGATGGAGCAGACCGGCGTTACATGAGCCTGATGGCCGAGAACTACGGCGGCGGGCCCGTCGGCGTTGAAACCATGGCCGCCGCCCTTTCGGAAAGCAGGGACGCAATCGAAGAGGTGATCGAGCCTTACCTGCTGCAACAGGGCTTGATCGCGCGCACGCCGCGCGGAAGGATGCTGGCATCGAAGGGCTGGGCACATCTGGGCCTGGCTGCGCCGATGCCGCCCGAACAGGGCAGCCTCATCTGACCCGTTGGGGAGTTTTGACCATGATCCGCATTCTCAGTGCCGCCCTCGTCACCCTGGCAGCGGGCGCTGCCTGTGCCGATATGTCTTTCGGCAGCCATGACCAATACCAAACCCGCTTCGGTGCGGCCTCGGTCGTGGGCGCGCGTCCCAGCCAGTCGCTGGTGGTTCTCGGTGCGCCGATGCCGGTGGAGCTGGATTACATGTGGGAAATCCTGGGGGCCTGGGCGCTCGAAGGGTCGGATCATGACTGGCTCCTGGCCACGCATCACCATGGTGGCAACATGTGCGGACCGGGGATCACGGTGATCCGGGTTGCCGAGGGCACCGTGCAACTCATGGGGGAAACCGAGGCCTGCGAAGGGGCGGTGACTGATCTGCGGGTGCTGCCCGATGCGCTGGAACTTGATATCTTTGCCGACGGGCTGCGCCAGGAATTCACTACCTACCGGTTCAGCGCGGAGGGGATGACGACCGCACCCGGTGCCGCACCCTTTGCCGGCCAGCCAGCCGGCCCCGGTGCCGATGCAACCCGTTGGGTGGGCGAACATCCTTTCTCGATCTTCCGCGACGCAGGCGAGCGTGCCCGTTTCCTGTCCATTCTGACCGAGGACCAAATCCGCGACCTGTCGGACAGGATCGGTCCGGCCAACAGCGTGGTGCAGCGCGGGGACTGGGTGCTTGGCGCTGGATGCATGGCACATGCCTGCAACCTGTCGGCCGGGGCCTGGGGGATCCGCATTTCCGACGGGGCGCCCGCTGCGGCCTTCTTCGATCAGGGGCGCGCGCCCGAGGTCTATGGCCCTGCCGCCTATGATCCGGTATTCGCGGCCTGGATCATGGAAAACCGCCTGTAAGGAACCCCTCATGGAGCCTGACGCCGTCGCCCGTCTTTTTACCCGTTCCGACGGGACCTACCTCTTCGCCCGGTGGGGTCGGCCGATTGCGCCGGTCGTCTTCGGGGTCGAGGATCAGACGGTATCGACCCTCAAAGGCGCGATCGAAGCCGTGGTTGCCCTGGCCGGGCACCAGATGGCCGAGACCGACCCGGAACTGGGCGCGAACCTCATGGTCTTTTTCTTTCGCGAGTGGGACGAACTGACCGAAACGCCCAATCTCGACCGGCTGATCCCTGACCTTGCCGAGACGGTCGAGCGGCTGAAAGCAGTGGACGCGAACCAGTATCGCAGCTTCCGTTTCGACGCGGCTGGGGCAATCCAGGCCGCCTTCGTCTTCGTGCGCATGGATGCCGAGATGGCCAGGGTGCCTGCGGAGACCATCGCGCTCAGCCAGGTGGTGCAGACGATCCTGTTGTGGTCGGACACCGCCTTTACCGACGCCTCGCCCCTGGCAGCCGCCCCCGGCCAGCCTGCGGTGCTGAAGCCCGAAATTGCCGCCGTGATCCGCGCAGGCTATGACCCGATCCTGCCCGCATCGGCCACCAATGCCAGCCACGCCCTGCGTCTGGCGGCGCGGATTGGACGGCCATCATGACCCATCACTTCACCTGCCGTGTCTACTATGAAGACACCGACCTTGCGGGCATCGTCTACCACGCCAACTACCTCAAGTTCATCGAAAGGGCGCGGTCGGAAATGGTGCGCGAGGCGGGAATTTCGCAAAGCGCGTTGAAAGCCGAACAGGGCATCGTCTTCGCCGTGCGCCGGATGGAGATGGATTTCATCGCACCCGCCCGATTCGAAGATGACCTGAGGGTCGAGACCTGCCTGACTGGCGTCAAAGGGGCCAGTTTCGATCTCGAACAGGTGGTCTGGCGCGGGGATGAGCGGATTTACGCGGCGCAGGTTCAGGTGGTTTGCCTTGCCGAAAGCGGTCGCGCGGTGCGAATTCCGGCGGATATCCGCCAAAAGCTGGTTACGTTTCAGCAGTGAAACCGACAGTGATGCAAGCCGATGGTTTTTACCCTTCCTGTTTGCTAGATTCCCCTCCAAATGAGGCGCCGCGCAGAACCGGCGTCCGCTTGAGGCCGGCATACAGGAAGACTGACCAATGGAAACCGAAACGCTGAGCATGGCGCAGGAGATGGATTTCTCCCTGATCGCCCTGTTCTTCCGCGCAACCTTCACCGTCCAGATTGTCATGGTGATGCTTTTCGCAGCATCGATCTGGGTCTGGGCGATCGCGTTCCAGAAATTCTCCACCTATCGCTTGTCGCGCCGTCGCGCGGCGCAGTTCGACGCGGCCTTCTGGTCGGGCGAGCCGCTGGATGAGCTGTTCGACAAGGTGGCAGACCGCCCCCGATCCGCATCCGAGCGGGTTTTCGTGGCAGGCATGACCGAATGGCAACGTTCTCTGCGCGATGACGGGGCGCTCATCCCCGGTGTGCAGCAGCGGGTCGACCGGTCGATGGACGTGGCCATTTCGCGCGAAGCGGAACGGCTGACCAAGGGGCTCAACTTCCTTGCGACTACGGGCGCGACCGCGCCCTTCATCGGGCTTTTCGGCACGGTCTGGGGCATCATGCGTTCGTTCCAGGAAATCGCCTCCTCGGGCAACACCTCGCTGGCTGTCGTGGCCCCCGGTATCGCCGAGGCGCTGATGGCCACGGGGCTTGGCCTTCTGGCAGCAATCCCGGCGGTGATCCTCTATAACAAGCTGTCGGCGGATGCCGATCGCCTTGTGGCGGGCTACGAAGGGTTCGCCGACGAGTTTTCCACGCTTCTGTCGCGGCAGCTGGACTGAGCCATGGGCGCAGGCGTTCAGCAAAAACAGACGGGCGGGCGCAGGCGCGCAGGCCGCCGCTCGCGGCATGCCGCCATGTCGGAAATCAACGTCACGCCCTTCGTGGACATGATGCTGGTGCTGCTTATCGTGTTCATGGTCTCGGCCCCGCTGATGACCGTGGGCGTCCCGATCGAACTGCCCGAGACAGCGGCCGAGCCCTTGCCGGGCGAGGAAGAGGAAGAACCCCTTGCCGTAACCCTGACACCGGATGGGCGGGTGATGATCCAGACCACCGAAGTTCCGATGGAGGATCTGGTAACGCGCCTGCAGGGCATTGCCGCCGAGCGCGACAGCAACCAGATCTTCCTGCGCGCCGACGGGGCCATTCCCTATGCCGACGTGATGCGAGTCATGGGCGCGCTCAACGCGGGCGGCTTCCGCAATATCGGTCTGGTCACGGATTCCGGCGGCCCGCGCCTTGACGGGCAGGACGGGGAGTGACGGGCCGATGCGGCGGTCTCTCTACGCGTCCGGCGGACTTCACTTCGCACTGCTGCTCTGGGTGATCCTGGGTGGCAGCTGGTTCCGGGATTCCGAGGAACCGGAATTCGAGGTGACCGGTGTGACGCTGGTCTCGGTGCAGGATTTCGAGGCGATGTTCGAAGCCCCGGTGGTGCCGGTTCCACAGGTCGTGGAACAGCCAGCAGCGCTTGCCCCAACGCCAGAGGTCACGCAGCCCGAGGCCCCCGCGCTTGAAGAGACCCCACCGCAGGTTGCCACGCCCGAAGCGGCGCCCGAACCTCCGGTGGAAACTCAGCCCGATGTCAGCGCGCTGTTGCCGCCGCCCGAAACGCAGGTGCAGGACCAACTGGCCGCGCTGCCGTCGCCGCCGGCCTCGGACCCGACCGCCGCACCCTCCGACACGCCAGCCCCGAACGAAGCCCCGCGTGTGGCGCCAACGCCCGCACCCGCCCCGCCCCCCGAGGTGGAAATCGCGCCCGAGGTGGTCACGCGGCCCGAACCCTCCGAAACGCCCGCACCGACACCCGACACGCCGGCCACTGCACCCGAGGAAGCCACCACCGAGATCGTGACCGAAGCGGAAACGCCCGCTGCGTCCCTCGCGCCGGTGTCGTCCTTCCGTCCGCCTTCGCGCCCGATCCGCACCGTGGCCGAAACGCCCGCGCCTGACGCGCCCCCGCAGGTCGAGGAACGCGATCCGCTGGCCGATGCCATCGCCGCCGCCGTGGCGGATGCCGCCACCGAGACCCCGCCAGCTCCCGCCACGCCGTCCGGCCCGCCCCTCTCGGCGGCGCAGCAAGACGGACTGCGGCTGGCCGTGCAGCAATGCTGGAACGTGGGGTCCTTGTCGTCAGAAGCGCTCAGCACAGTCGTGACCATCGAAGTGATGATGGAACGCGACGGGCGGCCCCAGTCGGGCTCGATCCGGTTGCTGGAATCCCGCGGCGGGTCCGATGCCGCCGCGATGCAGGCGTTTGAAGCCGCGCGGCGCGCGGTGATCCGCTGTGGGGCTTCCGGTTACGATCTGCCGGTTGAAAGCTACGATCACTGGCGCATTATCGAGATAACCTTCAATCCCGAGGAACTGAGACTCAGATGACCCGATTTTTCATGACCCTGCTGGCCATTCTGCTGGCGATTGCCTCGCCACTGGCCGCGCAGAGCCCCGGGCCGCTGCGCATCGAGATCACCGAAGGCGTCATCGAACCGCTGCCCTTCGCCCTGCCGGAATTCATCGCGGGCAACAGTGCCGCGACCGATGCTGCCAGCGACATCACCCGCGTGATCGCCGCCGACCTGGTTGGGACGGGATTGTTCCGCGAGGTGCCGCGCAGCGCGCATATTTCCTCTGTCACCAGTTTCGACAGCCCGGTGCAATGGGATGACTGGCAGGCGATCAACGCACAGGCGCTGATCACGGGGTCCGTCACGATGGAGGGCGGCCAGCTGGTCGTCCGTTTCCGGCTGTTCGACGTGTTCTCGGAACAGCCGCTCGGCTCGGGCCTGCAATTCGTGGGCAGCCCGGACAGCTGGCGGCGCATGGCCCACACGGTCGCCGATCACGTCTATGAGCGCATCACCGGTGAAACCGGCTATTTCGACAGCCGCGTGGTCTTCGTAACCCAGGAAGGCCCCAAGAACGCCCGCCTGCGCCGGATCTCGATCATGGATTATGACGGCGCGAATGTTCAGTTCCTGACCGACAGCCGTTCGCTGGTGCTGGCCCCCCGGTTCTCCCCCAATGGCGACCGCATTCTTTATACCAGCTACGAAACCGGTATTCCGCGCATCTATCTTATGGACCTGGCCACGGTTCAGGCGCGCCCGCTGGATGACGACACCCTGACCATGACCTTCAGCCCGCGCTTTTCGCCAGATGGCAACAGCGTGGTCTACTCGGCAGAGCGGGGCGGCAATACCGACATCTACATGCTGAACCTGCAAACCGGGGACCGTCGCCGCCTGACCGATGCGCCCTCGATCGAGACCGCGCCCAGCTTTTCGCCCGATGGCAGCCAGATCGTGTTCGAGAGCGACCGCTCGGGCACGCAGCAACTCTACATCATGCCGACCTCTGGCGGCGAAGGCCGGCGGATCAGCCGCAATGACGGCCGTTATGGCACTCCGGTCTGGTCGCCGCGCGGGGACCTGATCGCCTTCACCAACCAGCAGGATGGCCGCTTCCATATCGGCGTTATGCGCACCGATGGGTCCGAGGAACGGTTGCTCACTTCGTCGTTCCTCGATGAAGGCCCAACCTGGGCCCCCAATGGCCGCGTGATCATGTTCACCCGCGAAACCGCCGGGGCCGACGGGGCGCCCGCGATCTACTCGGTCGATATCTCCGGGCGGAACCTTCAGCGCGTTTCGACGCCCGGCATGGCCTCGGACCCGGCATGGTCGCCGCTCCTGCGGTAACGAACCCCTGATGCGGCGGGCATGTTCACAAGGCCCGCCGCGTGATACTCTTGCGCCAAGAACGGCGCGAATGCGAGGACGAAGCAGTATGAACACTTTCCTGAAACTGACCCTTCTGGTCACGGTGCTGGGGCTGTCGGCCTGCGGCGACAACCGCTATTTCGGCGATGCCCGCATGGGCGGTGCCGGTGGTGCCGGCGGCGCGGGCGAAGCGCTCGACCCCAACTCGGTGGCCTATTTCAACGAAACCGTTGGCGACCGGGTGCTGTTCGAGGTCGACCAGTCGACCCTGACCGCCGAGGCCCGCGGCATTCTCGACCTCCAGGCCGACTGGATGCTGCGCAACATGGAATACCGTGCCGTGATCGAAGGTCATGCCGATGAGCAGGGCACCCGCGACTACAACCTGGCCCTTGGAGCCCGCCGCGCGGCCGCGGTGGAAGCCTATCTAGTCAGCCGCGGCATCACCTCTGACCGTTTGCGCACGATCAGCTACGGCAAGGAACGTCCGCTGGCGATCTGCTCTGAAGAAAGCTGCTACAGCCAGAACCGCCGCGCGGTGACGGTGCTGGAAGCCGGGTCGGGGGTCTGATCCGATGCGGCGCGCGCTTGCCCTTGCCCTTGTGCTGGCGCTGGCCGCGCCGTTCAGCCCGGCCCTTGCCCAGGGCCGGGAAGAAACCCTTGCCGACATCCGGCAGGAACTTTCGGTGCTCTGGGTGGAAATCCAGCGCCTGCGCACCGAGCTGTCGACCACCGGCAGCCCTACCGGGGTTGGCGGGGGCGATACGATCGCCCGGATCGACGCCATTGAAAGCGAGTTGCGCCGCCTGACCAACGCAACCGAAGAGCTTCAGATCCGCGTCGATCGCGTGGTGATGGATGGCACCAACCGGATCGGTGACCTCGAATTCCGGCTTTGCGAGCTGGAAAGCGACTGCGATATCGGCACCCTTGGCGAAACCCCGACCCTTGGCGGGGGTGAGGCACCGGCCGCGCCGGTTCTGGGCCTGGGCACGTTGCCGTCTGCGCCGTCCAATGGTCCGGCACTCGCCGCTGCCGAACAATCCGATTTCGATGCCGCGATGGCCGCCTACGAGGCGGGGGATTACGCGGCTGCGGCCGAAGGCTTCGAAGCCTATACCGAAACCTATCCGGGCGGGGCGCTGAGCGCCGAGGCGCATTACTGGCGCGGACAGGCCGAAGCCGGTCAGGGTGCCTGGAACCGGGCCGCGCGGGCTTATCTCGCCAGTTTCTCGGGCGCGCCGGACGCCCCGCGCGCGGCCGAAAGCCTCTATCGGCTTGGCACCAGTCTCAACGAACTGGGACAGCGCGACGAAGCTTGCCTCACACTGCGCGAGGTCGAAATCCGCTACCCCGCGTCGCCCATCGTGCTGGATGCCCGGGCGGCGATGACCCGTCTTTCCTGCAATTGAGCCTTGAGGCCCGCTTTGACGCCGCGATGGAGCGGCTTCTCGCGGGCCAGAGGCCGGAACGACTGGCCGTGGCTGTCTCGGGTGGCGGGGATTCCCTTGCGCTTCTGGGGCTCGCCTGTGACTGGGCCTCGGAAAACGACTGTCGCATCCATGCCCTGACCGTCGACCACGGGCTGCGCCCGGAAGCGGGCGACGAGGCGCGCATGGTTGCGCGCGAAGCGCTTCGCATGGGCGCCATGCATGACACGCTTCACTGGCAGGGCTGGGACGGGCGCGGCAACCTGCAGGCCGCCGCGCGTGCGGCCCGCTACAGGCTGTTGTCCGAACACTGCGAACGGGAACGGATCGGGGCGATCCTGCTGGGACACACCCAGGACGACCAGGCCGAAACGGTGCTGATGCGGCTGGCACGCGGATCCGGGGTCGATGGGCTGTCTGCCATGTCAGAGGGGCGTTTCGGCAAGGACTTTCTGCTGCGCCCGTTGCTTGACGCCACGCGCGATGAATTGCGCGTCTGGCTGACCCGCCAGGGCATGCGCTGGAGCGAGGATCCCTCGAATGACGACCCTCGCTTCGACCGGGTCCGGGCGCGCCGACTGCTCAAGCAACTCATTCCCTTTGGTCTCGATGCCGCGCGCCTGTCGGAAACAGCCTCTGCCATGGCCCGCGCCCGGCAGGCGCTGATCGCCCGCGCCGTGGACGTGGCCCGCGAGGTTGTGGCCGAACAGTCCGGCATCCTGATGTTCGATCGCGCCGGGCTGGCCGGGGTCGAGGAGGAAACCCGCCTGCGCCTGGTGGCACATGGGCTGGCCTGCCTCTCGGGCGAGGTCTACAAGCCCCGTCTCGCGTCGCTCTCGGCCATTCTCGACAAGGCGCTGGCAGGGCAGGGCGGCACGCTTCAGGGGTGTCGGCTGGTCCCGTCACGCGGTGTGCTCTTCCTGGTGCGCGAATGGAAGGCGGTCTCGGGCGTAGAAGTGCCCGCTGACGGGGCGGCGACATGGGACGGGCGGTGGCGCATCCGCATGGATGGTGCGCCCGGTGCCACGATCCGACCGCTCGGCGAAGAGGGATTGGCCCGGATCGACCGGCCAGAGGACCTTCCGCACGCTGTTTTGCTGTCTCATCCGGGTATCTGGAGCGGCGACGATCTGCTCGCATCGCCCGATTTGTTCAATGATCGCGCGATTCATTGCGAATATGCCGCATCAGCGGGGTTTCACGCCTCGTTAAAATCGCATTGAAGTCAGCCTGCGCATGCCTATTTTAGGCGGAGTGCCCGGTGCGGATCTCTCCCCGGGCGCCTAGGTAAGGAGAATTCTCTTGGGCAATGCCAGAAATATCGCCTTCTGGGTCATCCTCTTTCTGCTGATCCTCGCGCTGTTCAATCTGTTCAGTGGCAACCAGGCCACGATGAGCACGCGTTCGGTCGCCTATTCCGACTTCATCAGTCAGGTCGAAGGCGGCGGGGTCAGTTCGGTGATACTCGATGGCGAGACGATCCAGTTCACGACCGGTCAGGGCACCTTCGAGACGGTTCGCCCGTCCGAAGTCGACGTGACCCCGGTCCTGCTGGAAAACGATGTGCGCATCCAGGCGCGTCCGCAGGAACAGTCGGGCTTCATGGCCGGGTTGATGATGTGGCTTCCGGTGCTGGTGCTGATCGGCGTCTGGATCTTCTTCATGAACCGCATGCAGGGCGGCGGGCGCGGCGGGGCCATGGGCTTCGGCAAGTCCAAGGCCAAGCTGCTGACGGAAAAGCATGGCCGCGTGACCTTTGACGACGTGGCCGGGATCGACGAGGCAAAGGAAGAACTGGAGGAGATCGTCGAATTCCTGCGCAACCCGCAGAAATTCAGCCGCCTTGGCGGCAAGATCCCCAAGGGCGCCCTGCTGGTGGGTCCTCCGGGCACCGGTAAGACGCTGCTGGCACGCGCCATCGCGGGCGAGGCGGGCGTGCCCTTCTTCACCATCTCGGGCTCTGACTTCGTTGAAATGTTCGTGGGCGTTGGCGCAAGCCGCGTGCGTGACATGTTCGAGCAGGCCAAGAAGAATGCGCCCTGTATCGTCTTCATCGACGAAATCGACGCCGTGGGCCGGTCCCGTGGCGTGGGCTACGGCGGCGGCAATGACGAACGCGAACAGACGCTGAACCAGCTGCTGGTTGAAATGGACGGGTTCGAGGCCAACGAAGGTATCATCATCGTGGCCGCCACCAACCGGCCTGATGTTCTGGACCCGGCGCTGTTGCGGCCCGGTCGTTTCGACCGGCAGGTTCAGGTGCCCAATCCCGACATCAAGGGGCGCGAGCGCATCCTGGGGGTGCATGCCCGCAAGGTGCCGCTTGGCCCCGACGTGGACCTGCGCATCATCGCGCGCGGCACCCCGGGTTTCTCGGGTGCGGACCTGGCCAACCTCGTGAACGAGGCAGCGCTCATGGCCGCCCGCGTCAACCGGCGCTTCGTCACGATGGAAGATTTCGAGAACGCCAAGGACAAGGTGATGATGGGCAGCGAACGCCGCTCGATGGTCATGACCGAGGACGAGAAGAAGCTGACCGCCTATCACGAGGCCGGTCACGCCATCGTCGGGCTCAACGTCCCGCAGCACGATCCGATCCACAAGGCGACGATCATTCCGCGTGGCCGGGCGCTCGGCCTCGTGTTGAGCCTGCCGGAACGTGACCAGCTGTCGGTGAGCTACACGAAATACACCTCCAAGATCGCCATGGCCATGGGCGGGCGCGTTGCCGAAGAGCTGATCTTCGGGCCGGAAAACGTCACCTCCGGCGCGGCCTCTGACATCCAGCAGGTCACCAAGATCGCGCGCGCGATGGTGACCCAGTTCGGCTTCGCCGAGGAACTGGGCTATGTCGATTACGCCAACGAGCAGCAAAGCTACCTTGGCGCTTATGGCGGTGGATCCAACCACTCGGCGGCGACGCAGAAGATCATCGACGACAAGGTCAAGGCACTGGTGGACGAAGGCTACCAGACCGCCAAGCGCATCCTGACCGAGAAAGCCGACGACCTGGAGCGGCTGGCGCAGGGGCTGCTGGAATACGAGACCCTGACCGGCAACGAGATCACCAAGGTGATCGCAGGCGAGGCCTTGCACCGGGGTGAGGACGATGATGACGCCGATACCGGCGGCACTGCCTCGGTCACGGCGATCCCCAAGACCAAGCCCAAGGCCAAGGCCGATGGCAGCGACGGCCCGATGGAGCCGGAACCCTCCGCCTGATCGGTCCCGTTCGGACAGGAAGACCCCGGCCCTTTGGTTGGGGTTTTTCATTGCGGTCGATTCCGGGTTGCAGCCTGGGGGCGTAGCGGCTTTGGTCCCGATCATATCCCGCTTGCCAGTGAAGGTTTCGTCATGCCCGCACTTCTGCCCACCTCGTATTCCGCCCGCGTCACCTGGCTCGGGGCCAATCCCGACCGCAGAACGGGGCTTCCCTCTCGGCCCCTCGACCGGATGGTGCTGTCTTTCGCGGGTCCTGCCGGTGAAACCCATGCCGGGCTGACGCGGCCCTCGTGCAGCCGGGTCCTGTCGCAGCACCCCAGGGGCACCGAGATCCGCAATGTGCGGCAACTGACGATCCTGAGCGCCGAGGACCTTGCAGCCATTGCCGAGGATATGGGCGTCGCCGCGCTTGACCCCGGCTTGGTCGGGGCAAGCCTTGTGATCGAGGGCATTCCGGATTTCACCCATGTGCCCCCATCCTCGCGCCTTCAGGGGCCCGACGGCGTCACGCTTGTTGTGGACATGGAAAACCGCCCTTGCCATCTGCCTGCCAAGCCAATCGACGCAGAGGGCCCTGGACACGGCAAGGCGTTCAAGGCCGCCGCCATGGGGCGGCGCGGGGTCACGGCCTGGGTGGAACGGGAAGGGGTGCTGACCCTCGGTGACAGCCTGCGCCTGCATATCCCCGATCAGCCGGTCTGGCCGCAGCTGGAAAGCGCGCGACAGGGCTAGACGCGGTCAGCCCGCCGCGCGCGCAATCATCCGTGCCAGCCCTGTTCCCACCCGCCAGAGCGCCCACAGAACCAGCAGGACCTGGGCAAGGGTGAGGACTGCCAGCAGGATGTAGCCGCCAAGCGCGGGGTGGCCCGATCCGATATCGGCGGACAGGAAGGCAAAGATGAGTGTGACAAGTGTCGCCGCGCTTTCGACGCTCCACTCGATGAGCCAGCCCAGAGGGGTTGAGGGGCAGTGAACCGATACGCCCCACTCTTGCGACAGGCGGCAGCCCGCCCAGGCAGCGTCCGTTACGGCGCGGTCGGGCAGGCGCGGGAGGATCGACAGCCCAGCCAACATCACGATCAGGTAGGCGGCGGCCAGGAGATCGGCAAAGAACAGGAAGAAGCGTCGCATGCAGGCAGCTTGCAGGACAGGCGGATCAGGGGCCAGGTGCGACCGGGATCAGACCAGGGCGAAGACCGTCAGGGCGAGAGTGATGCCGAAGCCGAAACCTGCGTGGATCAGAACGATGGGTGCGGACATTGTTTCTTCCCCCTGGGGCGTTGTGCGTGTCGATTGCTCATGGGTCGCATCATGATCGACAATGGTTCAAAAAAGTTTTCCAGCGCCGCGCATCGGAAACGCCAAGTGGCGGATGAAGGCGTAAACAGGTCGGAAATGCCCCTGTGACGCGTGGTCACATTCGTTATGCCTGAGTCGAGACAGAACTGCCCTCGCCAACAGGACCGACCCAAAATGGCATTCAAGACCGACATCCAAATTGCCCGCGAAGCAAAGAAACGCCCGATCCAGGAGATCGGCGACAAGCTTGGCATCCCGTCCGATCACCTGCTGCCCTACGGCCATGACAAGGCGAAGGTCAGCCAGGATTTCATCAACTCGGTCCAGGACCGTCCCGACGGCAAGCTGATCCTTGTGACCGCGATCAACCCGACCCCCGCGGGCGAGGGCAAGACCACCACCACCGTGGGTCTCGGCGACGGGCTCAATGCCATCGGCAAGAAGGCTGCGATCTGCATCCGCGAAGCCTCGCTCGGGCCGAATTTCGGCATGAAGGGGGGCGCGGCCGGTGGCGGCTATGCGCAGGTGGTTCCGATGGAGGAGATGAACCTCCACTTCACTGGCGACTTCCACGCCATCACCTCGGCCCATAACCTGCTGTCGGCGATGATCGACAACCACATCTACTGGGGCAACGAACTCGAGATCGACGAACGCCGTGTCACCTGGCGCCGCGTTCTCGACATGAATGACCGCGCGCTGCGCGATACCGTGACCTCGCTCGGCGGTGTCGCCAACGGGTTCCCGCGCCAGACCGGCTTCGACATCACCGTGGCCTCCGAGGTCATGGCGATCCTGTGCCTTGCCAAGAACCTCGAAGACCTGCAACGCCGCCTTGGTGACATGATCGTCGCCTACCGCCGTGACCGCAGCCCGATCTACTGCCGGGACATCAAGGCTGATGGCGCCATGACCGTCCTGCTGCGCGACGCGATGCAGCCGAACCTGGTGCAGACGCTGGAAAACAACCCGGCCTTCGTGCATGGCGGGCCCTTCGCCAACATCGCGCATGGCTGCAACTCCGTCACCGCCACCACCACCGCGCTGAAACTGGCCGATTACGTGGTGACCGAGGCGGGCTTCGGGGCGGATCTCGGCGCCGAGAAGTTCATGAACATCAAGTGCCGCAAGGCGGGTCTCGCCCCCTCTTGTGTCGTGGTCGTGGCCACCGTGCGGGCGATGAAGATGAACGGCGGCGTCGCCAAGGCCGACCTCGGCACCGAAAATGTCGATGCTGTGAAGAAGGGCTGTCCGAACCTCGGGCGTCACATCGAGAACGTCAAATCCTTCGGGGTTCCGGTGGTGGTGGCCATCAACCACTTCGTCACCGACACCGATGCCGAAGTGCAGGCAGTCAAGGACTACGTGTCGTCGATGGGGTCCGAAGCGATCCTGTGTCAGCACTGGGCCAAGGGCTCGGAAGGCACCAAGGAACTGGCCACCCGCGTTGCGGAAATCGCCGACGCAGACATGGCAAATTTCGCGCCGCTCTACGGTGATGACCTGAGCCTCTTCGAGAAGATCGAGACCGTCGCCAAGCGCATCTACCGCGCTGACGAAGTGCTGGCCGACAAGAAGATCCGCGATCAGCTGAAGGAATGGGAAGCCGCCGGATACGGCAAGCTGCCCGTCTGCATGGCCAAGACCCAGTACAGCTTCACCACCGATCCCAACCGCCGCGGCGCGCCCACCGGGCATTCCGTGCCGGTGCGCGAAGTGCGCCTGTCGGCCGGGGCCGGGTTCGTCGTGGTGATCTGCGGTGAAATCATGACCATGCCGGGCCTGCCGCGCGTGCCGGCCGCCGAGTCGATCCGGATCAACGACGAAGGGCTCGTCGAGGGCCTGTTCTGACCGGCTCGGGGAGGCAAGCCGATGCGCGCCGCCCTGATCGACGGCAAGGCCATCGCGGCGCGCCTGCGCGCCGAGGTGGCCGCCGAGGCGAAAGAACTGGAATCAGCCGGGTGGAAACCCCGGCTGGTCTCCATCTCGGTCGGTGATACCGCTGCGGCCGAGCTTTACGTGCGCAACCAGCAGCGCAGCGCTGAAAGCGCCGGCGTGGCCTTCGAGGCGCGCAACTATCCGGCGGAAACCTCGCTGGAACAGTTGACCGGCATCCTTCAGGGCCTCAACGCCGATCCGCGCGTCAACGGCATCATTATCCAGCGTCCGCTGCCCGATCATATCCCGGTCAAGGTGCTGCAGAAATCCGTGCATCCGCTGAAGGACGTGGAAGGGATGCATCCCGCCTCGATCGGGAACATCGTCTACAACGACCTGGCGCTCGGACCCTGTACCGCCGTCGCGGCGGTCGAGATCCTCAAGACGCTGCCCTTGCCGATGGAGGGGCTCAATGTCACCGTGATCGGCCATTCCGAGATCGTGGGCAAACCGATCGCTTTCCTTCTGATGGGGCTCGGTGCCACGGTCACGGTCTGCCACCACATGACCCGGTCCGTCGCCATGCATAGCCGCGCCGCAGATGCGGTGTTCGTGGCCGTGGGAAAACCGGGGCTGGTGACGGGCGACATGCTGAAACCCGGCGCGGCGCTCATCGACATCGGGATCAACCGGGTGGATACGCCCGACGGTCCCAAGACCGTGGGCGACGCCGATTTCGACAGCTGCGCCGAGGTGGCGGGATGGATCACACCCGTTCCGGGCGGCGTCGGTCCGGTGACGGTTGCCACGCTGATGAAGAACGCGGTACTGGCCACGCGGATGCAGATGGAGCATTACGCCGCCAGCTATGCCAAAACCGAATTTTGATACGAGAGGGAGAGGGTCATGAGTGCCACCATCATCGACGGCAAGGCGTTCGCCGCCAAGGTCCGGGCACAGGTCGCGGAACACGTGGCGCGGCTGAAGGAAGAGCAGGGCATTATCCCCGGCCTTGCCGTGGTTCTGGTGGGCGAAGATCCGGCCAGCCAGGTCTATGTGCGCTCGAAGGGCAAACAGACCGTCGAGGTCGGCATGAACAGCTACGAATACAAGCTTGATGCCGATACGTCCGAGGCCGATCTGCTGGCCCTCATCGACAAGCTGAACACTGACCCGGCGGTGCATGGCATCCTCGTGCAACTGCCGCTGCCAGGGCACCTGAATTCCGATCTGGTGATCAATGCGATCGACCCGGCCAAGGACGTGGACGGGTTCCATATCTCGAATGTGGGCCTGCTCGGCACCGGGCAGAAAAGCATGGTGCCCTGCACGCCGCTTGGCTGCCTGATGATGCTGCGCGATCATCATGGATCGCTGTCGGGGATGAACGCGGTGGTGGTCGGGCGGTCGAATATCGTCGGCAAGCCGATGGCTCAGCTGCTGCTTGGTGACAGCTGCACCGTGACCATTGCGCATAGCCGAACGAAAGACCTGGGCGATGTCTGCCGTGGAGCGGATATCCTGGTGGCCGCCGTGGGCCGCCCCGAGATGATCCCCGGCGATTGGGTCAAGCCCGGCGCAACCGTGATCGACGTCGGCATCAATCGCATCCAGCACCCGGAGAATCCCGAGAAGACCAAGCTGGTGGGCGACGTCCATTTCGATAGCGCCGCTGCGGTGGCCGGGGCGATCACCCCGGTGCCGGGCGGCGGGGGGCCGATGACCAGCGCCTGCCTGCTGGCCAACACCCTGACCGCCTGCTGCCGGGCAAATGGGCTGGCCGAGCCGGAGGGACTGACGGCCTGAGCGGCCTGCGTCCCATCCCCCTCAGATAAGGGTTTCGCCGTGCCCCTGGCACGGCGACCCGCGCGATCCGTTTCGGATCGCGGTCATTTTCCGCGGCGGAAAATGCCTGGCCACGAAGAACGTGGCCAGGTTGCGCGGCCCGGGCTGCCAGGGCCGGCACCACCATCCGCGAGGTTACGGCGTTTCCGTGCCCAGTGGCACCATTGTGCCTTGCAGAATGGCCACCAGCTTGCGGCTGCCATCGGCGTATTCCGTTTCGACGGTTGCGCGCGTCACCACGAGACGCCGCCCCGGTTTCATGACCTCTCCGCAGGCGATCAGCCGTTCCCCGTCTGCCGGGGCCAGGAGATTGATCTTCATCTCGGCCGTCAGCACCTCTGCCCCGTCCGGCATCGTCGTCAGCGCCGAGTAACCGGCCGCGCTGTCGCCCAGGGCAAAGGTCACACCGGCATGGGCAAATCCATGCTGTTGGCTCACCTCGGCACGGATCGGCGCGGAGAGGGTCACGCAGCCCTTCTGGACGGACTCGATGCGTGCTCCAAGGGTCGCCATCAGGCCCTGCTTGTCGAAGCTCTCGCGAATTCTGCTGTCCATGCTCATCCTCCGTCTGCTCAAACATCCTGCCGGTGGGCGGAGCAGCCGACAAGCGGCGGTTCAAACGACGTTACGTCCGTCAGCGGGGCATGGGCACGGCAAGCGGGGGGGTGGTCAGAAGGATGGCTTGCGCCCCGTCCCCCATCAGGCTGCGCAGGGGGTCCGAATGGCAATGCAGACCCCCGGTATAGGTGCCGTAGGCGGGCAGGATCAGGCGGCTCTCGTCCCGCAGGAAACAGGCGCGCGTGATGCTGCGCGACTGCAGGGCCACGCGGGCCATGGGGTGGTAATGGCCCGAGATTTCACCTCGGGCACCGGGCAGGGCGATGTGGCGAAATCGCAGCGGGCCCTCCGACAGAGTGGCCAGGTGGGTGCCCCCCAGTTCCACGGGGCCCGCGTCATGATTGCCTTCGATCCAGATCCAGCGCCGTCCGGCCATCAGAGTGGATAGCATCGCCCGCGCCCCATCCTCCAGAGCGCGCATCGCGTCGAGATCGTCGAAACTGTCACCGAGACAGACAACCGTTTCGGGCTCAGTCGCGCGGATATCGGCGTCGAGCCGGGCCAGGGTTTCGCGCGCCTCGTAGGGGGGCAGGATCGGGCCGCCGCGCCGGGCCATCCGTTCGGATTTGCCAAGATGCAGGTCGGAGACGCAGAGCAGCCGCCGGGACGCCCAGTAAAGCGCGCCCGAAGGCAGCGCGGTCAGGGTTTCTCCGGCGAAGGGAAAGGACAGTCCGTTCATGATCCGTTCCATCGCATGACAAGGCTGTCATCGCAAGCACCGACCATGTGAAGGGGCCCCCTATCGCCCCTCACTCCAACCCCGCCGCCGCCATCAGCGCCGATCGCTCGCGTTCGATCAGCACCTCTTCCGCGCGGCCCTTCACGGGCACCTTGCCCACTTCCAGGAAGAGCGGCGCGGCAAGTGGCGTCACGCGCTGCAAGGCCAGATGGTCGATCCGGTCCCCGATCCTGTCGAGCATCTCCTCGATCCGGCCGAAATCGACCAGCCCACGCATGGCCTCTGCCCGGGTGATCTCCAGCATCAGGTGGTCGGGATCATACTTGCGCAGCGTGTCGTAGAGAATGTCGGTCGAGAAAGTGGCCTGCCTGCCGGACTTGCGTTTGCCACCGGGGCTGTTGCGGTCGATGAGTCCGGCGACGATGGCCGATGTCTTGAAGGTCCGCTTCATGACCGCGTTTTCCGCAAGCCACCCTTGAAGGGCCTCATGCAGCCCCGCCCGAGCCAAAAGAGGGGCAGGGTCCGTTACCGGATCGAGCCCCCAGATAAGCGTCGCGTAATCGGTGGCCACGAAGCCCATCGGGTTTAGCCCCGCCGCCTCCATCCGTTGCGTGACCAGCAGGCCAAGCGTCTGCATCGCGTTCTTGCCCGCGAAGCCGTAGAGGCAGATGTGATGCAGCCCGTCATGGGGAAAGGTCTCCACCAGCAGGCGGTCGCGTTCCGGCAGCTTCGAGACCTTGCGCTGCAAGGCCAGCCACTCGGCGGTATGGGCTGGCAGGTTGGGCCAGCTGTCTTCGCGGAACATCCGCAGGATGCGGTCCGAAAGCTGCGTGGAGGTCGCGAACTTGGTTCCGGAAAACACGGCGATCCTGGGCTTTCTTCCCCGATCCCGGCTGACCTCCACCACCATTTCGCGCAGGCCCTCGTAACGCACGATATGGCCCCCGATCAGGAACGTGTCGCCGCGCGTCAGGGTGGCGGCGAAGGCTTCCTCCACCTCGCCAAGGGGCTTGCCGCCGCGGCTGTGTTTCAACTGGACCTTCAGCTTGTCGCTATCGGTGATGGTGCCGATATTCATGCGGATGCGGGCAGCCCCCCTCGGGTCCCGCAACTGCCACAGGCCATCGGGGCGCTTGACCAGCCGCTGCCACTGATCGTAGGCGCGCAACGCGTAGCCGCCCGTCGCACAGAAATCGAGGCAGCGGGCGAACGCCTCCGGCGTCAGCTCCGCATAGGCCCCGACCGTCCTGACCTCGTCATAGAGCGCATCGGCTTCGAAGGGACCGGCGGCAGCGCGGATCAGGATGTGTTGGCAGAGCACGTCGAGGGGGCCGGGACCGCGTGGGTCGCCATCCAGCGCGTGGGCCTTGACCGCCTCGAGCGCGGCCACGCATTCCACCACCTCGAAGCGGTTCGCGGGCACCAGAAGCGCACGCGACGGTGCATTGTAGCGATGGTTGGCGCGCCCGATCCGCTGCACCAGTCGCTTGACGTTCTTGGGGGCTCCGACCTGGATCACGAGATCCACATCGCCCCAGTCAATCCCCAGATCGAGCGTGCCGGTGCACACGATGGCGCGCAGTTCGCCCGCCACCATCGCGGCTTCGACCCGTTCTCTCTGTTCGCGGGCCAGTGCCCCGTGGTGAATGCCGATGGGCAGGCCCTCGTCATTCGCGAGCCACAGGTTGTGAAAGAAGATCTCGGCCTGCGCACGGGTGTTGTGAAAGATGAGCGTCGTGCGGTGCCGCCTGATCTGATCCAAAACCGCCGGAATCGCATAGGCTGCCCCGCCGCCGGACCAGGGCGGGCGGTCTTCCGTCTCAAGCATGGCAATGTCGGGATCGGGACCCGGATCGGCATGCAGGATGCGGCAGGGTTCGGGCGCGCGGGCCAGCAGGCGGGCCAGGCCGGGCGGGTCTTCCACCGTGGCCGACAGCCCTACCCGGCGCAGGCCGGGGGCGAGGCTGTCCAGCCGGGACAGGGCCAGGAACAGCTGATCGCCCCGCTTGCTTTCGGCCAGAGCGTGAATCTCGTCCACGATCACACGCCTGAGCCCCCGGAAGGTCCGGGCCGCATCCTCGTAAGAGGTCAGCAGCGCGAGGCTTTCCGGCGTGGTCAGAAGGATATGGGGCGGATCGGCGCGCTGGCGTTTGCGGCGGCTGGAGGGTGTGTCACCGGTGCGATCCTCGATGCGGATCGGCAGGCCCATTTCGTCGACCGGGCGGCGCAGGTTGCGCTTGATATCCGCCGCGAGCGCCTTGAGCGGTGAGACGTAGAGCGTGTGCAGACCCTCATGCGGGGCGGCCGCTAGCTCTGCCAGCGTGGGCAGGAACCCCGCCATGGTCTTGCCCCCGCCCGTGGGCGCGATCAGCATCAGCGCCGGGGCATCGCGGGCGTCGAACATGTCGCGTTGATGCGGATGGGGCTGCCAGCCCTGCCGGGAAAACCAGTCGTCGATGATCGGGGGCAGGGCGTCCATGCCACCAGAGATAGGGCAAAGCCCAAGGCCGGGAAAGGCGCTTGCATCGGGGAAGGGCCGCGCGATTTCGAGAAAATCGCGATCAAGGATTTTGGAAAATCCTTGCCCCGCCTAGTGGGCGATCATTTCCTGTTTGACGAAGAGGTTTTCCCAGGCCCGATCCAGCAGATCGGGGCGCATCTGGTAGGGTATGCCTTCGAACTCGCAGATGGCGATGATCTGATCGAGCAGGAAGGGGGCGTGGTAATTCGCGTAATTGTTGTCGATTGTCGGGTATTTTGTCTTCAGCAGATGCAGCAACGACGCTTCGTCGAGCGGCACCTTCTTCTTGCGGGCAACCATTGCGAAGATCTTGAGGAACTGTTCCTGCGTGGGACCATCGATCTTGACCTTGAAGAAGATCCGTCGCAGCGCCGCCCCGTCGAACAGGTCATTGGGATGGAAGTTGGTCGAGAACACCACCAGCGTGTCGAATGGCACCTCGAACTTCTCGCCTGATTGCAGGGTCAGGATGTCGTAGCCCACTTCCATCGGCACGATCCATCGGTTGATCAGTGCCTGCGGGGGTTCTTCCTGGCGGCCAAGGTCGTCGACGATGAAGACGCCGCCGGTTGACTTCAACTGCAGCGACGCCTGGTAGGTGCGCGAGGTCTTGTTGTAGTTGAGGTCTAGCATCGACAGCATCAGTTCGCCGCCGGTCATCACCGTGGGACGCTGGCACATGATATAGCGCGTGTCGAAGCGGGCCGAATGTCGGCGCAGGCCGCTGCCCTCGGTCTCGGGCGTGGCGACGGGGGTGTGAACGATCGGGTCGAACAGTGTGATGACCTGGCCTGCATAGGCAATCGCGCGCGGCACGTAGATCGTATCTCCAAGCGCGGCACGGATACCCTCAGCGATCGAGGATTTCCCGTTTCCGGGCGGGCCATACATCAGCACCGACCGGCCCGAGCTGACGGCAGGTCCAAGCTGGTCGATCATGCCGTCAGGCAGGATCAGGTGGCCCATGCTGGCCTGAAGCGCCTCGCGCGTGATGCGCACGTTCTTCACCGACTGGCGGCGCGTCTGTTCCTTGTAGGCTTCCAGCGGCACAGGCATTGCACCGTAATATTCCGACTGGCTGAGCGCATCGAGCGCGCGGGCCTTGCCTGCATCGGTCAGCTGATACCCCATTTCCGAGGACGATGTGGCGTGCAGCGTGCCCATGGCCTGCATCAGCCCCATCTCGCGCAGCATGTCGATCAGGGTCTGGGTCAGCGGCATGGGCAGGCAGATCGCCTCGGCGATGGCGCTGGCCTGTTCCACGTTCTTGCGGAAGACGGTCTTGAGCAGGATGTCCCGCATCATCACCATCTGAAGCCCGGTATCTTCCAGCCGCCGCAGCATCGGCGGCGCAAAGGAGGTCACGTCAGCAGCTTGCACGTTCATCGGGAATGACCCTCTCGACTGAATCCGCCCCCGGTCAGTATAATGCAGCAGCGGGGTTGCGGCGCGGTTAAGCGCCGGTCCCAAGGGCGCCAAGCGCCAAGTAGACCACCAGGGCACCGGCAAGCGCCACGCCCATGGGGAAAAGCTTGCCGCGGTCCCAGGACACCCAGTCGGGCGTTGCCCGACGCACGGCGGGCACCATGCCGGCCCCGCGATGCGTTAGCCAGGACCCGATCAGAACGGCGGCAAAAAGCGTCAGGAACAGCAGGTAGTCGCCCGGTGCGATGAACGGTGCCATGGCAGCGGCGAACTTGGCGTCCCCGGCCCCCACGAGCCCAAGCGACGAGATGATGAACCCCGCCAGCAGGACCACGGCCAGTTGCGCCAGGCGCATGTACCAGGTGCTGAAGGCCATGACCTCCATGCCGACCTGGACAAGGCCCACAACCAGAAAGACCCCGGCCAGCGCCAGGACGGATATGTTGGGAATGCGCATCTCGCGCAGGTCGGACCAGGCGACCCAGATGCAGATGGGCAGAACGAAGGGCAGGAACCAGAGGGCCTCGGTGGCGTTGATTGCAAGTGTCATGGGGCCTGTCCTTACGCTTCCAGCGAGCGCAGCGCGCGCACGGCGGCTTCGAAATGCTGCGGATGGGTGTCGATGGCCTCTTCCAGCAGGCCACGTCCGATATCCACATCGCCGCGCCGGATGGCCGCCAGCGCCATTGTGTGCAGCAGTTGCGCCCGTTCAACTTGTGTCATCTGCACCAGCGGCAGGGTGTACTGGCCGCGCGCGGCACGGGCGAGCACCAGGTTGTTCTTGGCGGTGAAGAGGTTGGGATCGTAGCTGATCGCCTCCATGAACAGGCGCTCGGCCGCCTCGTGGTCGCCCCGGGTGAGCTTGGAGAAGCCCCAGTTGTTCAGGACGCCCGCAGGGCGCGTCGTCAGGCCGACGGCGGTTTCATAGAAACTGTCGGCGCGCTCCCACTCCTCGTTGCTGTCGGCGATCATCGCCTCCAGCCGGTAGCGTTCATATGTCTCGAAGGTGGGCGGCACGGAGTCGAGCTGGCGCTCGGCCTCGTCCCAATCGTTGGTGCGGATCAGCGCGCCCGCGTAATCGACGCGATCCTGGTCCGTGGCCTCGTCGCCCTGCACGATGCGTCGCCAGATGCCGACGGCCTCGGTATAGTGTCCCGCACGGATCAGGCTGGTGCCCAGGCCGCGTTGCAGGTCGACCCTGTCGGGGTCTTCCGCCACGGCGCGACGGAAATAGGCCACCGCCTCTTCGGGGTCTGCCACCGTCAGCATGATGTCGTTGAGATTGGTTTCGTCGATGACATTGACGCCTTCCAGCGCCCGGTCGACGTCGGCAGAGCGGGTCTGGTCGCAGGCTGCAAGGGCAAGCCCGACAGACACGGCTGCCGTGATCCGGATCATTGGTCGCATGTGCGGCCTCTTACTGCTCGTGTTCCTTCGATCACTGGGCGTAGAGAAGGACATAACGGCCCCCGCCACGGCGCTCCAGGTCGAAGCTTTCGTTAGTTATGTCCTGACTATAGCCGGAATTTTCCAATCGCGCGATAGCCAAGCGCAGGTTTTCGCGGATCGAGTCGCTTTGGCCACTGTCCAGCGCATAGGCCTGGCGGAAGACCTGCATCGCCTCGCCCCATTCACCCTGCTCCATCAGGACCACGCCGAGATTGTTCCAGGCCGGAACGAATTCGGGGTCGACCTCGACCGCGCGGCGCAGCATGTCCTCGGCCTGGCCGAGCCTCCCAAGGCGCAGGTTGGCCGAGCCGAGTGACGACAGCACCTCGGCCGTCATGCCCTGTTCGCCCGCTGCGCGCAGGTAAGCCCTTAGCGCCAGTTCGTATTCTCGGGCCTCCATAAGCCGGTGACCGACGATCATCTGGTCCACGCCGTCACGCAGGACGGTCACGTCTTCCGGGGCGTCCAGCCCCTCGTTCAACGGCTGAAGCCGCGGCGATGGTTCGCACGCGGCCAGACCGATGACGGTCGAAAGCACCAATACTGTCTTGCCCCACCACATGTCCGTCAGAACCCTCCTCCTCCGCTCAGGGTCTGGGAGATGCCGTAGACCGACGGCCCGATCAGGATGATCAGAAGCGGCGGAACACAGAACATCATCGTGCCGAGCGTCAGTTTCGTCGGCAGTTTATTGGCTTTTTCCTCGGCGCGCATCACCCGCTTGTCGCGCATTTCTTCGGCATAAATCCGCAGCGCCTCGGCGATCGAGGTGCCGAACGTAGCCGACTGGATCAGAACGGTCACGAAGCTGTTGACGTCCTGCACCCCGCAGCGTTCGCCGAAGTCCTTGAGAACCTTCACTTTATCCTTGCCGGCCTTCATCTCGTAGGCGACGATTTCAAACTCGTCGGCCAGCGACTCGTAGGAAGCGCGGATTTCCTTGGCAACGCGGATGATCGCCTGGTCCAGGGATTGACCGGCCTCGACGCAGACCAGCATCAGGTCGAGCGCGTCGGGAAAGCCCTGGGTGATTTCCTCTTCGCGTTTCTGAACGCGCTTGGTGATCCAGTATTTCGGCAGGTAATACCCGATGGCCCCGGGGATCAGCACTGACAGGATGCTTTTCTGCGTGCTCATGCCCGGCATGATCAGCGTGTAGATCACGCCGAGCGCCAGGAAGCCCATGCCAAGCGCGAATTGCGCGAAATGGAAGGTCTGCACCGCCCCCTTGGACCGGTAGCCCGCCTTGAGCAGCGTCAGCTGGATCTGGCTGAATTCTTCCTGGTCCTGCGGTTCAAGGAATTGGGCGAAGCGGTCCAGCTTCTCGTTCTTGCCGCCGATACGCAGGGCGCGCTGGATCTCGGGTGCGTTGCCGCCCTGGTTCTGCTCTTTCAGCTTCGCCAGCGGGTCTTTCTTCTTGGTCAGGACCGCCGGAAGCGCGACCAGGATCAGAAGGACACCCAGGAAGCCCGCGATGAAGAGCCACCCAAGGGGTCCGAGATAGTCTTGAATAAGGGCATTGATCTGGTCCATGCCGTGTGCTCCTCAGACCTTGATGTTGACCATCATGCGCATGAAAAAGAAGTTCGCCGCCAGCATCACCGCCACCACGGCACAGGCCGGAATGAAGGCTGATGTTTCCATCACGTCGGCGTAGTAATCGGGCTGCATCACGTTGATGCCGATCAGTGCCAGAAGCGGGAAGACCGACAGGAACATGCCCGACCACTTGGCTTCGGCGGTGATCGCCTTCACCCGGCGGAACAGCTTGAAGCGGGCGCGGATCACCTTGGCCAGGCCGTTCAGGATCTCGGCCAGGTTACCACCCGATTTCTGCTGGATACCCACGGCCACCGCGAGGAAGCGAAGGTCCTGCATGTCGAGCCGCTCGGCCATGGATGCAATCGCGTCGCTGACATCGCGGCCATAGGCGGCCTCGTCTGCGATGATGCCCAGTTCCGACCCGAGAGGGTCAGCAACTTCCTTGGCCACGGTATTGATGGCCGACACGAAAGGGTGGCCAACGCGCAGGCTGCGCACCATCAATTCCACCGCGTCGGGCAGTTGTTCTTCGATCAGGGCAAGGCGCTTCTTGGCCTTGGAGTTGACCCAGAAGAACACGCCGCCCACACCCATGCCCACGGCCACCATGATCCGGATCGGCATCGAGGCAGTGGTGGCGATGGTCAGGCCCAGGAACGCCGCGACGCCAAGCCCGATCATCACGAGGATCAGCTGTTGCGGCGTAAACGCGATATTGGCCTTCTGCGCCTTGTCGGCGATCAGCGAATAGAGCGGAATCGTCCGCGACCCGGTATGCTGGTCGAGTTCCTTGCGCAGCTTGGCCAGCACGTCTTCGCGGTTGGTGCCCTTGTTGAGCAGGTCCAGCCGGCGGTTGACGCGGGAGTTCAGGCTGATCGACTTGCCGAAGGCGACGAGGTAGACACCTTCGACCAGCATCACGATGCCGACGAAGATGCCGATATAGATGAGCGGTTCGATACTCAGGTTCATGGTCGTCAGTCCCCTGCGGGTTCATAGATCGAGGCCGGCAGGTCATAGCCCCACTGGCGGAAGCGTTCGGAATAGTGCGAGCGCACGCCGCAGGCAGTGAAGCGGCCGATGATGGTGCCATCTGGCTTGAGCCCGAGACGCTCGTAGCGAAACACCTCCTGCATCGAGATCACGTCGCCTTCCATGCCGGTGATCTCGGTGATCGAGACCATGCGGCGGCTGCCGTCCTGAAGGCGGCTGGCCTGCACGATGAGGTTCACGGCGCTTGCGATCTGGCTGCGCACGGCCTTGATCGGCATTTTGATCCCGGCCATGGCAATCATGTTTTCCAGGCGGCTGACACCATCGCGGGCGCTGTTGGCGTGGATCGTGGTCATCGATCCGTCGTGACCCGTGTTCATGGCCTGCAACATGTCGATCACTTCCTCGCCACGGGTTTCGCCGACGATGATGCGGTCGGGGCGCATCCGCAGCGCGTTGCGAAGACAGTCGCGCTGCGTGACCGCGCCCTTGCCTTCCACGTTGGGCGGACGGCTTTCCATCCGGCCCACATGCTCCTGCTGAAGCTGAAGTTCCGCGGTGTCCTCGATGGTCAGGATGCGTTCGGAATTGTCGATGAAGGACGACAGTGCATTGAGCGTGGTCGTCTTACCGGACCCCGTCCCGCCCGACACGATCACGTTTAGGCGCGTGGCCACGGCGGCTTGCAGGTAGGCGGCCATTTCCTCGTTGAAGGCGCCGAACTTGACCAGGTCGTCGATGCCAAGCTTGTCCTTCTTGAACTTACGAATGGAGACAAGCGAGCCATCCACCCCCACGGGCGGCACCATCGCGTTGAAACGCGAGCCGTCTTTCAGACGGGCGTCCACATAGGGGTTCGATTCATCGACGCGGCGACCCACGGCCGAAACGATCTTGTCGATGATGCGCAGCAGGTGGCGTTCGTCCTTGAAGCGGCAATCCGACTTCTGCAACTTGCCCGCCCGTTCGATGAACACGTTGTAGGGGCCGTTGATCAGAATATCGTTGACGGTGTCGTCCTTGAGCAGGGGCTCAAGAGGGCCCAGGCCCGTCACCTCGTCGAAAAGCTCCGTTTGCAGCGTCTGGCGGTCCTCGCGGTTCAGCACGACGCCCATATCCGACAGCTCGTCGGTGGTGATCGCGTTGATTTCCGCGCGAAGTTCGCTTTCCTTGGCGTTTTCCAGTGCGGACAGGTTGAGGTTGTCCAGCAGGCGCGAATGCATCTCCGTCTTGATTTCGTCCAGACGGGCACGGCGCTTGGCTTCCTTGTCCTGCGCCACCGGTTCGGCGGCAGGCTTGCTGGAGACCGGCTTGGGTTTGCGGGTGACCTTCGGACGCTCGCCCTCAGCCAGGGCCGGAGCCGCGGCGGCTGCCGCCGGCTCGGGGTCCGTCATCAGCGCGGGGTGCACCGGGCTTGCGTTGGTCGATTTCTTGTAGCGAGAAAACATTCCCGGCCTCCTCAGCCCGCAGCAGCGGCATCAGACATGATTGCATCGTGCAGGGTCTTCGCCATCTTGGCGATTTCCTTGCGCAGTGGGTTTTTCTTGCCGAACTCGGCCAGCGGGGCCCCGTGGTCGCAGGCCTGCGTCACCTGCTTGGCACCATCGGGAAGCTGCGTCTTGAGCTCGATGCCCAGGCTTTCGCCAAGGCGCTTGACGCGGGTCTTGCCGCTCATGTCGAGCCCTTTGGGGGCGCGGTTCAGCACGTAGTGCACCTTTTCAAGAGGCAGGTCTTCGGCCTGCAACGCCTTGATGAAGCGCATCGTGTTCTGGGCCGAGCGCATGTCGAGTTCGAGCGTCGCGAAATAGACATCGGCGGCATTCAGAACGGTTTCGGTCCATTGCACGATCGTCGTCGGCATATCCACGATCACGATGTCGAAGCATTCCTGCGCCAGTTTGAGAAGCGCCTCCACCTCTTCGGGGCCGATCAGGTCGAGCGGCAGGATATCGGCCGGCGCGGTAAAGACCGACAGCTTGCCATCATAGCTTTGCAGCGCCTGGCGGAAGGCCTGCTCGTCCATCGTTTGCGCCTCGGACAGCACTTCGAAGATCACGTCGCGGCGCGTCAGGTCGAGATAGGTCGAGGTCGAGCCGAACTGGAGATCCAGATCGATCAGGCAGACCGTCGGCGATTTCTTCTTGTCCACATTGGCCAGTTCCCAGGCCAGGTTCACCGCCAGCGTGGTCGCGCCGGTGCCGCCCGACATGGACTGCACGGCAAACAGCACGCGATCCTTGCGGCTGATGGTGGTGGCCAGCGTCGGTGCGGGTGCCGCGGGGGCGGGTTCCGGGGCGGCCGGGACAGGGGCTGCCTGAACCGGGGCTTCAGCCGGAGCTGCCGCCGGTGCCGGCACGGGCATCGGGGCCTCTGCCACACCCTGACCGGACCGAATGCGTTCCACCGACTGGTGGAAAGCCTGCTCGGGCAACGGGTAGGGCACGAAATCATCGGTTCCGGCCTTCAGCAGACGGTGCAGAATGGGCGGGCTGACGTCCTCGGCCACGAGGATGACCTTGATGTCGCGTTCCTTGGCCTGTTCGATGATGCGGATGATCAGTTCGACGTCCTGTTCATCTTCGTCATCGACCGCAAGGGCCACGAATTCCAGATCTTCTGCCTCAGGCTGCGTAAAGAAAGCCTGGGCCTCCATGAAATTGAGGTCGCCCCAGGCTTCGCCCAGTTCGGCTTCGATGTCATCGATCAGCAGGTCGAACGTCTGCACGTCGCGGGCGATGGTGCACGCCACGATCGGTGCGGGGTTCGATTTGAGAGCCAAGCCTCCACTCATCGTCATATTCCCGGATCGCCCGGATTTCATCCGGGTCGGTTGTCATTCGGCCGCGACCGTCGCGCCGCCACCGGGAGGACTGGAAGGATTCCCGCTCGATCAGGACCTCGCACCTTGCCTCCGATGATCTTTGTGGTCGCCAAGTTGGGCAACAATACGACCAAAAAGCCGAAACTATTGGGTATTCACCGGGAGTTATGGAGACGATGACGGCCTTAGTTGGCCGCCGTCGAGCGCGCGCCACCATAGGCGCGATAGACGATATCCGCGTAACGCCCGTCGAGAACGAGCGGGTCGTTTTGCACGAAGCCCGACACCTCCGTCACGGTGCGCCGGTTGCGCAGTTCGCGTTCCTGCGTGGCCACGATGGGCTGCGTTTCGCCAAGGGAAACAAGGGCTTCCAGTCGGCTGCGGTCGATGCCCTGGCTGACCAGGTAGTTCACCGCCGCGCGCGCGCGGCGCATGCCGAGCGCCTGGTTGTAGGCGTCAGACCCCACCAGGTCGGTATGGCCGTAAACGCTGAACCGCACTTCGGGGAATTGCAGGATCCACTGCGCCTGCTGACGCAGGACGGCGCGAGCCTGTTGGTCCAGCGTAGCGCTGTTGAAGGCAAAATTGATGGTGGTCGGAACTTCCTGCGCAAATCGGGTCGAAAGCTCTTCGACATAGCTGCGCTGCCCCGTCATCACCAGCATGTTGTTCATCGTCGGGTCGCCGAAGCCGCCCTCGTCCAGGAAGCGGCCAGCCTCGCCCACGTTTCGGATGCGGTCGCAGCCCGTCAGGGCCAGGACGGTGACGCCGGCAAGAAGAAGGGTGGTCAGTTTGCGTGCCATGTCCTTACTCCATCACGTAGCCGTAGGAGCCGCTGAAATCCTGCTGGGCAACATCGCCAGCCGGGCTGTCGGGGTCGGTGGTGTGACCGGCGGTCAGGCCGAAGAGGAACAATTCGTTCTCGGTCGGGATGCGGATGCGGTCGGTGGGCAGGGCGAAGGCCTCGCCGCGGGTGGGCGACACCAGATGCGCGGTGACGATGATCACGAGTTCCGACTGTTCTCGCTGGTAGCTCGCGCTGCGGAAGAGCGCGCCCAGAACGGGAATGTCACCAAGCCAGGGCACCTGGCCGATCGAGTCGCGGAAATCGTCTTGAAGAAGCCCGGCGATGGCGAAGCTTTCCCCGTCGCGCATTTCGACCGTGGTCGACGCGGTGCGGGTGCGCAGGCCGGGAACGCCGTTCACCGTGGGCACGAGGGAGTCGATGGCCGAGACCTCTGCCGCCAGTTGAAGGTTGATCGTTTCATCGGACACAACGGTTGGTGTGAAGGTGAGGTTGACGCCAAAGGGTCGGAATTCAACGGAAATTCCACTCTCGGTCTGAACCGGAACCGCGAATTCCCCGCCGGCGTTGAAATTGGCGGTTGCCCCGGACAAAGCGCTGAGGCTCGGCTCTGCCAGGGTGCGCACGACACCATTGCTTTCGAGGGCTTCCAGCATCACCGACAGTTGCAAGCTGTTATTGCCGAAGCTGATGCCAAGCGCGCCGTTTCGTCCGGTGGTGTTGGCGGGAAGGGACTGGCCCACGCCAAAGGTGGCGGGACCCGTGGCATTCATGCCGCCCGTTCCAAGCGTTGTGCCGCCATTGCCGCCAAAGGCCGATCCCGAGATCCCGAGAGAGGCCCCAAGCTCGCGGCTGACGCTACGCGACATTTCAGCGAAGCGGACGCGCAGCATCACCTGCTGGCTACCGCCCACCATCATCATGTTCGAAACACGTCCGGGCGCGTAGCGTTCGGCCAGCTCCAGTGCGCGGTCGAGCACCTGGCCCGACGACACGGTGCCCGACAGAACGATACCGTCATTCGCGCTGCGCACCTCGACCGGCTCGCTCGGCAGAATTTCCTGAAGTCGCTCGCGGAACTCGGCAAGGTCGGGGACGACCTGAATCTCCACGTTCGCGATCAATTGCCCCTCGACGCTGAGCAGGGTCATCGTGGTGCGGCCGGGCGCGCGGCCAAGCACGTAGATGGTGCGCTCGGACAAGGTGGCGATGTCGGCGATCTGGGGGTTGGCGACGGACAGTTCGGCAAAGAGCGCCTCGCTCTCGACCACGACAGCCCGGTTCATCGGCACCCGCAACGTGGCAGACGTCGCGCCTTCTAGAACGCGAAGGGCCTGCGAATGGGAAACCGCCGGTAGCGAAAAACTCAGCGCACATCCAAGAAGGACGGCGCAAAAATGGCGCAACATGCTCATTGTGATCCTGCCTCTCTGATCACGTTTTCGGACGGGAATTCTGTGTCCCTTTCGTCGCACAATGCCCGAAATCGACTTCTGGCGCAAGAATCAGTCGTTTGCGGCGCGACTCTCATGTTGTGCAGAAAGCACGATCGGGTTGGGGTGGACGCAAAAGAAGACCGGCCCCCAAGGTCATGAGGGCCGGTTTCAGGGGTCGATTGGCTCAGTTGGTGCACGGCACCTGGGTCACGATCACCTCGGCGCCCCGACGGTTGCGCACGGTGCAGATGCGGGGGCCCGCGTCCTGCTGAGCTTCCTGCACGCCGAGCAGGCTGTCCTGGGTGATCTCGATCATCTCGGACTCGGTGTCGTCGCGCACACCGACCAGTGCCAGGGTCAGGCTTCCGGTGGACTGGGCCTGTGCCAGCGCGGCCACCCGGTCGGGCGGGGCCTCGACGGTGATGGTGCGGGCGATGGTCGGGTTGTTGCGATCCTCGTCGGCGATCTGGTCGATTGCGATGATCTGAAGCGAAGCCTGGATCAGCCGGGTGACGCTTTCACCGCGCGCGTTGCCGGTCCAGTAGACATCGACCCGGTCACCGGGGCGCAGGAAACCGGACACGCCGCTGGCCACGTCGACCCGCAACGCCAGGGCGCGCATCCCGCGTTCCAGCCGCGAGGCGACGCCGGCATCTTCGCCGGGAGCGGTGACCTTGGACACCAGCACCGGCTCATGACGTTCCATGGTGCGCAGGACTGTCCGCATCTCGCCCGCGTCCTCGGGGAAGAGATCGCTTGCGTTGGTAAAGGCGCCGAAGGGGACGAATTCCTCGGGCCATTCGATGGCCCTTACGTCCTGCGGGCGCAGTTCCTCGCCGTAGCGGATTTGCCGGGTCACCACGTAGACGGTGGTGGTCGGCACGATTTCGTCTCGCTGCGAAGCGAGCGCGGCCTGATACTGCGTGAACCGGTCTTTGGCCACGTAGACGGCGAAGCCAGCAAGGCCCACGCCGATGATCAGGACAAGTCCGAAGATGACTCGCATGTTACTGCCCTTTATCGTTCTGTTCGCAGCGCCGGACAGGGCCCGGCGCAATTCCATTCGGGGAAGACTGGCAAAGAATTTGGGCAAAAGAATGGTCAGGGGACGACCCTGTTTCGACATCTGGCCGCCGGGGGGCAAGCCATCGGGCCGCCCCCCGGTGCCGGTCCGACCCATCAATCGGTGGTGGTGGTCGAGGACGAGAAGCCCGCGGTCACGTGGTCGGCTTCCAGTTGGGTCTTGATGTCACCCGACAGGTTTTCGAGCCCGCCCGAGACGACCGAGATCACGGCAAGCCCCAGGCCCACCAGTGCAGCGGTCAGGACGACCCAGTCGACGGTAACGGCACCCGACTCGTCGGACAGAAAGGAATTCAGGGATTTCATGGACATGGCGTGCTCCTGCTATTGCCTTGTGGAACGATCCCCGCGACGCGGAAGATCAGAGCGCGTTCTGTCGCTGGCCCTCAGTAGGGGCAGGAGGGATTGGACCCTCCCCGCAGGGCAGAAACAAGGCAGAGCAAGGACGGCTAAGCGCCAAGTCCGTAGAACTTGAACTGAATTCGCGCGGACCCGCCTGGCAGGGCGGGTCCCCGTCGCGTCAGCTTAGTTGAAGCTCTCGACGATGTGGTCGCGCTCCAGCTGGGTCTTGATTTCGTTGGACAGGCTTTCCAGGCCATCCGCAACCGTATTGGTGACGGCAAGGCCGAGGCCCACGAGGGCAGCGGTCAGGACGACCCAATCAACGGTCACGGCGCCGGATTCGGACAGGGCAAAAGACTTCAGGCGGGCAAGGGCTCGCATGGCAGATCCTCCAGGGGTTATGGGATGTGGCAGCATCCCGAGCAGACGATGGCAGGATCAGGGCGAACTGGGGCGAAATTGCGGCAGAAATGCGCAATTAAGGACAAAATGCGGCGGAAATCGGGAAACAGAAACTTTGGATAGTTTTGATTCTCGAAACGCAAAAGGGGCCGCGCAATTGCGCGACCCCTTCTGTATCAGGTTGTTCTTCGGGATCAGTCGCCGAAGGACGCGTCGATGTGGTTGGTCTCGAGCTGGGTCTTGATGTCGCCCGAGAGGTTTTCCACACCAGCCGACACGACGGCCATGACAGCGAGGCCCAGGCCCACGATGGCTGCGGTCAGAACGACCCAGTCAACAGTCACGGCACCGGATTCGGAATTCAGGAAGGTCTTGATCATTGTCTTGCTCCAGGTTTGGTCTTTTAGGTTTGCCCTTAGGTGTCTGCCCCCTTGGGATGTTGTGACTATCCCCCCGAATCCGGGCGCGAATGGGGCAATCGAAAGAAATTGTCGGGGTTTTTAATCGAATGCGCGGGGCCGGGTCGGGCACAAAAGAAAAGGGC
>NZ_CAXREX010000116.1:0-12816 GCF_964229645.1 Nioella sp. | reverse complement strand
AACATTGATTTTCAATCCCACGTCCGCGGCCGCACCCTCCGCTGCAACCTGTTCCATCCTCGTGGTGCCCTGATGATCGATCGGAAAAACACCGGCAAAGCGCAATGTCATGTCTTCGGCGAAGGCCGCGGTCGACATCATGGTGCCCAGGGCCCCTGCCGCCAGACCAGTTTTGATTTTGGCAAAGTTCATTTTTATTTCCTCCTGTTGACGAATAACGCCCGCACAGCGGCATGCTGTTGCGGGCGTGGATTTGCTTATGTCAGCAAATTTCTGGGGTCTTCGAAGTCGTAGCCGAGATCGTCGGCTACAGCCGTGTAGGTCACTTCTCCCAAAGCCACGTTCAGGCCATTCATCAGGTGATGGTCGTCAGCTATCGCCTGCTGCCAGCCCTTGTTCGCGATGGCGATTGCATGGGGAAGTGTCGCGTTGTTGAGCGCATAAGTTGAGGTGCGCGCCACCGCGCCGGGCATGTTGGCAACGCAGTAATGTACAACATCATCAACGACATAAGTCGGGTCTGCGTGTGTTGTTGCCCTGGAGGTCGCAAAACAACCGCCTTGATCGATGGCCACATCCACGACCACGGCACCGGGTTTCATTTTCGCGATCAGATCACGGGAAACCAGCTTGGGCGCGGCGGCGCCGGGGATCAGAACCGCCCCCACCACGAGGTCAGCGTTGGCAACTTCTTCCTCCAGCGCGGCCTGGGTCGAATAGACCACCTTGGCCGAGGCCTCGAAGTGGTTTTCGAGCTTCTCCAGAACCGCCGGGTTGCGGTCAAGAATGGTCACATCCGCATGCAGGCCAACCGCCATCTGTGCTGCGTTGAAACCGACGACACCGCCGCCAATGACCACAACCTTGCCCGGCTTCACCCCGGGCACGCCGCCCAAGAGAACACCGCGCCCGCCCTGAGCCTTTTCAAGCGCACCAGCCCCGGCCTGGATCGACATCCGCCCTGCGACCTGGCTCATCGGTTTGAGCAACGGCAACCCGCCATTGTCATCGGTCACCGTTTCATAGGCGATGCAGATCGCGCCGGATTTGACCAGATCGCGGGTCTGTTCCGGATCGGGCGCCAGGTGCAGATAGGTATAAAGGATCTGCCCCTCACGCAGCATTGCACGCTCTGCTGCCTGCGGCTCCTTCACCTTGACGATCATTTCGGCGTTGGCAAACACCTCGGCTGCATCTGAAGCGATCTCCGCCCCGGCAGCACGATACGCGTCGTCATCCGCACCGATGCCCAGACCCGCTCCGGTTTCGACCAGCACGGCATGGCCGTTTGTCACCAGCTCGGCCACGCTTTCAGGCGTCAGCCCAACGCGGTATTCGTGGTTTTTGATTTCCTTGGGGCACCCGACGATCATCTCGTTCTCCTCCGTGGGCGTGAAGCTTTCGCACAGGATACGCGCCTGCCCCCGCAATTTTCTTGATTTTTTGCCACCCTTGCGCTGTAAGTGCGTCACTTTCTTGCGTCATTATGCGATAAGGCGGGAAAAAATGGATCAGATCGACAGCCGCATCCTGCGCGCGCTTCAACGCGATTCCAGCCGCGCGGTGGCGGACCTGGCCGGTGACCTGGGCCTTTCGGCCTCGGCCTGTCACCGCCGGATCAAGGCGCTGGAAGCGGCGGGCGTCATTCGCGGCTATGCCGCGCAGCTCAGCCGCCGCAAGCTTGGCTTCAACATCCTCGTCTTCGTGGAAATCACCCTGCGCAGCCAGGAACGCTCGGTGCTGGAAGGGTTCGAAGCCGCTGTGCGCGGCTCGCCCGATATCCTCGAATGCTACCTGACCAGCGGCCAGGCCGACTACACCCTGCGCGTGGCGGCGCGCGACATGGACGATTACGACCGCATCCACCGCGATTGCCTGGCGGCCCTGCCCGATGTCTCGGCCATGCACACCACCTTCGCGCTGCGGCCCATCAAGCTGTGGCAAGGTTACCAGGTCCGTTAACCGCTTGGGGTCTTTGCCTTCCGGCGCGGCTTGTATAGGCTGGCGGACGGAGTAACCAGAGGAGCCCCGGTCATCATGCAGGTCGTGTTTCACCTAGGCGCCCCGTGCACCGATGACGACCGCCTGATCAAGTCGCTGCTCAAGAACCGCGAGGCCCTGGCCAAGGACGGCGTCGCCGTGCCCACGCCCGCGCTCTACCGCGAGGTCATCAAGGACACGCTGCGCGCCCTCGATGGCGCCCCCGCCCCCGCAGAGATGAGCCGCACGATCCTCGACGCCGCCCGGGTGCCCGACGGCACCGAGCGCGTCATCTTCTCCGATCCGCGCATGGTCTGTATCAACCGGCTGGTGGTCATCGGCGCGCAGATCTGGCCGATGATCGAACGCGTCTCGCGCGGTCTGCGCAACCTCTTTCCCACGGCCGAAGTGGAGTTCCAGTTCGCCATGCGCGACCCGGCCACGCTGATCCCCACGCTCTTCAAGGGCTCGCGCTTCCGCGACTTCGCCGAGTTCACCGAGGACATGCAGCCCTATGCGCTGGCCTGGTCGGAAATGATCGCCCGCCTGCGCAGCGCCACGCCCGACTGCCCGGTCACCGTCTGGTGTAATGAGGATACGCCGCTCATCTGGGGCGAGATCATGCGCGAGATGGCCGGCTGCGACGCCCTGCGCCGGCTCAAGGGCGAGTTTGACCTGATCGAAGAGCTGATGGACCCCGCCGGGTTCCGCCGGATGCAGGGCTACCTTGCCGAAAGCCCGCCCGAGAACGAGGTGCTGACGCGCCGCATCCTGGCCGCCTTCCTCGACAAATACGCCCTCGACGACGCTCTGGAAGAAGAGCTCGACGCGCCGGGCTGGTCCGAGGAGATGCTCGAAGACATGACCGCCTCCTACGAGGAAGACGTCGACGCCATCGCCCATATCCCCGGCGTGTCGCTCATCACGCCGTAACCGGTTTCTTCTTGGCCCAAATACTCCCGCCGGAGGCATCCCGCCCGCGCCGCGCAGAACGGGGCCCGGTCAGGCAGACCGACCGGGGCCACCTGTCCATGGCAATGCGGGCGTCCCGAGGGCTCCCCTGCCAAGGGGGGCTTGAGGGCGCCCGCCCCCGGATCGACGCGCCCCGAAGGGCGCGGCGATATCAGCGCATGCCAAGCGCTTCCTTGTACATTTCCAGGACCGCTTCTTCCTCGGCGATGTCGTCGGGCTCGCGGCGGCGCAGGGCAATGACCTTGCGCATGACCTTGGTGTCGTAGCCGCGCCCCTTGGCTTCGGCCATGACCTCCTTGATCTGCTCGGCAATGTCCTTCTTCTCCAGTTCCAGCCGCTCCACGCGCTCGATGAACTGGCGCAGCTCGTCGGCGGTCACGCGATAGCTGTCGGGGGGGGTATTCGTGTCTTCCATGTCCATGGCCATCGGACCTGCCTCTCTCGTTGCCGGATCTCACCAGGGCCTTGGTCTAGCCGCCCTGCCCGCGCCCCGCAAGGCTTGCGAAGGGGGGCAGGCTCGGATAGGCGGAAGACGAGAGTGACACAAGGGAGAGAGCGCATGGAATGGCTTGTCTGGCTTGGGGCGGCGCTGACCGCCGTGGGGCTTGTCATCATCGCCTATTGCATCGCCGCGGCCCTGCGCGTGCGCCGCTCCGGCCTGCCCGATGACGAGATGCGCGCACGCCTGCAACGCATCGTTTTCTTCAACATGGGGGCGCTGCTTCTTTCGGCGCTCGGGCTCATGTCCGTGGTGATGGGCGTGCTGCTGGCCTGAAGCCGGCCACCCGCCCTGCCCCGCCTAGTCGAGACGCGCCGCACCCAGGATGGCGCCGGGGCCTGCCATCTGCACCAGGGCCACCACCGGAAGCGACGAGCTGTCGACCAGCTCGATCTCGAAGGGCTCCTGCCCCGACCAGTCGCCCACGCGCATCCACTCCGTCACGATGTTGGTGTAGTCCACCACCCGGCCCGCGTTCTCGCCGCGCCGGATTTCGACCGTTTCCCGCGGGATATAGCGCACCACCTGCACCACCATGCCGGGGCTTTCCAGCGCCATCGACGCCACGGCGCGCAGGGCAATGCCCCCTTCGACCCGGGTCAGGCTGACCTCGACGGGGTAGTCCACCTCGCGATAGCGCAGGATCAGTTCGGCCACGTCCATGGGCGCATAGCCCACCACCCGTTCAACCCCGCCGATGATCATCTGCGGCGTGTAGACCATGCGCTGGCCGACGTGGCGGGCATAGGCCTGCTGGCGGCGGGTGAACTGGCCCGAGGCGAAGGTATCGGGCCAGCCGATATAGTCCCAGTAATCCACATGCAGCGCCAGCGGGATCACGTCCGGACGCGTGGCCAGCTCGGCCAGAAGCGCATCGGCGGGCGGACAGACCGAACAGCCCTGCGAGGTGAACAGCTCGACCACCACGGGGCTATCGGCCCGCGCCGGCGTTGCGGGGGCGGGCAGGGTGGCCAGGCCGAAGGCCAGGATGAAGAAGAAATGGCGCATGGTTGTCGCGTGGTTTCCCGAGTGTCCCCTGTTAGGTAATGAACCCTGTCGCCCGGCGCCAATCAAGCCTTTGCGAGCGTCCGTTACAACCAGCGGCGCGTGACTTGCAGGTAACGCCGCGCCTCCAGCCCGAAGGCCGCGACCAGCCGCGCTTCCTCGTCCTCGATGAACCGGCGGGTCAGCACCTGGTGAAAGAGAACGGGCAAGAGCACCGGGCTCAGCACCCCGAGCCAGAAGACATAGCCCGTCAGCATCGCCAGCATCGCAAGGTAGATCGGGTTGCGGCTGAAGCGGTAGGGGCCCTCGGTGATCAGCGCCCTGGGGTCGTGATGGGATTCGATCGGGGTGCGGTGCATCCAGAACCACCAGGCCGACCAGCCGATCAGGGCAACGCCTGCCACGGCCAGCAACACGCCCAAACCCCACCAGAGCGGCCCGAAGGCCGTGGTCAGCGGCAGTTCACGCGCCAGGAGCCAGGCCGCCCCGCAAAAGCCCGCGAACCAGATCGGCGGCAGATCGGGAAAGCCCTTGAGAAACCCCGCGCTCATGGGGCCTTCGGCGGTTCGAACTGCGACAGGTCCATATCGAGCCCCGCCCCAAGCCAGATGCCGTGGTCGCGATGATCGGCGAGCTGCGCGGACAGGCTGTCGCCGGTGATCGGATGGGCAAAGACCACGAGCCCGCCGCGGTTAAGCGCGAGCCAGGGCAGCAGATCGGCGAATTCGGCAGGCGTCGCGGCCAGCTGGCAGGACCAGCGCGGATGCGGGCCCACGCATTTTTCATGCACGCGCCCCATGGACACGCCGAACCGCCGATGTGCCTCTTCGCAAAGCGCGCGGGCCCGGTCGAGGCTGGTCGCGTCGAAATAGACATGGGCGTGGTAGCCTATGATTTCCGTCGGGTCGGTCATTGCTCCTCTCCGGGCAGGGAATAGCGCAGCGACAGGCAGGACAGCCCGCCATCGACCAGCGCGGCCTGGGTCGTGGGCAGTTCCACCACGTCAAAACCAGCCGCCGTCAGGCGCGCGGCAGTGCGCGGGTGCCCCTTGCTCAGCATCACCGGGTCATTGAACCGGATCGCGTTGGCCGCGGCGTCTTCGCCCTCGGCCGTCTCGATCACCCGGTAGCCCGCGAAGCAGCCCGTGGCCGCCAGGCGCGGCGTGGCCAGCACGGTTTCGGCATCGAGCAGGCTCGACTCGGTCTTGAAATGCAGGATCTCGGGCGGCGTATCGACCAGGCGCAGGCGATAGCCCAGTTCCTCCACCAGCGGGCGCAGCGCCGCCACCCCTCCCGCATCGGTGCGCGCCGACAGGCCCACCATCACCTCGTCATCGGAACACAGGATATCGCCCCCGTCGACGAAGCCACCCGGGGGCAGTTCCACGACCGCTGACAGGTGGCGCTCCAGGTCGGGGCGCAGCGCCGCCGCCTCGCCAAGGCGAGAGGGCGCACCGGGACGCAGCAGGATCGCCACGCCCTTGAGGCAGAGCGCCGGGTCCTCGATGAAGCAACTGTCGGGAAAGGCCTCCTGCGCGGGCAGCACCGTGACCTCGGCCCCGGCGGCACGCAGCGCCGCCACATAGGCCGCGTGCTCGGCCAGGAAAAGGTCGGGATCGGGCGCGCCCATGTCGACGGCGCGCAGGCCATCGGTGACGGATCGCGCGGGGCTGCGGCACAGCGCATGGGTGAAGCGGAATGAGTGATCGGTCATGTGCAGAGCATGCCGCCCCCTGCCCGGCCGCACCAGTCGAAAAACCGCTTACGCCGCGTCTTTCCCGGCCAGCCATGCACGGATCGCCCCCGGCACCTGCCGCGCGCTCATCGCTCGCGGATAGGGCAGTTCCTGCATTTCTGGCACGTCGCCGTAGAGCGCCTCGAACTCCGCGTAGTTGTCGAAGGCTCGGCGGCTGACGTTGTCGATGAAAGTCTCGGCAGGCGCACCATTTGCGAGGATGATTTCGTGCGCCTCGGTTTCAATGTGGTAGACCGTGAAGGTCTCCCCCATCTCGGCCAGCGGAACCCGCGTGATCGTGCTGCCGTTGACCAAGGCCCCGGCCTGACAGATGACACCATCGACCAGCATCCCGTGGTCGGCTGTGACGGTCAGGTCGGTTTGCGGAAGGCCCTCGCCCAGGGACCCGGCGGCGAAACGCACCGGCATCAGGCGTTCGGCAGGTCGAAACGCGGCGACAACGGTGTGGCGACCAATCCACTTAACCGGCACGGCGCGGCCATCATCGGTGACGATGCAATCGCCGATCTGAAGCTTTTCGACGGGCTTAGAGCCATCGGGCGTTGAAATGCACGTGCCGCCCAGAAAGCACGGCGTGAAATCGGCCGTATTGAAAGTCGGGATTGCAGTGCCTGCCGCCAGGGTTGCGACAGCCGGATCCGTCGTTGAATAGAGGTCGTAGTAAGGCCCCTGCCGACAGACGATGTAGACGACCCCATCCTTCTCATAGGTTCCGTAAAACCCATCGGTTAGCGAGCCGTCAGTGAATGGCTGATTGACGTCCTCACCAGATCTGAAGACCGTGTCACCTGCGCCGTTTCCATCGTCCAACGTGTAGGGTCCGGGCAGCGGGATCGGTGTAAATGTGCCCACCACTTCGTGAAACGTTCCGTGGAAGTACAAGTTACCGATCGAAGCCATAGGCGCCTATTCCCCCTGCCTGAATTGTGTAGACCGATTCACTCATTAACGAGCACATGACTTTATAGCTAACCTGACCGCCGGAAGGTCAAGTTCGGGCGGCCCCGGAAACAAATCGAGGGGACAGGTCGCCAAAAACTCAGGCGGCTCCACTCAAGCTTAACCGACGTTTGACCTTGCTCGGCACCTGCCGCGCGCTCATCGCGCGAGGATAGGGCAGCTCTTCCATCTCCGGCACATCACCGCAGAGCGCATCGAACTCGGCGTAATTGTCGAAGACTCTGCGCGAGACGTTGTCGATGAAGGTTTCCGCCGGTGCACCGTTCGCGAGGATGATTTCGTGTTCCTCGGTTTCGATGTGATAGACTGTATAGGTCTCGCCCATCTCTGCCAGTGGCACCCGTGTGATCGTCGTTCCATTCACCAACGCGCCCGCATGGCAGATCACGCCATCCACCAGCATCCCGTGATCGGCGGTGACGGTCAGATCGGTGTGGGGCAGTCCCTCGCCCAAAGACCCGGCAGCAAACCGCACCGGCATCAGCCGTTCGGCAGGGCCGAAGCGGGTGGAGACGGTCTGGCGCCCGATCCACTTTGCCGTGCACCAGCCCCCCGTCGCGCATTGCAGCCGCGCCCCGATCTGAAGGTCCTCCACCCGAACCGGGCCTTCTGCGGTAGCGACCTCGGTTCCGGCAAGGAAACAGGTCAGGGCGGTGGTCCCCAATGTCTGCGAGCTTGGATCGTCGAAATAGGCTTCGAGATCGTTCAGGACAGCAGTCGGCGAGTTGTAGAAAACCACGAAATAGCCGTCGGGAACCCTCGCCGTCGGTTCCAGCCGGAACACGTATCCGGTCTGACCGCCAAAGGTGCCGGTCCCTGAATAGCGCATCGCTCCGTCCCAGTCGAAGGGCGAGCCCGCGAATTCATCGTAGACATCGGGCGCCATGCCGGACAGCGTGACAAGATCGCCAACGTCGATGGAGCCATCATCGTCACTGGCCGTAATGGTCGGAATATTCGGACCCCCTGCGTCTCCGTCGACAGAGCCATTGTCATTGACCCAGCCATAGGCGTTGAAGACGAAACTTGTCGGCATGATTTACCCCCCGATTATACACATGGCCGCTTCACGCACTGGGTCCGCGAACAAGGGGAGACGCAGGCAAGAACCTGACTGTCGGATCAAAAAAGCCTCAACGAAAAAACGCTGACACCACTTACCTTCAGCGGCCAAGCAACACCGCCCCACAAGGGGCATACGGTAACCCCCTGAAACCACCTGTCAATACCGATAAGAGCAGCTTGCAACTGCCTGCGTCAGGCCACTTCATAAATGGACGGCGCGCGAAAGGCGCGCGGTTTGCCCACCATCCACACATCTGGCTAAAACAAAACCCCGGCGCGAAGGCCGGGGTTTCGGGATGGTGAAAGCTCAGGTGGGCAGACTGCCCACCCGACAAGCGGTGCTTACGACTTCGCCAGGTTGCGCAGCACGTAGTGCAGGACGCCGCCATGCTCGATATATTCGATCTCGATCGCGGTATCGATCCGGCACTTCAGGGTGATCACCTTCTCGGTGCCGTCGGCATAGGTGATCGTGCAGGGCACTTCCTGCAACGGCTGGATCGTGTCCAGACCCGAGATCGCCACCGTTTCGTCGCCGGTGAGGTTCAGCGATTTGCGGGTATCGCCGCCGGTGAACTCGAAGGGGATCACGCCCATGCCCACCAGGTTCGAGCGGTGGATGCGCTCGAAGCTTTCGGCGACCACGGCCTTGACGCCCAGAAGCGCGGTGCCCTTGGCGGCCCAGTCACGGGACGATCCCGCGCCGTACTGTTCGCCACCGAAGATGACCAGCGGGGTGCCGGCCTCCTTGTAGGCCATGGCCGCGTCGAAGATCGAGGTCTGCGCGCCATCGGGGCCCTTGGTGTAGCCGCCCTCGACGCCATTGAGCATCTCGTTCTTGATGCGGATGTTGGCGAAGGTGCCGCGCATCATGATCTCGTGGTTGCCGCGACGCGAGCCGTAGGAGTTGAACTCGCGCACCGGAACCTGCCGCTCGACCAGGTATTTACCGGCCGGGGTGGTGTCCTTGAAGGAGCCAGCCGGGCTGATGTGGTCGGTGGTGATCATGTCGCCCAGAAGCGCCAGGACACGGGCCCCCTCGATATTCGAGATGGTGCCGGGTTCCTTGGACATGCCCTGGAAGTAGGGCGGGTTCTGGATGTAGGTCGAGGTGGCCGGCCAGTCATAGGTTTCCTGCTGCGGAACCTCGACGCCCTGCCATTTCTCGTCGCCCTTGAACACGTCGGCATACTTGGACTGGAACGCCTCGCGGGTCACGGTCGCCTCGACGGTGTCGGCCACTTCCTTCGTGGTCGGCCAGATGTCCTTGAGGTAGACATCCTTGCCATCGGGGGTCTGCGCGATCGGGTCGGTGGCCAGGTTGATGTCCATCGTGCCCGCAATGGCGTAGGCCACCACCAGCGGCGGGCTGGCCAGGTAGTTGGCGCGCACGTCGGGGCTGATGCGGCCCTCGAAGTTGCGGTTGCCCGACAGAACGGCGGTCGCCACAAGGTCACCCTCGTTGATCGCCTTGGAGATCTCGGGCTGGAGCGGACCGGAGTTGCCGATACAGGTGGTGCAGCCATAGCCCACCAGGTTGAAGCCGACCTTGTCGAGATCTTCCTGCAGGCCAGCGGCCTCCAGGTAGGCGGACACGACCTGCGAGCCCGGTGCCAGAGAGGTCTTGACCCAGGGCTTGCTGTTGAGGCCAAGCGCCGCGGCCTTGCGCGCCACGAGGCCCGCGCCGATCATGACATAGGGGTTCGAGGTGTTGGTGCAGGAGGTGATCGAGGCGATCACGACCTTGCCCGAGTTCATGGAGTAGTCTTCACCCTCGACGGCAACGTCCTTGTCCATCGGGCGCTTGAAGGTCTCTTCCATTTCCTTGCGGAAGGCGGCCTTGGCGTCGGTCAGGGCCACGTAGTCCTGCGGACGCTTGGGGCCGGAAATCGCGGGCACGATGGTGCCCATGTCGAGATGCAGGGTGTCGGTGTAGACCGGAGCGTAATCCGCGCCGCGCCAGAACCCGTTTTCCTTTGCATAGGCTTCGACCAGCGCGATGCGATCCTCGTCGCGGCCGGTGTTGCGCAGGTAACGGATGGTTTCGTCGTCGATCGGGAAGAAGCCGCAGGTGGCGCCGTATTCGGGGGCCATGTTGGCGATGGTCGCCCGGTCGGCCAGCGGCAGGTGATCGAGACCCGCGCCGTAGAATTCGACGAACTTGCCGACGACGCCCTTGGCGCGCAGCATTTCGACAACCTTCAGCACCAGGTCGGTGCCGGTGGTGCCTTCGAGCATCTCGCCGGTCAGCTCGAAGCCGATCACTTCGGGGATCAGCATCGAGATGGGCTGACCCAGCATCGCGGCCTCGGCCTCGATGCCGCCCACGCCCCAGCCCAGGACGGCTGCGCCGTTGACCATGGTGGTGTGGCTGTCGGTGCCGACCAGCGTATCGGGATAGGCGACGGTTTCGCCGTTCTGGTCAACGTCGGTCCAGACGGTCTGGGCCAGGTATTCCAGGTTCACCTGGTGGCAGATACCGGTTCCCGGCGGCACAACGCGGAAGTTGTTGAAGGCGTTCTGACCCCACTTGAGGAAGGTGTAACGCTCCATGTTGCGCTCGTACTCGCGGTCCACGTTCATCTGGAACGCGCGCGGGTTGCCGAAGTAGTCGATCATGACCGAGTGGTCGATGACGAGGTCAACGGGGTTGAGCGGGTTGATCTTCTGGGCGTCGCCGCCAAGCGCCTTGATGCCGTCGCGCATTGCCGCGAGGTCCACCACGGCGGGAACGCCGGTGAAGTCCTGCATCAGAACGCGCGCGGGGCGATAGGCCAGTTCCCGGTCGCCCTTGCCGCCATTGTCGGCCCAATCGGAGAAGGCCTTGATGTCGTCCACCGAGACGGTCTTGCCGTCCTCGAAGCGGAGCATGTTTTCCAGCACCACCTTCAGCGCGGCGGGCAGCTTGGAGAAGGTGCCGAGACCGGCCGCTTCGGCAGCGGGGATCGAGTAATAAGCAATGGACTGATCGCCGACCGTAAGCGTTTTGCGGGTCTTCGCGGTGTCCTGACCGACTGTGATGGGCATGGAGAAGCCTCCCTCGTGTCAAACGATGTGGGTATGTGCTGGCCCGGGCTATGACAGCATAAAAGGAGTCGTTCAAGGGGGGTGCGGCGATTTTGTATGCCGTTGCATACATCTTTTTGCGCTTTTTTTGCCAAGCCCCCTGATTGCGCCGCTTTGACCGGGCTTCGGGCGCTTCCCCCGGCGCGCGGATTGGGCTAGGGCTTGGGCATGAGCCTGAGCGTTTCCAACCTGTCCTGCGCCCGCGGCGGCCTGCAAGTTCTGGCCGGGGTGGCCTTCGATGTCGCCCCCGGCGAGGCGCTGATCCTGCGCGGTCCGAACGGGGCGGGCAAGACGACACTTCTGCGCACGCTGGCGGGTCTGACCCCGCCGCTGGAGGGCCGCATCGACGCCCCGTCCGAGGGCATTGCCTATGCCGGCCATGCCGACGGTCTGAAGGCGCAGCTGAGCGTGGCCGAGAACCTGGGCTTCTGGGCCGGGGTCTTCGGCGCGGGGGCCGTCGACGCGGCGGTCGAGGCTTTCGACCTGGGCGCGTTGCTGGACCGCCGGGCCGGAAACCTCTCGGCGGGGCAGAAGCGGCGCCTCTCGCTGGCGCGCCTGCTTGTCACGGGGCGACCGGTCTGGTGCCTCGATGAACCGACCGTTTCGCTCGATGTCGACAACGTGGCCCGCTTCGCCCGCGCGGTCGAAGGCCACCTTGCCGCCGGCGGGCTTGCCGTGATCGCCACCCATATCGACCTTGGCCTGCCCACGGCGCGCAGCCTCGACATCACCCCCTTCACCCGGCGCAGCCGCCCCGAGGCTGCCGACGCGGCAGACCCGTTCCTGTCGGAGGGCGCCCTGTGACCGGACTTCTTATACGAGATCTTCGACTTGCGATCCGCGCCGGTGGCGGCTTTGGCCTGGGCCTGGCCTTCTTCCTGATCGTGACCATCCTCATGCCCTTCGGGATCGGGCCGGAAACCGGGATCATCACCCGCATCGCCCCCGGCATCCTGTGGATCGGCGCGCTTCTGGCCTGCCTTCTGTCGCTCGACCGCATCTTCGCGCTGGACTGGGAGGATGGCTCGCTCGAACTGCTGGCGACCTCGCCACTGCCGCTGGAGGCCGTTGCAGGCATCAAAGCGCTGGCGCACTGGATCACCACTGGCCTGCCGCTGGTGGCCGCCGCGCCTGTTCTGGCGGTGCTTCTGAACCTGCCGCCCGAAGGCTTTGGCTGGCTCATCGCCTCGCTGGCCGTGGGCACCCCTGCCCTTTCGGCCATCGGCACCTTCGGGGCGGCGCTGACCGTGGGGCTGAAGCGGGGCGGGCTTTTGCTGTCGCTGCTGGTGTTGCCGCTCTACGTGCCGACGCTGCTCTTTGGGGCCGAGGTGGCCGGGCGCGGGGCCGAGGGGATGGACGCCTTCACCCCGCTTGCGCTGCTGGCGGGGATCACGCTGGCGACGCTGGCGGCCATGCCCTTTGCCGCCGCCGCCGCCCTCCGCGTCAATCTGCGCTAGGGGCGCGGCACTGCTACCCATTGTTAGCGCAACAATCGCACCGTAAGTTTCGCCCCA